>CAZPIK010000037.1:0-19780 GCA_964586185.1 uncultured Candidatus Sumerlaeota bacterium | reverse complement strand
GTGAACGTCGGTCTCATCGGTTGCGGCCAACGCGGCGTCAACGTCCTCACCGCTGATTTTATGTCACAGAAAGAAGTCCGCGTGATCGCCCTTTGCGATCCCGATTCGAATCGCTTGAACGCGGCGGCCAAGGAGATCGAAGCCAAGAGCGGCAAGCGACCCGCGACGCACAAGGATTACCGCGAACTTCTCGAAAACAAAGACCTTCACGACGCCCACGTTGCGACGCCCGATCATTGGCATTGCCTTCCGGTTTGTCAGGCCTGCGAAGTCGGTCTCGATGTCTATGTCGAGAAACCGATTGGGCAGAGCGTCGTCGAGGGGCGCGCGATGGTCAACGCAGCTCGGTTGCATAAACGCGTCGTGCAGGTGGGAACGCAGCAACGCAGTTCCGATCATTTCGCCGAAGCCGTCGCCATCGTTCAATCGGGCGCGCTCGGGCAGATCGCTTACGTCAGAACTTGGAACTACGATTACGATATGCCCAATGGATTGGGACAGGGCGACAACAAACTCCCCGATGGCGTGGATTACGATTTATGGTCGGGTCCCGCGCCGCTCCGCGATTTCAACTCGAACCGTTTTCACTACCAATGGCGGTGGTTCTACGATTATGCGGGCGGGATGATGTGCGATTGGGGCGTTCACTTGATTGACATCGTCCATTGGGCGATGAAGTCTCCGCATGCGACTTCCGTTTCGGCGACGGGCGGAAAGTTTGCATTACCTGACAACCGAGATACTCCGGATACGCTCGAAGTCACATATCAATTCCCCGCGGCGGAGATCGCTCCCAAGGGTTTCGTTATGACCTACTCGAACACCAAAGTTTCCGCGCGCGGTGTGCGGGGCGAGAGGGGTTACGGCATCGAGTTCCACGGCGTGAATGGCAGTCTTTTTGTGGATCGCGGCGGCTGGGAAATTTTCCCTCACGAAGCGGGTGGAAAGAACGACAAGAAGCCGCTCATGGAAAAACGCAAGCGCGGCGGACACACGCCGACGACGCCCCACGTCCGAAATTTTCTGGAGTGCATAAAGAGTCGCAAGAGACCGGTTTCGGATATCGAGATCGGGCATCATTCGACCGTGCTATGCCAGCTTGGAAATCTCGCCTACCTTTCGGGCGATAGGATTAAATGGGACGCGGAGAGGGAAGTTGCGCTAAACTCGGATGCGGCGAATAAGCTGCTCGGGCGCAAATATCGCAAGCCTTGGAACAAGGAAGCCCGACATCTTCCGCTCAAATGGAGAGAGCGACGCTTACTGGCGTAAGGAGAAATCGAAATGAAAAGCAATGTCATTAAAGCGCTGATCGGCGGTGGAATTGTCGTGGCGTTGGTGATTTTTCATGAACCGATTTTAGACGCGCTCAGATCGGGTTGGGAACGCACGAATGAATGGTGGGGAAACACGGTGGATCGAGACCGCACGTCGAGTGAGCGTATCGAACAACTCAACGAAGCGGCCGACATCGGAGCTGGACTTGGCCGGTGAAACGGATTTAGAAGTCCAAGCACGAAGGCTCGAAGTCACGAAGTTTCACCAAGAAGTTTAAATGGTATGCAGCCATGACTTTGAAACTTGTCACACGTTGGACGTTTGTTCCCATGGTCATGGGAATGTTGATTGGGATTTTATTCTCGTTCGCATCGTATGCGGAAGAAGGCTCGGATTTTTTTGAAAAGAAGATTCGCCCGGTTCTTGTTGAGCAATGTTATTCGTGCCATTCGTCGGAAGCGCCCAAGCTCAAGGGGGGACTGAGGCTCGACGACAAAGCCGCGTTGCTTAAGGGCGGCGAGAGCGGTCCCGCGATTGTTCCGGGCGATCCTGAAAAAAGTCTTCTCTATCAGGCGTTGAGATATGAGGGCGAAGGGATTCGGATGCCTCCGAAGGGAAAACTTTCGGAGGAGATCATCGGCGATTTTGCCGAGTGGATTAGGATGGGCGCGCCCGATCCGCGCGAGGAGGCGAACGCAAAACCTGCGGCAAGCGAGACACCCGGCGCGCCCAAACGAGAGATCAATCTCGAAGAGGCCAGAAAACATTGGGCGTTTCAACCCCTGAAAAAATCTTCCGCGCAGAACGTGGACGATTACTTACTTGCGCCGCTGCGCGAAGCGGGGCTATCACCCGCGCCGCTCGCCGATAAACGGACGCTTATCCGCCGCGCGACGTTCGATCTCACCGGATTGCCGCCGACCGTTGAAGAGACGCGGGCGTTTCTTTCCGATGAATCGCCAGATGCTTTTTCAAAAGTCGTGGAGCGGCTGCTGGCTTCGCCAAGGTACGGCGAGCGGTGGGGGCGGCATTGGCTCGATGTCGCGCGATATACAGATTTTTTCGATTCGCGATCGGGCGAGGCCGCTGAATCGGATTGCACCGAAGCGTGGCGTTACCGCGATTGGGTCGTGAAGTCATTCAATGACGACATGCCTTACGATCGCTTCCTTCAAATGCAAATCGCGGGAGACCTCCTGCCTTCGCCCGATGGACAATTTCATCGTGATGGCGTTATCGCGACGGGCCTACTCGCCATCGGCAATTGGCCGGGCGGCGATGCGGATAAGGAGAAGATGGTCAGCGATATCGTGGACGATCAGATTGACGTTGTGACGCGCGGGATGATGGGGGTGACCGTCGCATGCGCGCGTTGCCACGATCACAAGTTCGATCCGTTTACGACCGAAGATTACTACGCGCTCGCGGGGATTTTTTATAGCAGCCACATTATTCCGGGGCCGGGAAACAAGACCGAAGGTTCGCCGATGTTGCACATTCCGCTCATTGACCCGGCGGAAATGACGGCGCGGCGCGAACGCGAAAAGCGGATGGGCGAACTGCGCGCGGAACTACAGAATCTCGCCAATACCGAAAGCCTTGAAGCCGCGAAACGGCTGATACCTGACACCGGAAAATACATGATGGCGGCGCGCGCGATTCACATGGTGCGAAAACTTGAACACCAGGGCGAGCCGGGAACCGACATTGACGATTTCGCGGGACACTTTCGAATCGAGCCTGAATTCGTCCGTCGGTGGGTGGATTATTTGGGATTCGATGAAGGGACGCGTCTGCCGAAGTATTTTAACAAGAACCTGCATGGCATGGAGGGACTGCATGCTTTGAACGGCGAAAACGGAATGCCGTCGCTGACGGCAAACACGAATCCGACCGAAGCTGTTTATGTGACGATCCGCCAGCCCGCGCGTTCGATCGTGATTCACCCCTCCGTAGAAAAGCCGGTCGCGCTCGGATGGAAAAGTCCGATCACGGGCGCGGTTGCCATTAAGGGGTATGTCCTTGATGCCGATGCGAATTGCGGCGGCGGGATTCGCTGGTCGCTTGAAGTGCGGCGCACGGGTGAAACGGCGCACCTGCTTGTCGCCGATCTCGGCAACGGCGGTTCGCGTGAATTCGCCGACGAAGCCAAGGCGCAAGGAATTCCAGATTCGCTCAGTCGCATTGAAATTAAGGCGGGCGAGATGATCCAAGTCGTCATCGCGCCGAATGGCGATTACAGTTGCGATACGACGACAGTGCAGATTGAGATCGCGGAACTCGAAGGCGAGAAGCGAAATTGGAACCTCGCAGAGGAAATGCTCGCGGGATTCAAATCGGACGTGTTGGTGAATCCTCGTCCCGATAAATTCGGCAACGCTGACGTCTGGCATTTCATGGACCTTATTAATCGTGATGCAAAGGGAAACGCGCGGAAGAATCCGCTGATGGCGCAGTGGGAAACAGAAGTCGGAAACGTCGTATTAGATCGTTGGACGCCCACCGATGTTGCCGCTGCCGAAGGTGCAGAGCGAGTTTCGAAACGTTTGAACGAAGTCCTAAACACGCCTGTTCCAGACAAGAACGATCCATATATGAAACTTTATGACGAGCTTTTATCGCCGACGAGTCCCTTCCGAATGGAGATACCACTCGAGAAGTGGAACGCAGAACGGCGGGCGTCACGTGAAAAACTTCAGACGGAACTAACCTCGCTCGAAGCGATTCCCGCGCCGCCGATTGATCTCGCGGTTGGGATTCAGGAAGGGGGCGTTCCGAATACGGCCTATACCGGAATTCGCGACGTGAAAGTTCATATCCGAGGACACTATGGGCGGCTGGGCGAGATTGTGCCGAGGCGTTTTCCGCGCGTTCTTTCGGACGATCCCGCGACGACTTTATCTAAAATGAGTGGCCGACTTGAACTCGCCCGATGGGTCGCGAGTGAAAAAAATCCACTGACCGCGCGCGTGATGGTCAACCGGATTTGGCAGCGGCACTTTGGCGAGGGCTTAGCGCGGACACCGGGGAATTTCGGCAAGCTCGGCGAGCCGCCGAGCCATCCCGAACTGCTCGATTTTCTCGCGCGTAAGTTCATCGAGTCAGGTTGGTCGCTGAAGGCCATGCACCGGCTTATGATGCTTTCGGACGCGTATCAGAGAGCCAGCGCGTCGGGCGATCCGGAGTTTGTGAAGCTCGTGAAGCACGATCCGGAAAATCGGCTTTTCGGTCGGATGGCAAGGCGAAGGCTTGAAGCGGAGGCCTTGCGTGACGCCTTGCTTGCAACTTCGGGGCGACTCGATTCCACGCTCGGCGGACCTTCGATCCGAGATCTCGGTTCGCCGCGCCGAACGCTTTATCTCCGAACGATTCGATCTGACCGCTCGAATTTCGGCGCGCTGTTTGATGCTGCGGATGCCGCCGCGATCGTGGATAAGCGAACCGAAGCGACCGTCGCGCCTCAGGCTCTTTTCCTGATGAATAGTCCGTTTGTTCTTGAGCAAGCCCGCGCACTGGCGGAGTGGGTCGCGTCGCCGCCTGCGGGTGAAGGAACTCCGAACGTTCCGCTCGTCGAAAAAATTGGCCGGCTTTATGAACGACTTTACGCACGTCCGGCAACACTCGGCGAATTGAATATCGGTCTAAAAACGCTCAAGGATTCGCTTGGTGAAAACGATCATCCGAATGCACCGTCCGTCTCGGCTTGGGAACCTTATTGCCAGGTTCTTCTTTGCGCGAACGAATTTATGTACGTGGATTAACGATTTGCGAAGTTCGGCGTCGTCGCGAGTAGGGGGATAAGCATCCGAAATCCAATTCCCAAACGCGCATGGGAAAAATATGGATTGTAATCCCCCTGTTGCCAGAAAGCGCAGTCGGGATATAGAGTACCCATGGAATTGCGCCTAGCGCAATGGGAAGAGTCCTCGGTGACAGAAACCGCCACGTCTCCCACTTCATCCTTTGCGGTCAAGGACTGCGCCGTCGTGCCTTGGATGGCGGGCGTGGATTCCGCTCTGAATTTGCGCGAGCTGCGCGAGAGGCTCAAGGCCTGCCCGGTGGAATCGGTGTTCCACCATTTTTGCGAGACGCACATCCGCGCCTCGTTCGACGATCCCGAATTCCGCAACGATTTTGCCGTCTGGATCCGCCACACGCTGCGTGAACGGGTCCTGGCCGAGCGACTGGGGGTCATCAACCCCTACCTTTTCGCCGACATGGAGACCCTGCGTCGCCACGTCATAGACCTGATTGACGAACGTTTGGCCGAGTTGCCGATGATTCCCTGGGCGCCGAGAGATCAGGGATTCCAGTTCGTTCGCGGCGTGACGGTGGTCTTTGACACGGAACTCCGGTTTGACACGCTTCGGGAATTATCCAAGGGGATGGGAACGCTCTCGCTCGGTTCCATCTATTATCATTTTGTCGGAGCGCGCCGCCGTCCGCCGAAAGGCGAGGACGACTTTACCGCGTGGCTTCGCCAGCTTGACCCGGTTCCCGAAGACCTGATCTCCAGGCTGGGGAAAATTGACTTTTATTTTCTCCGACTTCAGGAGATTCGCCAACGGTTGATCGAGCAGTTTTCCAAGGGGTTTGCATCATGATCAATCGCACCCTACGCGACTATTTTACGATCGTGGGCGCGGACGTGCTCCATCATCTGCGCCTCTTAGCCAAGGACTTAAAAGGAATGCGCGTCGTCCACGTTAATTCCACGCGTCTCGGAGGCGGAGTCGCGGAAATTCTCGGCTGGATGATTCCCCTCATGCGGGAGCTCGGCTTGGACGCGTCGTGGGAGGTGATCGAGGGCAATCCCGATTTCTTTGCGGTGACCAAAGCCTTTCATAATGGACTGCAGGGTCAATCCGTTCGGCTCACCCCGGCGATGATCCGCGATTACGAGGAGACCGTCCGTATGAACGTGGAGAGGCTCCGACCCCTGCTCGAGCCCGCGGACTACGTCTTCATCCACGATCCACAGCCGGCGCCCTTGCTCGAAATGTGTCCGAACCGAAAAGGACGATGGGTCTGGCGCTGTCACATTGACGCGAGCCGGCCCCATCGCAACGTGTGGTCATACCTTGCGACCAAAGTCGCGGGATACGACGCCAGCATTTTTTCAGTGGCGGAATTCGCGCAGTCTCTTCCACATCCACAGTTTCTTATTCCACCCAGCATTGATCCTTTGAGCGAAAAGAACCGCGATCTCGCGCCGGAGGAGGTGGACGTTGCGCTAAGCGAACTCGGCATTCCACGAGACGAGCCGATCCTCACCCAGATTTCACGGTTTGACCGCTTCAAGGATCCCATCGGGGTCATCCGCGCGTTCAAGATGCTTAAACAAACGCTGCCCGCCCGATTGGTTTTAGCGGGCGGAGGAGCCACGGACGATCCAGAAGGGGCCGAAGTTTTAGAGGAGGTTCGGGAGGCGGCGCGGGACGAGCCGGATATCCACGTTCTCCTGCTTCCCGGCGACGCCCACGTCACCATCAACGCGCTACAAAAAGCCTCGACGATTGTCATCCAAAAGTCGGTGCAGGAGGGCTTTGGACTGACCGTGACCGAAGCCCTATGGAAGGCCAAGCCGCTCATCGGGGGCAACGTCGGCGGAATTCGGCTTCAAGTCCATAACCATCACACGGGATTTTTGGTGGATACTCCCGAAGGGGCCGCGCTTTGGCTTCGGTATCTTCTGGAACGACCCGAAGAGATACGACGCATGGGGATGATCGGACGCGAATTTGTGCGGGAAAACTTTTTGCTCACGCGTCATCTTCGGGATTATCTAACGCTCATGCTGGGTCTGCGACGCGGATTGGGAAACGCTTTAATGGCGGCGTGAGGGTCGGCGATTCACGCGACGGGACGCCTGAGAGCCGCCAGCCATTCCAAGAACTCCTCGACGATCTCAACGCTGGGCAACCGAAATCGCGCGGTCGTTGGCTCATCCGCGCCGACACGGATGGTGATACCCGCTTGAAGTTCGACAAAGGCGTCCTCATCCGTCACGTCGTCGCCAAGGTAAATCGCCGCGTCGCGGGTAAGCCCGATTTGCTTGAGAATCCAATCCACGGCTTTACCTTTGTTCCAATTCACGTTGGGTCGAATTTCCTCGATCATGTTTCCCGGAACCGAGCGAAAGCGGCTTCCGTCCTCAAGAGCCTCGGCGACATTGCGTTTGACCCGATTCTGGCATTCAGGGGCGGAGCGATAATGAACGGTGGCGGTCAGGCCCTTGTCCTCGATCCAAACTCCGGGGAGACCGCTGAGGCGCGCGCGGACTTTGTCCCGAATATCCTTCAGTTCGATCCGGCAAGAATCAGCTTCAGGGTGTGTGAAGTCGCGGCCCGTTCCACCGATTTCCAGTCCATGATTCCCCGCGCAAATGATTCCCTCCAATGCGATCATCCGACGGACTTGCTCCAGCGGACGACCGGAAACGACGGCTAACTGTGAGCGTGGCGTTTGGCAAATCCGTTCGAGCAACCGCCGAACTCTTGGCGTCAATTCGACTTGATCGGGGCGGTCCATAAAGCCGACCAAGGTGCCATCGAGATCGGTGAAGAGCGCGAGATCAGCGCCCGATCCGAAACGGGATTCGACCTCGCGCAGAAGGTCGGTTGGTAAGCCCATGCCGGTCAGTCCCCATCTTCTTCCGGGAATTCGAGCTTGAAAAGGGTGAAGAGAATCTTGGCCGCCCAACGGTAAACGTTATGGTAGATGAGGTGCTCGCGCATCCGTCGCATCCGATCCTGCTGTTCCTTTTCCGGCATGGTCACCGCTTGCAGGATGGCCTGGGCGTATTCGTGAATGGCGAAGGGATTGATGGGAAGAGCTTCGGGCAATTCGCGTTGAGCGCCCGTGAACTGGCTGAGAATAAGGACGCCCTGCTCGTCAAACCGGCTGGCCACGAATTCCTTCGCGACCAGATTCATGCCGTCGTGCAGTGAACTCACGATGAAAAACTGCGCCAGCCGATGCAGGGCCATCATATCCACCTGACCTTGATGCTCTTCAAGCAGGATCACGGGCTTCCAATGCTTGTCTCCCCATTTCCAATTGATTTGTTCGACCAGTTCTTGGATGGATTTTTCCTCCTGCAGGTATCGAGGGATATGAGACCTGCTGGGGACGGCAATCTGAAGAAACGTCACTTTCCGCCGCCAAGAAGGGTTCTCCTGGAGAAATTCTTCCAACCCTAGGAGGCGGTCTGGAATTCCTTTGGTATAATCCAACCGCTCGATCCCAACGCCGAGCAAACGATCATCCAGGCGCAATCGAGTCCGCCAACGTTGCATGGCCGATTCCACTTCCGGTGATCGAGCCTGCGCGTCGTGGCGGGCGAAGTCTATGCTGATCGGGAACGGTCGTATTAAAGTCGAGCGCCCGCCGCGCATGATTTCGAAGCGCTCGTGGTCAACTTTGGCCTCAATCATTCGATCGCAGGTGTCGAGGAAGTTTTGGCAATGGTAGCGAAGATGAAATCCGAGCAGGTCGTTGCCGAGAAGACCGTCCAGAAGTTCCTCCTTCCACGGGAAGACCCTGAAGGTTTCGCGATTGGGCCACGGGATGTGCCAGAAGTGGGCGACGCGGATTTTTTCTCCCCCCATTTGCTTGAGCATCCGCGGCAAGAGACAAAAGTGGTAATCCTGAATGAAAACGAAGGCTGGTTCGCCATTCGCCTCTTGCAGGACGGTCTCGGCGAAGAGCTGATTCACTTCCTTGTAGCTTTCCCAATTCGCGGAATTGAACTCCGGGCGGGTGTAGGCGATGTGACAAAGAGGCCAGAGTCCTTCATTGGAAAGACCGTAGTAGAATTTCTCTTCCTGATCTTGCGAAAGCCAGACGCGCCTTAGGGCATAGGAACCTTCTCCCGGCGGAACCATGATCCGGTCATGCGCGTCCACGACCTCCCGATCCGCGTCGCCGCTTCCGTGAGCCACCCACGTCCCCCCGGTGGCACGCATGATCGGATCGAGGGCCGTGGCCATGCCGCTAGCAGGGAAAACGCACTGAATTTTGCCGCCGACGTAGCGGTGGATGTAAGGTTCGCGATTGGCGACGGCGATGAACTTGGTGCCCCCCAGCTTTTCGGCCACGAGCTGCTTGAGCGATTGGAATGTCCACAATGCGTTGACCATAAACGGTGAATGTACCCTGAATCGCTTGCCGCCGAGTCCTGATGATTTCTCAGTCTATTCCGATGTCGCGAAGGTTGAAAGCATTAAAAGCGGGCTGAAATAGAAGAAATTTGCGGCATTCCCTCCCCATGGCATCTATATTGCTCCATCACGGAAGACGTGTTGCATGTTGCGCAGCGCGCCGACGGGTCTAGAGGAGATTCCAAAGTGAAAAAGCAATTATGCATTTGGGTGTTCATTTGTGGCGTCGCGTTTGCAGCCGGATGCGCGAGCAAGTCTGCGGATCATGAACATCCCGCTGAGCACAAGGCGATTACGACCGAGAAGCTTGAGCCGTACGAGTGCGGCACGATCACGCGGCTACACACGATGGGTGGAGTATTTCTCGCAAGTCAGCCGAAACCGGAAGACTTTGCCCAAGCCAAGAAGGGCGGCGTGAAGACGGTGATCAATCTCCGTCACGAGAGCGAGATTAAGGATTTCAACGAACCGGAAACGGTGAAGGGTCTTGGCTTGAAATACGTCAATCTCCCGTGGGACGGTCCGGAAGAACTGACCGACAAGGTGTTTGATGATGCGCGAAATCTGCTGAACACCGCCGAGCGTCCGATACTGCTGCATTGCGCATCAGCGAATCGCGTCGGGACGGTGTGGCTGGCGTGGCGCGCGCTGGATGGCGGTTTATCCATCGAGGATGCGGCTGCTGAAGCCAAGATCGTTGGATTGAAAAGTCCGCCGTACGAAGAAAAAGCCCGTGATTACGTCGCGCGGAAGAAGGCGGAAGCGAAATCGAAATAGGCGGGGCGCGATTAGGCGACGGTAAAGCCGATGTTGCGCAAAGCGTTAACGGCGCGGGTTGATGCATCGGCTGGAGAGATGCGGTATGCGGGGAATTCGCGTCGTGTCGGATAGTTTTTTCGGATCGAATCAAACCAAGCGGATCGGGCGTTATCGTCCAGGGCGAGTGATTTGCGAAGTTCGGCATCGTCGCGCGTGATGGGATAAGCCTGTAAAATCCATTTCCCGATGGCCGATTCGCAATCAGCCTGACCCCACCCGGCTTTGATCTCGCGAATGATGTCGGGATAGGCGTCGGCGGCTCTCCATGTTGGTGAAACGCCGACGAATTTCGCGAGCGCGTCGTGGATCATTTCCGTTCCGCGCGCTTTTCCTTCAAGCGAGTAGCCCGCGATATGCGGCGTAGCGATTGACGTTGCTTCAAGTAGTGGCATCGAAATATTCGGTTCGTTTTCCCAAACGTCGAGCGCGGCGATAAGCGAGGGCAATCGTTTTTTTTCGTTCAGTGCGCGCAGAAGTTCGGATTCGACGATGACGCCGCCGCGCGAGGCGTTCAAGATGGCCGCGCCCGGTTTCATTGCTTTTAGAAATTCTTCGCCGATAAGCGCGATTGTACGATCCGCGCCTTCACGTATGAGCGGAACATGCAGCGTCACGGCGTCGCAATCGCGGAGGTCGCTTAGCGGGCGGTATTTCGATTCGCCGGTCGCGCGGGCCAGCGGCGGGTCGCAAAGAATTGGTTCCATTCCAAGTCCTCGCGCCACGCGCTCGACCCGCGAACCGCACCGTCCGACGCCGACGATTCCGATTGTTCCGCCGCGCCAACCTTCGCCGCGCAAATCGCTGAGTCGCGCGAGCGCGGCGGCGACCCACTGCGCGACCGATTCGGCATTGCATCCTTCCGCCGTAGCGAACGCGATCTCCGCGCGGCGAAGATATTCAACGTCTATATGATCCGAACCAATGGTCGCCGTGCCGACGAAGCGAACTCGGCTCCCCTTCAAGAGCGATTCGTTTACGCGAGTCACAGATCGGACGATGAGCGCGTCGGCGTCGCGGATATTTTCCGGCGCGAGGCCGCGTCCCGCAAACGTTCGGACTTCGCCCAGCGAACCCAAGGCGCGATCCGCAAAAGGAATATTCTCATCGGCGAAGATCAACATGATATCACCCGCGTATTTATAACGGCGCAACCTCGTTGAGGTTGCAAGATTCAACTTCGTGAACCTAGGGTTGCCTCGCTTCGCTCGGCAACCGTAGGCTGAAGGACGAAACCCCTTTGGGGTTTCTTGGACATGAAGCCGCAGAAAGGATAGCTTAACCCTTGGAGCAGTTCTCTAAAGTTTTGTTGTTATTGAAAACCGAAATTCGCTGACGAGTATCCGTCAGTTTTATTGGATGTCGCGGATATCCACTTCGGGAGGAGGACGAAGCCAGCCCTGCCATTCGTAGTAGGAATGCTTGAAAGGGCGAACCCAATAGCGCGCGTCTTTGACCACCATCGGGCAACGATAAGCGGCGTCCTGCCCGTCGTTTTTCCAATTTTGGTGAATGACCTCGACGTAATCGGGGCCGACGGCGCGGATGATGGCGACGTGCCCAAAGTAGCCGACGTCCGAGCAGAGGATATCACCGGGCGCGGGCTTGATTTCGCTGCCGTTTTTGAACGCGTCAAGTCCCTTCTCTCCCGCGAGATCAAACCATTCCCATGCGTCTCCGCCGCGAACTTCCAAGTTGTAAACCTGCTTGTAATATCGAACGACGTACTCGCAGCATTGCCACTTAAATCCAGTGATATATTCCTTGTGGTACTGCTTCTCACCGCTCGAATATTTCGGGTTGCAGCGTCCATTCGAATACGCCGCCACGCCGTTGAACTCGCCGATTTTTTCGCCAAAGCCGGGCGGTACTTGACGGCCTCGCGCGGTCAGATTATGCAACGCGAAAATAAACGGAATCGCGACAATGCCCAGCGCGAGCGTCACGTTCCGCCACGGAGCAACCCGTTTTCCTTTTTCGTGAATGTGTCCATGCGGCAAGGTCATGGAATTTGCCCCGACAACCAACCCAAAAAACCGAGAGCATTTTGGCCGAAGGTTGCCGATTTGACAACGGGGAAATTTGTCTGGTTTGATCTCACTCGATACGTGTAGAATACGGAGTCCCCGCGCTTTCACACGGGAGCGGCGCGGCTGTTTCACATTAATATGAGCGAAAACTACTACCAGATTTTAGGGATTGCACGCGACTCCGACGAACGGGAAATCAAACGGGCTTATCACCGTCTGGCACGCGAGCTGCATCCCGACAAAGCCGAAACTCCCGAAAAAGCGCACGAGATGGAGCAGAAATTTGCGCTTGTCTCAACCGCCTACAACCTGCTTAAGGATTCGGAGCAGCGCAAGGAATACGACCGGAAAACTTACGGCGCTTCGGCCGCTCCCTCTTCGCCTCCGCCGCCGCGTCCCTCGACGCCGACTTCAACGGTCATGAGCGCGTCGCGTCCTCCTTCGCCCTCGCCCGCCGCGTCGCCGTCGCCCGCCGCGTCGCCCTCTCCCAGTTCGCCTCCCAAGGTGGATATCAATGCCCAGCGTTCGGCCATCGCGCAAAAGGCCTACGTCAAGGGGCTGCAACTGATGAAGGAAAAGGATTACGCCAAAGCGGCGGAGTTCTTTGAGGCGGCGATCCAGAACAACGAAAACGAAGCGGCGTACCACGCAAAGCTGGCCATGAGTCTGATCGAGGCGAAAAAATCGGCGAACCGCGCGGTCGAAGCCGCCAAGCGCGCCATCGAATTGGATAAATACAATCTCGACTACAAATTTTCGCTCGCCCAGATTTATCAGACTATCGGCAGCAAGAGCAACGCGATCCGGATTTACGAAGATATTCTGCGGTGGGATAAGGACAACCAAATGGCCACGCAGATGATCCGCGAGCTGAACAAGAAGGACAATTTCTTCACCCGGTTGATCCCGGGCGAGATCATGAACAAGTTCCGTAAGAAATAGTTAAGGCGCAATGAAGTCATTGATTCTCCTCATCTCATCCGGTCTTTATACGGGCTATATTCCATTTGCGTCGGGAACATTTGCCACGGCTCTTGCGATCTTGCTTTTTTGGCCGCTCGCCGGATTGAATCACGGGCCGCTGACCGAAAGCGGCATTTGGATTTATCTTCTCGTTGTCGCCGTTGTAAGCGTCATCGGAACTTGGGCTTCGAACTTTGCGGAGAAACATCACGGTGAAAAAGACCCGCACAAAGTCGTGATTGATGAGATTGCGGGATTCGGCGTGACGATGATTCTCGTCCCTTATACTTGGCCGTGGCTCATCGCCGCGTTTTTTCTTTTTCGGTTGTTCGACGTCTGGAAGCCCTATCCCATTCGCGGACTTCAGCGGCTTCCGGGCGGATATGGCATCATGATTGACGACCTCATTGCGGGGGCTTATTCATGTGTGCTGCTCCACGCGGCGATGTTCTTCATCGTTTGACGCGTCGCGGGGAAACTCTCGCGATTTTATAAGTCCGCGCGATGCCCTCCATGCCCGAGAATCCTGAACTCAGCGTCGTCATACCCGTCAAAGACGAGGAAGAAAACATTCTTCCGATGGTCGAAGAAATTCGCGCCGCCGCTGCCGATTGGCCGTGGAGTTGGGAAATTGTTTTTGTGGATGATGGCTCCGGCGATGCGACTTGGGACCGAATCAAGCAGGCCAGAGCGACGGAGCCGCGCATCCGCGCCGTGCGATTCAAGAAAAATTGCGGCCAGACTTCAGGCGTGCAGGCTGGAGTTCGACACGCGCGAGGATCCATTTGCGTGACGCTCGACGGCGACTGCCAGAACGATCCCGGCGATATCGCTAAAATGGTCGGAGCCATGAGCGACGCGGATATCGTGATGGGATGGCGAACGACGCGCAACGACTCGGCATGGCGGCGCTTTCAATCGCGCTTCGCCAATGGTTTCCGGAACATGATGACGGGAGAGACGGTGCATGACATCGGCTGCGCGATCAAGGCGTTCGACCGGAAGAAGATGCTCGAAATCCCGCTCTTCGAGGGGATGCACCGATTTATGCCGACGCTATTTCGGTATAAAGGTTGGCGGGTTGCGGAGATTCCGGTCAATCACCGCGCCCGGACGCGGGGGATTACGAAGTATGGAATGTGGAACCGCGCGTTCAAGGCGCTCCGCGATCTTTTTGCCGTTCGCTGGATGTCGCGCCGGATGATCCGATACGAACTCCGCGACGACGAGACGATTGAATGACCTTTTCGCCTTGCATCTTTTCCGCAGGGCGGCACAATCACGCACGGAAGATTCCGCCGACTTCCGCATCACTCAATCTCGCCTGAAATCCTCAACGATGAAATCCAATGCCGATCCCATGATCACCGCCGTGGCTCTGCAATCCAATGCTCTCTATCCCGAATTTTCCGTCGGGCAGTTTATGGATCCGCCGCGGGGGGTATTTCGTCCGGAAATGACCGTCGCTGAGGCCATCGAGCAAGTTCGCGATCTGACTCGTAAAGTTTTCATCACGTATGCCTACGTCACGGATGCGACGGGAAAACTGGTTGGAGTGCTTGTCATGCGCGATCTGCTCTTGGCCGAACGCGATGCAAAGCTCGATACGGTGATGCTGCGCGATCCGTTTTGGTTAAAGCCCGAAATGGATTTGATGGACGCAATGCGCGCGGTGATTGATCGCCACTACCCCGAATACCCGGTGTGCGACGCCGACGGAAAATTTCTCGGCTCGATTCGCGGGCAGACGATGTTCCATCAGCAAGCGATTGATATCAGCGCGCAGGCGGGAACGATGGTCGGTCTGCAAAAGGAGGAACGGCTCGCGACGACTTGGCCGAAGAGTTTGCTGATGCGTCATCCGTGGCTACAGCTGAACTTGCTCACGGCGTTTGTCGCGGCGGCGGTGGTGGCGTTTTTTCAGACCACGCTGGATCGGCTCGTCGTGCTGGCGGTTTTTCTTCCGGTGCTGGCCGGTCAATCGGGCAACACGGGATGTCAGGCTCTTGCGGTTGCGCTGCGAAGTTTGACGCTGGGCGAACTTAAATCGGGCATGGAACGAAGGCTCGTGGCTAAGGAGGCGCTGCTGGGACTCTTGAACGGCGCGCTCGTCGGAGTTTCGGGGGCCATCGGCATGTTTATTTTCGCGCGGATGCAACCGGCGGATAGCGGCGTTCCGGAAAAGGCGCTGATCCTCTCGCTTGTGACTTTTCTTGCGATGATCGGTAGCTGCCTCGTGAGCGGACTTTCGGGCGCGACAATCCCGCTCGTGCTCCGCCGCCTGGGCGCCGATCCCGCGACGGCTTCGAGTATTTTTCTCACCACCATGACCGACGTCGCCAGCATGGGACTGTTTTTGGGATTGGCGACGGTGTTGGTTGCGTAGTTCAAGTAATTCTTAATTGATTATTCATGGCGGGTCGGGGTAACCGTGAGGCGTCATCTTTTGCATGAATACCGCCCCTGACCGGCGCATGTAACGTTGGATCGAATGAGCGTCAAACCGAACGCCTTCACCTTGATCGAACTCCTCATCGTGATCGCGATCATTGCGATACTGGCGCTGATTGCGCTTTTCAATTTGCTTGAGGCGCAGGCGAGGGCGAAGGTGGCGCGGGTGAAGGCCGACATGCGTTCGCTGGCGACGGCGCTCGAAGCCTATGGTGTGGATTGCAACGCCTATCCTCCGCCCGCATCGAACGGACACGGCGCGCGGCTTTGGCGGCTTTCGACTCCCGTGGCTTATTTCGGCGGCGACCCCAAAGCGCCCGAACCGTTCCGCGATAAAGGACTCTTTTCCAAGCCGCCTTACGGTTATCACGGACGCAACGATCTCGTGGATATTTTTTGGAACAACGACGGCTCGCCCGGAAACTTTAGCGGCGAGCCGATTGTCTATTGGTGGCTCCTGCGCAGCAGCGGTCCCAACAATGATCGCGAAGGAGGCGGCGCGACTTCGCTCAATCAAATTCCCAGCCGCGCCGATTTCGTGAAATTCATTTACGATCCGAGCAACGGCACGGTGTCGTTCGGGGATATCTGGCGATGCGGAGGTCAGCCGCTGGGCAACGGCGCGGATTCGGTGCCGCTTATCAATTAAGTGATAGCCGTAAAAAAGCGCAAGAGGCACAAAACAATCTTGCTTTTGTGCCTCTTGTGCCTTTTCGCGGCTAAATCAGTTGGGCGTTATTTTCCCAGGCCCAGCCAAAGTTCGCAAAGTTCGCCGTCGGCCCCCGCTTTGACTTCTTTTGTCGGATCGGGATTTGAGACGTTGAGCTTCGAGTTGTCATAAGTCGCGGTCATCTCGATCACGGTTCCTTTGGGAGCGGCGAGCGGCGCGGCGAGGTCGTAGCGATACTTCCAATCGTTCAGCCAGTTTTTGATGCGCAGAAGCTCGGTCGTTTTGCCATCGGGAGTTTTGGCCGTGACGACGATGGATTTGCCGCGTTGATTTACGATGGGCGTCAGCGAAACGATCTTCGCGTCCTCTTTGAATTCGTGTGTTGCCTTGGCTTCGAATTTTTCCGCGCCCGCCGGAATCGAAAAAGTCGTGTTTTCGACTTTGAGGGAACTCGCGCCCGCCGGGACGGAATCGGGTTTGGGGTTGTCGCCCGTGCTGCTTGGCGTCGCCGGGGTGAACGCTCCCTCGCCCTGCGGATAGCCCGCGTCCATCCATTGCTTAAGCAAATCCATTTCTTTGGCGGTCAGGTGACGCGAATTTGAAAAGGCGCCGACGGCCGGATCGGCAGGCCAAGGGGGCATCTCACGGTTCATCACCGAGTTCTTCATGGATTTCGTCCACTTCTTGATTTCGGGGTAGCTCATGAACGACATCGGCGCGACCGCTTCTTTGTGATGACACTCCGTGCAGCGGTTATCGAAGATGAGTCCGATCCCTTCGGCATAAGTTGGCTTTAGGGTTTTTCCTTTCATGTAGGCAGGTTCGGCTTCTGCCGAAGGCGCTGCGGCTCCCGCAGGATTGCCTGCCGGTTTCGCGTCGGCCATGATCGCGCCGTCAATGGGACTTTTCGCTCCTTCGACGTATTTTCCGCCGGTCAGTTCAAAGCTTTTCTTCGCGCGTTCCTTGAGGCGGTCAAGCGCCTTTGGGAAATCTTCATCGGCGACGCTCTCATCGCAAAACGCGCAGCAGCTTTCCCATGTGATTCCCTCGACGGTCCATTGGATGAGTCCGCCGGGGGTAATCTCGTCGGTGACGGGACACCAAACCGTGCTCATCGCGGCGATATAATTCTTTGTCCAGCGCTCGAGTTTTGCGGCGTCGTCCTCCGCTCCCTCAGCTTTAAATTTTTCGGAGATTTTGACTTTGCTTAAATCCACCGCGTCAGCGGGAAGTTGCGCCGAGGCAACATAACCTGAAAGCATCATTCCCACTCCAATAATAAGAGTGGCTATCTTGTTAAATTGACGCGACATGGTGCGATCATTCCTTCCAGAATAGAAACTAAAAGCAAAGGACGCAGAGGACGCAAAGGAATTGCAAATATTTGAAACAGCGTCATGCAGGTAATTCAAATTTGAGAAATTCATGATTGTTATTCCTTTGCGTCCTCTGCGTCCGTTGCGTTGAAAACTCTTTGTATTGCGCTAATTCAGCTTACTACCGATCATGCTTCCAATCTTCATTAAAAGCGCGCGTTCGTCGTTCGTGAAATCATAGGCCGTGGGTTTAGCGACCCCCATCGTTCCGCGAAGTCTGCCATTCACCAATAACGGAAACGAAATCGAGCCTTCCATGCCAGTCATTCTTGCCGCGGGTTTAGCTGCGCCCGATTCATCCGTTTGAAGATTGCAGACTTGAACCGGTTCGAGCCGCTCGGCGGCCAATCCGGCCATACCCTTTCCAACCGGAATGACGCTGACCTTATCCATAATGAAAGGAGGAATGCCGCGATGGGCGAGAAGATGGAGCGTATTGGACGTGGCGTCAAGACGGTGAATTGTGCCGACAACGCATTGGAAGTGCTTCAATGTGGCGTCAAGCGCAGCAAGCAGTCCAGCTTCGCCCGGGCCTTCATTTTTGAGAATCTCGGCGATGGTGGCTTCGAGATTTGTTCCGATTGTATCCACTCGTCCGTCCTACCAATTATATGACACTGTTAACGCCCGGATCGTTTGGCGAGAGTGCGAATCGCCGAATCGAGCTGGGCGCGCGATTTTGACAGAGCCGCCCGACGCGCGGCGACCCAGCGTTTAGCCTCGCTCGCGCCTTTCAATAGGTCCTTGGATTGACGCTCAACCTGATCTGGCTCGGGACCGCCAAACGCCCCGCGACGATCCAGCGTCCGACGGGGATCAAGAACGGCATCCCACTCGGTGGGGGCCATCGCCGGATGGATTTGTTCGCGGGCAAGCAGTTCATTCAACGTTTCCAATCGGAACGCCCCCTTCTCGCGATCGAGCGTTACAGCTTCTCCGATTAAATGATAGAGCCGACGAAATTCGATTTTGCGCGTTGCGGCCAGATGGTCGGCCAAATCCACGGCGGAGATGAAATCCTGCCGCGCCGATTGCGCAAGCGCATCTGCATCCACCTGAAGCGTCGCCATGACGCGGGCAAAAACGCGGGGCGCTTCACCGACTTCCTCGGCCAAATCCATGATCCAATATTTCGTCCATTGCGTGTCGCGGTTGTATCCGGAAAGCGCGCCGCGTCCGACCGATCCGATTGCGCCGAGGAGCGACTGAACCGCCGTTGCGCGCGCGCGGGTGACCTCCGCGAAATCCGGATTGCGCTTTTGCGGCATGATCGAAGAGCCGGTGGTGAAAGCCGGGGAAGGCAACACGAAACGTCGAGGCGGCGACGAGAGAAAATATAAGTCCTGACCCAAACTCGAAAGATGCGTCATCATGATCGAGAGCGCCGATCCGAATCGCGCTTCCATCTCCCACCGGGTCGAAACACAATCGAGGCTGTTATCCTGCGCGGCGTCAAAGCCGAGCCAGCGCGCTGAGCTGTGACGATCAATCGGCCAAGCGGTTCCGAAACCCGCCGCTGCGCCGAGAGGCGATTGATTGATGACGGGCCAAAGCGCGATGAGCGTGGCCAAATCGCGTTCAAGCGCCGAGCCGTGCGCCGCCGCCCAGTGACCGAGCGAAGTCGGCATCGCGGGCTGGCCGTGCGTCCAACCGGCCATGAGCGTTCCGGCGTGACGCGCGGCGAATCGGGCGAGTTCGGCAACCGTTTCTGCAAGCGAATCGGCATCGTGAAGGAGTCGGTCGCGAATAAAGAGCCGCGAATCAGTCGTCGTTTGGTCGTTGCGGCTGCGCGCGGTGTGCATGACCCCCGCCGCCGATTCTCCGGAGATGGCCGCGACGGCGCGTTCGATATTGATATGAACGTCCTCCAGCGCGGGATCGAGCGCGAATTTTCCGGCAAGGTGACGCCGTTCGATTTCATCCAAGCCGCGCGCGATGGCGGCCAATTGAGCGGATGAAATGATTTTGCAATCGGCGAGCATGGCGCAGTGGGCGCGGTTCAGGAGCAAATCCCATGGGATCAGCGCGGCGTCG
>CAZPIK010000036.1:0-20059 GCA_964586185.1 uncultured Candidatus Sumerlaeota bacterium | reverse complement strand
CACTATCTTGTGTATTTGAGTAACTGCAAGAATGATGTGGTCTGGTATGCGATTGGACGACGCAAGCAGCCGATGGAGCGAAAGCGTAAATTCATTCCCCCGGACAGTGTTCTTCTAAACCGCACATGAGTGCGGTGCCGACATTTGGAGGTAGGGTAATGCTCGATGTAAAGAATTTACTCCGCAGGCGGATTCGCGTCATTGCTGGATCAATGATGGTAACCGCAATGTTATCTACCAAGGTATTTGCAATTGACACTGACGTTACATTGCTACCGGGAGAAATCGAACTCGGTTATTCAGGCGCTTTGCATCGCTTGGTTCTTGAGCAGATGATTGATAGTCACGGCGTAGCCGATCTTACATCCGGAGCAAAATTTCGATCCTCTAATCCCGCCGTCGCGTCGGTAGATGAAAAGGGGATTGTTCGCGCGGTGGCGGATGGCGAGGCGACGATCACGGCGGAAGTGAACGGTCAGACGACGCAGAGCAAAGTCAAAGTTCAGGGGACGACCAAGCCGTTTGGGTGGAGTTTTCCGCTGCATATCCAGCCCGTGATGTACAAGGCTGGGTGCAATACGGGGGCGTGTCACGGCGCGGCGGCGGGCAAGAATGGATTCAAGCTTTCGCTACGCGGATACGATCACGATATGGACCACGCTGCGCTGACGCGGCAGGCTTCGGGACGGCGGCTTTCGCTGGCCGAACCGGAAGAGAGCCTTGTTCTCCTGAAACCGATCATGGCGGTCAATCACGGCGGCGGCGAGCGGTTCGAGAAGAATTCCGAGGAATACAACCGCGTTCTCGATTGGATCAAAGCGGGCGCGCCTCCCGCCGATCCGAAGGAAACGCAGATTGATCGGTTGGAGGTTTTTCCGAAAGCGATGACGCTTAAGAACGCCGCCGAGCAGCAGGTTTTGGTTCGGGCGATTTATACCGACGGAACTTACGAGGATGTGACGCATTGGGTCAAATTCGGGACGACGGATGAATCGGTCGCGAATGTGGACGATTGGGGGAAGGTGACGGTCAAGGGACCCGGAGCGGCGGCGATCACGGTTTGGTATTCGAGCAAAGTTGCGTTTGCAAATTTAACGGTCCCTCGCGCGAGGCCGGTTCCGGCGGAACTTTATGCAATGAGCAAGAAGAATAATTTCGTTGATGAACTTGTGAACAAGCAACTCGAGAGTCTTCAGATTCCGATTGCGGCAGCTGTCAGTGACACCGAATTCATCCGACGCGCTTATATTGACGCGATGGGCGTGCTTCCGACGCCCGATGAGGTTTTTCGGTTTGCGCTGAATTCGAACGAGAACAAGCGCGCGGATCTTGTGGACAAAATTTTGGAGCGACCCGAATTTACCGATTACTGGAGCTACAAGTGGTCCGACCTGCTGCTCATTTCGTCGAAGAAATTGCCGAGACGAGAAGAGATGTCGGCGTTCTACCGGTATGTTCATGAAAGCGTCGCGAAGAACAAGCCGTGGGATGAGTTTGTTCGCGACATTATCACCGCCAAAGGAAGCACGACCGTAAATGGCGCAACGAATTATTTCGCGATTCACAAAGAAACGACCGACCTGACCGAGACGACGAGTCAGGCGTTTCTTGGGATGTCCATCACCTGCGCGCGATGCCACAATCATCCGCTGGAAAAATGGACGCAGGATGACTACTACGGTTTTGCGAATCTGCTTTCGCGAGTCAAGATCAAGAATGGTCGCGCCGGAGATAACGAAGTGCTCGTTTCTGATTTTGGGGACATATTGCATCCCCGAATCGGGCGGGCGGTGGATCCCAAGCCGCTTGATGCGCCCGCGGGTTCTCTTGATGCGCCGGGAGATCGCCGTGAAATGCTAGCCGCGTGGCTGACCTCGCCGGAGAATCCTTATTTTACGCGCGCGATCGTCAATCGCGTTTGGAAAAATTACATGGGACGAGGATTGGTTGAGCCAGAGGACGATTTGCGACTGACCAATCCGCCGACGAACGAGCCGCTTTTTGCCGCGCTCGCCAAGGATTTGAGCGATCACGGATACGACCTCAAGCATCTGATGCGGACGATCATGAACTCGGCGACGTATCAACGTCAGTCGAGTTCCGCTGATCCCGAACAACCCGATTACAAGTATTTCTCGCAATACATTGTGCGGCGACTCAGCGCGGAGGTCATTCTTGACGCTTATTCGCAGGTTGCGCAGGTTCCGACAAGTTTCGGTGGTTATCCCCAAGGGTTCCGCGCGTTACAACTGCCCGATTCGCAAGTGGGATCGTATTTTCTTGCCGCGTTCGGTCGTCCGGCGCGGATTCAAACTTGTTCGTGCGAACGGACTGAGGCGACGAGCGTAGCCCAGACTTTGCACGTGGCCAATGGCGATACGCTTAACGAGAAGCTACGAAATGAAAAATCGCTGGTTGCCGAACTGCTGAAAAGCGAGCGGGGCGATGAAAGCATTTTGGAGTCCATTTACATTCGCGCATTGGGACGCTATCCGAACGAGCGCGAGCGGAAGGAAGCCGTGGAAATTCTTGCGGCGGTTCCGCGCGATGGCGAGAAAGCAAAAGCGGAACGGCGCGAGGCATTTGAAGATGTCGCATGGGCGGTGATGAGCGGGAAGGAATTCTTGTTCAATCACTAAGGTGATTTAGGAGGCGATGAGAGGGAATGGGAAGAATGAGACGTATAGAAAGCATAAGAAAAAAGCTTTGGGATTTAAGGAGTTATTGGATGAAAAGATCGAGTCTATGGGCCTTTATCTTTTGCGTCGGGTTGTGCGGCGTTGTACGTGCGGCCGATCCGCCTATGTTCGAGAAAGACATCCTTCCGATTTTTGAGTCGCGTTGCGCGGCATGTCATTTCCCCGACGCCGAGGAGCTCAAGGGGAAGCTCGACCTTTCGACCGTCGAAAAGATTTTGAAGGGGGGCGCGAACGGTCCCGCGATCAAGATCGGCAAAGCGGGAGAAAGTCTTTTGGTGAAGTTGATCGAGGCCAAAGACGAGAAGATCATGCCGCCCAAGAAATTCAAGCCTCTGAAGGCGGATGAAATAAAGTTGATTCGCGCGTGGATAGACGGCGGCGCAAGGTCGGAAAAGAAATCTACCGACGCGGAAAGTGAATCACGTAAATCGGAAGGTCAATCACAAGGCGCGCTGGCGAAAGCGATTGGAAAATTGGTGAAGGATAGTGCGCCAGATGCTGCTCCCGAGAATGAAATCGCTTCCGAATCGGTGAAAGCTGCTGCGCCAACGGTTTCAGAAACAATCGCCTCTGAGTTCCAGCCTGTAAGCGCGCTCGCCTTTTCGCCGAAGGGCGATTTGCTTGCGCGGGGTGGACTTCACAAGGTTGATCTCTTGAGCGTGGATGCCGCGACGGGAGTGACCAAACCGATTGCGGTTCTCGATGGGCACGCCGATTTGGTTCGAGGGCTCGCTTTTTCAAGCGATGGAAAGCTACTCGCGGCTGCGGGAGGCAAGCCCGCTCGCAAAGGCGAGATCAAGATATGGGATATTGAATCTCGGTCGGCGCTTAAAACGATTGCCGGACATGCGGACAACATCTTCGATGTCGCCTTTTCGCCCGACGGCAAGACGCTGGCAACCTGCAGTTACGACCGGATGATCAAAATCTGGAGCGCGGAGACGGGCGCGGAACTGCACAATCTGAAGGATCATGTGGACGCGGTGTTTGGGATCGCGTTTAGTCCGGACGGAGAATTTCTCGCCTCGGCTGCGGGCGATCGAACGATCAAAGTGTGGGATGTTGCGGAGGGGAAAAGGCTTTTCACTTTTTCGGATTCGCTGGGACCGGTGATGACCGTGGCGTTTAGTCCTGACGGAAAGAGAATCGCGGCGGGCGGCGGCGACAAGATGATCCGCATTTGGGATTTTGAACAATCGGTTCAATCGTTTACTCAGACTTCGCTGACTGGAGCCACGCAAATCAAGTCTTCATTCGCGCACGACGCGGCGATCTTGAAGCTCGTTTATTCACCCGATGGAAAAACGATCTTCACGACCGCCGAGGACAAGCGAATTAAAGTTTGGGACGCGGGGACGCTGCTCGGAAAAGCCTACGATCCCCAATCGGATTGGGTCATGGCAATGGCCTTGAGTCCCGACGGCTCGCGATTGGCTGTTGGGCGATACGATGCGACGAGCGCAATTTACGAGGCGATGACGGGCAAGCTTTTATCGGGTGAAGGCAGCGCCGTCGCTGGCGGAAGCAAGAACGAGCGGAAAAAAGTAACGAGTCTTGACGTCGAAAACGTCGTCATCAATGGGCAAGTGCCTGCGTCCGTCCAATCGGTTTCGCCCCGAATCGTTTCGCGTGGGACGACGACGACGATGACTGTTAATGGAATTTCGCTCGAAGAGCCGGAAATTTTTATGAGCGGGCATTTCACAACGAAGTTTATCTCATCCGAGAAACTGCCGATTCCCGAACTCAAACGCGGCAAAGGCGATACGGGCGCGTTTGTAGTGGATAACGCCCAACCCTACAAGCTCACGTATGAATTGAAAATCTCGCCCGATGCTCCGGTAGGGTCGCATTACGTAATGTTCCGGACACCGTCAGGGATGACCAATGCGGGAGAAATCATCATTCCTGCTTGGGCGGATACGGGCGAAGTCGAGCCGAATAACGCTCCCGAACAGGCGCAGAAAGTTGCGTATCCCGCGACGATTGCTTCTTCCATCGGTTCGTCGGGCGACGTGGATCGTTTTAAGTGCGAGGTTAAATCGGGTCAGGAATTGGTGTTCGCCATGACTGACGGCGGCGTTAATCAACCACTGCTTCGGCTGTTGGACGCGCAAGGCAATGCGCTCGCGACGAGCGATATGTTTGATGTGCCCGATCGCAAGAATGTGCGGCTTGGTTACAAATCGCAAGCTGAAGGGGAAGTTACGCTTGAAGTGACCAGCAAGAGTTTGGACGCAGGCGGTTATCGGTTGCATGTCGGTCAATTTCCTTATGTAAGTGAAGTCTATCCGCTGGGGGTCCCGGCGGGACCGCCCGTTAAAGTTGCTGTGAAGGGATTCAATATCGGCGGCGTTACGGAAATGACGGTGGATCCTCCCGATGAAGCGTCGCCGGGACAAACGATGCCGCTTCCGATTCCGGGAGTTATGGGCAATCCGATTCCCTCGCCAATGATTGCCGTCGGACCGCCGAATGCCGCAGGTGAGCTCGCGCAAACCGAGAACCATGAACCGGCCAAGGCGCAAGCGGTTCCATTTCCTTCGGTGGTGAATGCGCGGAATGGCTCCACACCGGAAGGAAAACCGCGTGAGGATTATTACCGCTTTCCGGCGAAAAAGGGCGAGGTGATGATCATTGAGGTCATGGCGGCGAGGCTTGGTTCTCCGATGGATCCGGCGATTGAAATTCTGGACGCCGATGCCAAGCCGCTCGAACGCGCGACGGTGAGATGCGTTGCGCAGACGATCATGACACTATCGGATCGCGACTCGGAGTCAGCGGGAATCCGCATCGAGAATTGGACTGATCTTAGTATCAATGACTATGCGATGGTGGGATCGGAGATCATTCGAGTCAGTCGCTTGCCGGGATATGCGGATGAGGATTGCTTTTTTGTCGCTCATCCGACGGGACAGCGCCGAGGCTATTTTGGAACGACGCCCGAAGCACATGCGGTGAACACGCCGCTTTATAAGGTCGAGATTCATCCGCCGGGCATGGAATTTCCTCCGAACGGATTACCCACGCATCATCTCTTTTGGCGAAATGACGACGCGGTTTTCGAGGGGGCGCCTCCGGGGGACTGCATGCTCGAATTCACCGCGCCCAAAGACGGCGAATATTTGCTTCGAGTTCGAGACATGCAGACGAGGAAGGGCGAATCGCATCCCTATCGCCTTGTGTTTCGTTCGCGGAAACCCGAATTCGATTTTTCGGTTGGTTCCTACTGGCCTAATATCGCTGCCGGAGGTCGCGCGACACTCGATGTTCGTATCCGACGCAAAGATGGTTGTGACGCGCCAGTTGAAGTAAGTGCGGAAGGACTACCCGAAGGATTTTCGGTCGCGTCGGATGTCGTACCCGGCGATACAGAGAATTTTGAACTTTATTTGACGGCGGCGCCCAACGCCAAAGCGCCGGAGTATTCTTCAACGGTCAAGTTTATTGCGAAGGCGAAGGTGGGCGATCAAGAAATCGTCCGCGAAGCTCGCATCGGCGCGATCTCGCTCGTTCGAAATCCCGATCTCAAAGTGAATAATCAGGTGACGCGGCTTGACCTGAAACCGGGCGAGAAGGGAACGATTGCCGTTAAGCTCGATCGCTATAATGGTTTTACGAGTCGCGTGCCGATAAGTGTTGCGAACCTTCCGTTCGGAGTCCGTGTGATCGACACCGGCCTGAACGGCATTCTTGTCCGCGAGGACGAATATGAACGGGCGATGACGATCTACTGCGAACCGTGGGTCGCGCCGATGAAGCGCAAAATTTATGTCAAAGCGCGGATTGAAACTCGCTCGGCTCAGCCTTTGTTTGTGGGCGAACCGATTGAACTTGAGATCGGCGGCGCGGGTGAACCGGTTGCGCCGATTGCCGCGACGGCGCCGTAAGGCCAACAAATCAAAAATGAAATCAGCTTCGTCATTTGCATCGTATTGTCTTGGTATGCTCGTGTGCTGCTTCGGCGCCGTCAGCGTCCTCGCTCAGGATACCACCGAATCGAAACCGACATCGCCGACACTAACGCGAGTTAAGCTTAAGCCTGTGCTGAAAGCCAAGGCGCCGGTGGTTCGGCTTGAACCGATTTTAAAAGCGGAGAGGCCAAAAGTTGAACCTACTCCAACGTTCACAGCTACTCCAACGCCCGTGCCCGAAACGAGGCGTATAGAATCTCTGACTTCGCCGACACTCAAAGTTGATAAGTCTGCAAAGGTCGCAATGCCGGCCGAGCCAAAGCCGCCGGTTCATACGGCCTCACCGACGCCGACTCCGTCGCCGATACCGCCTGCGAATTCTGAATCCGTTCCGCCGAAGGAGGTTTCGGTTTCGCCTGCGACGCCTGTTCAGGCAATGGAAGTCAGTTCGACGCCTGCGCCTGCAACGCCCGCGTCAGCTCCACAAGTGGTTCCCATGTCTGATCCTTCACTCCCTGTGACGCCCGCCACGTCGGACGCGCCGACGACGCCCGCCGTAGTCATCCTTTCTCCCGAACAGCGTTATGCGCAGGCGCGGATACTCGCTGAAAAAGGTAAGTCCGAAGAAGCGCGGAAGAAATTCCTTCGGCTTGTGCAACTTCATCCGCGCGCGCCGGAAGCGCCCGAAGCGTTATTACGCGCGGCGAGTCTGAATATGGATATCGAGCAATCCATCATGGAGTTGGAGCAATTAATTGCAAAGTATCCTGATACTCCGGAAAGCACGGAGGCTTTGCTGCGAATAGGGGAGTTTGCTTTTACATCCGGGAAAGATGAAAGGGCGATCAGCGCCCTTACCGATTACCGCAGGCGAGAGAGCGACCCCGAACGGCTTCGCAGCGCGAGACAGAAACTCGCGGCGTCGCTCCTCCGCGCGGGGCGTTATGAAGAAGCGCGGGCGGAACACTCCGCGTTGCGAACGGATTATTCCGACTTGGAATCGTCGGCGCCCATGATTATGGGTGAGGCGGATTCGATTTTTGCGCTGGGCGATATCGCGTCAGCTTCCGATTTGTACGCGCGAATTGAAACCAATCCCAGCGGCAGCGATTCGGGCGCAAGGCTGTTATTCCAGCGCGGGTTATGCGCGGAACTCATGGGCGACGCCGCCAAAGCGAAGGGATTCTACGAGACGCTTTCACGGGAGCATCCCAAATCCGCTGAGGCCATTCTGGCCAATGGGCGATTGGATGATTTAAAGGTTGCGTGGATTAAGACGGATTGAGAGTTGATAGAAGAAGTTAACGCAAAGGCGCGGAGACGCAAAGGCGCAAGGAGCGCGTTTGCAATTGAATGGCGTAGCTGTAAATTAACGGCAATTGATTTTAAGAAGAATGAGTTCGGTAGCTTGGCTAAATTTACCCAAACTGCCTTTAACTCACAGTGATCCTCATTGCGGCTCTGCGTCTTTGCGTTAATCTATTCTTCTTTTCCAGTCGCCGCTTTTGCCGCCTGATTTTTCGAGTAGCTTGATGGGTCCGATGACGATTCCCTTGTCCACGGCTTTCAGCATGTCATAGAGCGCGAGCGCGGCGACGGAAACCGCCGTCATCGCTTCCATTTCGACTCCTGTCTTGGCTTCGCAACGGACTTCGGCGCGGATTCGCGCGACGCGACGGGCGGGGACGAGTTCGATTTCAATGCCGATCTTGGAAATCGGGAGAGGATGACAAAGGGGAATAAGATCGGAAGTCTTTTTCGCCGCCTGAATTCCCGCAAGCCGCGCGACGGCAAGGGCGTCTCCTTTGACGACGGTTCCCTTTTTAAGCGCCGCGAACGCTTCCTTGGAAAGTATAACCTCCGCTTCGGCCACCGCCCGCCGCGTCGTCACCGCTTTTTCTCCAACGTCAACCATCCGTGCTTCGCCGCGAAGGGAGAGGTGGGTGAGTTTAGTTTGCAATTGAGTCGGCTTCATGAATGGAACACACGCTTAACGTGATCTCTTAATTTTTTTCATCAGAGCGCCAGTTGTTATAGCTTCTCCGATAGGCAACTCCACCACTTTGCCGCCCAGCGATTCGATGAGCGTGGCACCGATGATCGGTTCGCCCTTTTGGGTTCCCTTCACCAAAATATGCGGGCGGAGTTCGCGGATGAGGCGTTCGGGAGTGTCTTCATTAAAGAAAACGATGTAATCCACGGCGGGGAGCGCGGAGAGGACGGCGGCGCGTTCGGTGGCGGGAAGGATCGGACGCGGCGCGCCTTTGATTCGCCGAACCGAATCGTCGGTATTGAGCGCAACGATCAGTGCATCGCCGAGCGCTCGCGCCTCGCGAAGCAAACGGACGTGCCCCGCGTGAAAAAGATCGAAGCAGCCGTTGGTAAAAACAACCGTGCGTCCCTGAGATCGGAGATGATCGGTCAGAAGCCGAAGATCACCCGCCGTGCGGACTTTCGAGAGTGTTTCCGTGCCGCCCATCGCCGAGGCCAATTCTTCCGGCGTGACCGTCACCGCGCCGAGTTTTGAAACGGCGACTCCGGCGGCGGCGTTGCCGATACGCGCGGCTTCGGCGGGTGGCAATCCACTCGAGAGTGCGAGCGTAAAATGCGCGATAAAAGTATCACCCGCGCCGGTCACATCAAAAACTTCGCGGGCCTGCGCGGCGACGTGGACCATCTCACCCTTTTTAGTAATTAAGCACAGCCCCTCGTGGCCGCGCGTGATGATAATGCCGCGACCTCCGAATTGCGCGATAAGGCGTTTGCCTTCGCGCTCGATGGCGGCCGATCCGATCATCGGTCTGCCTGCGGCCTCGGAGGCTTCTTTGAGGTTAGGCGTCAGGAAATCGACTCCGCGATAAAGAGCAAACGATCTGGCTTTAGGATCGGCGACGACGGGAACGGCGTTCCGACTCGCGAGGCCTGTTACCGCTTTTACAATTCGCTCGGTGATAACCCCCTTGCAGTAATCCGAAATGATGATGCCACTGCAAGTTGGAATCGCGCGCTCAAGTTTCCTAATTAGCTGTTCTTCAATGTGTGTTCCAAAGGGACCGGTTTTCTCGCGATCCATTCGGAGCAATTGTTGGCCGCTTGCCATGACGCGCGTCTTTAGGGTGGTGGGTCGCGTGGAATCAGCGACGACGCCCGAACGCTCCATCCCTAATTCCTTCATGAGCGAAAGGATCATGAGACCCTCATCATCCGATCCGATCACGCCAACCATGATGGCTTTGCTGCCCGCCGCGACGACGTTGCGCGCGACGTTCAGCGCTCCGCCGGGAACGTCGCTCACGCGGTTTTGTAGGAGAACAGGGACGGGAGCTTCGGGCGAAATCCGCTCGACCTCGCCCCAGACGTAGCGATCTAGCAGAATATCGCCGACGACGAGGATACGTTGGCCGCGCAAACCATGAAGCGCTAATAGTGGGTTGCGCCCCTGGTTGGAATCGGTCGGTTTTTGTTTCTGCAATCGGGGGTATCGGAATTTGGATGACATGCGGCAAAAATTAACTTGCCCGGCGCGTTCAATGCAAACACAATCGCGTCGTTGACGACTCGCGAAGTGCGCAGCCGATTTTTTTTGCCAGATTGGGATATGCGAACGATGCCCGAATCCGATCTTATTTCGATTCAATCCTTTGTTAAAAACGGCTTCGGATATGTTTACCTTGCTGGGCGGTTGGTGGCGGAAACACGATTTGATTTCAAGCAGGTATTGCGCGAGATTGTCGTCGTCGGCAACGCAAGGCAAATTATCATCTCGCTGGGCGCGCTCGAATATATTGATAGCGCGGGATTGGCCGCGCTCATCGGGGGATGGAAATCAGTGAAGGAAAATGGCGGCGAGGCGGTGGTGGCCGAACTCAGCGATTCATTGCGCGCCATCTTCGAGGTTTCATCCTTGCATCAGTTTTTCACGATCTTTCCTTCCGTGGATTCCGCAACCGCTTACTTTGCGGGTAAAGCCGTAGGTTCGGGTCAATCGGGGTAGCGCAAGATGTCACGAGAATCCAAACCCACATCCAAGATTAATTTTGAAGCCTCGCTCAAGAAACTTGAAACGATTGTCCGAAAGCTTGAGGACGAAGAGATTCCGCTCGACGAATCGCTGAAACTTTACGCGGAAGGAAAGAAGCTCGCCAAGGAGTGCGAGACCGAATTGCAGGCCGCCGAAAATCGCATCCGCCAATTGGTTGAAGATGAGGAAGGGAATGTGAAAGAGCGGGAGCTCGATACCGATGATGCATCAACTTCCCAGTCTGTCGCGTCGTCAAAATCAACTCCGCCCTCGCCTAACGCAAAAGACGATTTACCGTTTTAATCTTTCATTGAAATCATTGCGTAAGAATATTTAACCAGGATTAGCAGGATGCAGAGGATGCAAATTCTTCGTGTGTAAGTGTCGTATCGTCATTATGATTCGACTGAAATGATGGGAGGTCGGAACATGCGGTATAGCTTCGTGTTTTTATGGGTGGCGGCATTTGTGAGCACGGGAATCGCTCAGGAAAAACCGGCGCAGCCTCCGGCGGCTACCGCGCCTGCCGCGATCACGCCCGATCCCGGAAAAACCGCCGAACAAATTCTCGCCGATTTCAAGGCGAGCTTGGCGACCTTTAAAACGTATCATTGCAAGTTCGAATCGTTCAACAGAGTAGGGGAGAAATCCGATCAAAAACTTTTGGAGATTTGGTTTAAGCAGCCGGGGCAGGTCCGAAGCCTTGTGCTAAAGGGAGATAACGAGGGGGGGCTTGCTACTCGCGACGCCAAGGGCGCGTTGCGCGGACGCAAGGGCGGCGTACTGAGTCTCGTCACGCTTAATCTGAAAGAGGACGACGAGCGATTGCGCGGGATTCGCGGTAAGAAGTTTTATGACGCCGCGTGGGATATGATTTTGAAGGATTTTACCTCGCGCATTGAAAAAGGATGGAAGCTCGAACGGCTCCCCGACGAAAAGGTTGCGGGTGAACTTTGCTACGTCATTGCGACCACGGGGACGGAAACTCGGAGCAAGGATACCGGCGACAGACTGCACATTAGTCCCAAAACGGGCGCGCTCATTCAGCGAACTGAATACCAAGGCACAACGAAGGTAAGCGGCTCGCTCTACACGGAAATCAAGCTCAATCCGCCCTTGGCCGACGAGCTCTTTCATCTATAAATATAAATGACCCAACCGCAAACCGATCCGCGCGTGGGAATTGCCGGGGCGACTTTTACGCTTGTCGGCTTCGTCATCGGCATGGCGATTTACGTCCTGCCGGGAGAACTTGTCGCGCAGACCGGTCCTGCTGTTTGGCTATCGTTCGCTATCGCCGGAATCCTAGCCGGATTCAGTTGCGTTGTCGCCGCGCAGATCGGGAGCTTATTTCCGATGAACGGAGCCGGCTACATCGCCGTTACCACCATCCTATCGCCGTTTTGGGGATTCATGGTCGTTTGGATGGTGATGGTTTGTGTTGTTGTTGGAATGCCGGTGATGGGATACGGATTCGCCGATTATTTGGACATATTATATCCGGGTTTGAATCGCACGGTCGTTGCGATCTCCGCGATTGTGATTTTTGGAGGGATCAATTTACTTGGCGTCGGCGCGGCGGTATGGATTCAAGCCGTGATGGTGATTCTGCTTGTGGGGATTTTGCTCGCGGTCGGTGTCGGTGGCGTCGCGCATCTCGATCCCGCGCTGATGAGTCCCGCCTTTCCTCGCGGCCTTGCGCCGATCCTTACCTCCGCCATTCCAGCTTATTTTGCCTACGCGGGACTCATGGTCATTGTCGAAATGGGAAGTGAAATCAAGCGTCCGGAGCGGACAATTCCCATCAGCTTGGCGACAAGTCTTGGAATCATCGTTTCTATTTACCTACTCGTGACCATCGCCCTGCCCGGATTGCGCCCTTGGGAATCCTACGCCGGATCGAAAGCTCCATTGGCCGAAGCTGCGGCGGTTTTCATGCCGAGTGGCGCGAAGGACTTCGTCGCGATCTCCGCAATTTTTGCGGCGGCAACGGGAATCAACGCGTGGTTCATGACCCAGACGCGCGATGTCGTCGCGATGGCGCAATCCGGGTTGTTTCCTCTCGCTTTCGCGAGGTCAAGCCGCCGATTCAACGCGCCTTACAACGCAATTTCTTTCATGTTGTTTCTTTCGCTTGTCGGCGTCGCGATTCAGGCAAGTTCCGAGGAGTATGCCATTATGGTCGTCCTTGCGCTGATGTTTGTTCAGGCGATGAGCGCTTGCGTTGTTTTGCTCGTGCCAAGCCGAAAGCCGGATATTTTTGCAATGGCGAAGTTTCAATTGGGGAAGTTGGGCCGATGGTTCTGGGGATTTGGCTTTCTGCTTTTATCCTTGATGTTTGGAGTAGTGGGAATTATCGCAAGTCCCAAATGCGCGGTGATTCTCGCGGGATTTTCCGCCATTGGCGTCGGTTGTTATGAAGCCAGAAAACGTTACCTGATCTGGCATCAGTAAAGCGTTTTTTCGGTTTTCCAATCTTTGTCTTTGTCGAAACCCCATTCCTTGACGCGGGGACGTCGCTCGCGCAGGCGGATAGAATCGAGGCCGAGCCAATGGCCGGAGGAATCCTCTGACTTTTCGACGCATTCAAGACGGATGACGTGCTCGCCCGGATCAGGCCAGAAATCGAGCAGGTGAAATTCCCGAACATCGGTTTTTTTTGAATAGAGATCGAGTTTGTCGCGGAGTTTAACTCCGTCGAGATAAACGGCATAATTTCCGAAATCGTAGGATCGAGTGAGCTTCAAAAGAAGCCTTCGGGGTTCCTTTTCGGCAATTGAGAACGGAATCTCCAGCCATGCATTTTGAGCGGAAGAAGGCTGATAAAGAATTTGCGAGCCGCTCGTCCAAAGCTCTCCATTTTGAACTGTGAAGTTTCCTTCGCCACGCTTCATGGTTTGGGCAATTTGGTTCGCACCGATGATCAAATCGAGATTCGGAAGTTTGCGTTCCTTTGCCGAAGGAATCTCCGAGAACTGTTTTGACGCTCCCGCTTGATACCAAAACGCGACGCTCGAAAAATCGTCCTCGCGCTCGTTCCAGCTATCCCGGACTTGATCTTTGTTCTCGTCGGGTGAAATCCAGCCAAAATGCTCAATCGCGACGCGGATACGCTTTTGAAAGACGACGGGATCGGCGATGTGCCAGCGATACGTGATAGTCTTGCCGCCAAAAACGCCAAAGCCATCAGTGAAAGGAACGCCGAAATAGGGAAACGAACATTCGCGGAGCCCCCACGCGGAGAGAAAGTAATCTTCGGTTCCCGTGCCCCAAATCGAAGGGGCTTTGTCGTCGTCAATCGTGATTTTGATATCTCCTTCGCCAAACCATTCGGGACTGCGCGAACGATTGGAGAGTACTGCGCCGACGTAATGACCTTTTCCTTCGGCGTCGAGAATTACATAGTCTTTGCCTTGCTCTGCCGGAAATTCCTGTCGGTAACGCGCGCAAAAGTAGGGCGTATCTTTCGGCAAGGAATTACGCTTCAGCCAATCCAGGTGGTAATAGAGAAGCGCGATGGATTTATCGCTTTGGTTCAGAATTTCAATTCGGGCGGATTTGGCAAACGGCATCGGCCAGAAACAATTGTAGGAGGCTCCATTCTCGACCTGCACCGGGATGCTGTTGACTTCCATACGCTGGCCGAACCCTGCGGCGAAGAAATCGCCCACGGGCGCTTCGACATCGGGATGATCGCGTCCGTCCCATGTCATCCGTAGTAACATTTCGGAGTGATCCGCCGCGCCTTCCTTGGCCCATTCGTGCGGTTCGGGTCCCAGAAACGTCATCCAAATATGTTGGATGATGCCGGGTCCTTTAAGATTGGCCAAGACATGCGTGTCGCCCGGCTTGACCGTGAAATTGTCGCCGTTACTGTTGGGGTCGGGGTTTCCGTCGGGTAGTTTGTGAGTTGAGGTCGAGCCGTAGCTTCGTCCCTCGCGTGACAAGATGAGCGATTCGAGTTCGGATGCGTATGCAGTTTGTAAGAACGCGATTCCAAAGGCGAAAGTCCAAAATAGGCGAGACGACATCAAGCGATACCCATGGCGTGTCATTGCATGTGTCCTTTCGATTGGAGAATTGAAACGCAAAGGACGCCAAGGACGCAAAGGAATAGCGAAATCTACCCATCCATTTGCGAATCTTGCGGATGAGCTGGAGAAGGGATACAATGCCGCCGAGCCTGATCGGATCGGGCGTCGCGGATTTCCCCACTCTTCCGAGGTCAGCAGTAAATTATGGATCGAATCGTCGTCACCGGCGGAAAACGTTTGCAGGGCGAAATCAAAGTGAGCGGCTCAAAAAACGCCGCGTTGCCGCAGATGGCCGCGTGTATGTTGGCTCCGGGTAAGAGCACGCTGCGCAACGTCGCTGAGCTGCGCGACATCCAAACGATGGCCGACATGCTGAATTACTTGGGCTGCGCGACGACCCGTGATGACGACCGGCTTACGATTGATTCACGAACATTTGATCGCGCGGAGGCTCCCTATGACATGGTGCGAAAAATGCGCGCCTCGATTTACGTGATGGGACCGATGCTCGCGCGATTGAAGAAAGCGAAAGTTTCGCTTCCCGGCGGATGTGCAATCGGCGCGCGTCCGATTGATCTTCACCTGAAGGGTTTCGAGGCGCTTGGCGCAAAGATTCGAATCGAAGGTGGTTACGTTCTCGCGGATGGCGATTCAATGCGCGGCGCGGAATTTTCGCTCGACGGTGAATTCGGAAGTTCGGTCGGCGCAACGTGCAATATTCTCATGGCTGCTGTTCTAACGCCAGGTCGGTCGGTCATTCACGGCGCGGCTCGCGAACCGGAGGTTAGCGAACTTGCCCGAATGCTGAACCTCATGGGCGCGCGAATCGGCGGTATTGATTCGGCGATCCTCGAAATCGAGGGAGTCGAAGGATTGCGTCCCGTCACCTACGCGACGATTCCCGATCGAATTGAAGCGGGAACTTATTTGATCGCAGGGGCGATTACCGGTGGTGAGGTATTGGTTTCATCCGCTCGCGCCGACCAGATGAATTCCGTTCTCGATAAACTTCTTCAAATTGGCGTTGAGATAGAAATTTTGCCCGATGGAATTCGCGCGAGGGCGAGCCAACCGCTCCGCCCGACGACGATCCGAACGCTCCCTTTCCCCGGATTTCCGACCGACATGCAGGCGCAGTTTATGGCGCTGCTTTGTATGGCGGAGGGCGAGAGCGTCATCCGCGAGGGGATTTATCCCGACCGCTTTATTCACGCGGCGGAAATGGTGCGGCTCGGGGCTGACATTCAAGTTGGGCGAGGTGAGGCGCGAGTGCGCGGCGGCAAAAAGCTAACGGCTGCGCCGATCATGGCGTCCGATCTTCGCGCGTCGGCAGCGCTTGTGCTCGCCGCTCTGGCCGCCGATGGAGACACCGAAATTCACCGCGTGTATCACATTGATCGCGGTTACGAAAAGATCGAACAGAAGCTTGCTTCGGTCGGAGCTTCGATCCGGCGCGAATCCAATAAGCGCGTTCCCACGGAAATTGAAATGCGCGAAGCCGCCGAGGGTTGATCGCCCGTGACCACGCCGACGCAAGCCCGCAAAATCCTGCGACCCGAAAGCCCGACCGTTAAAGCAATGGCGGGCGGATTGCTTTTTGCCGCGCGCGCTTGCGCCATTGCGCTGGTGTTTACGCCGCTCGTTATTAATTCACTCGCGCAGGACGATTCCTATATGTCGCCCAAGTGGATGTGGATCGCGACGTGGAGTTTTATCGGGCTTGGAGCGCTTTTGGGACGCGCGCTTGTCGGAAAGACGATCCGTTTTCCGTTTCGACCGCTTGCAGTCATGATCCCCATTTTTCTCCTGTATCAGGCGTTGAGCTTGATTTGGGCGAGGAGTTTCTCGCTCGCGCTCGAACAGGTCTTGAATTCGCTCGCGCTTACGGCGGCAGCTTGGATTGCGCTTCAAACCGCGACGGCGCATCGGACGCTCATGCGATTTGCCTGGCTTTGGATCGCTGTGGCCGTGGTGACCGCATTTTGGACTATTCAACAGGATTTCACTTATGCGTTCGCGCCGGAGAAAGTGCGCCTGATTTCCAATCTTCCCGATTGGCGCGGTTATCTTGCGGCGGGACTTGGCAATACGAACCACATCGGTGATTTCCTTGCGCTCGCGCTTTTGCCGACGCTTGTAATTCTGGGCGAGGCGAGACGAAAGCACGCGGTGGTTTCTGCCATTTTTGCCGCCGTGCTTCTTGCCGCAGGATTGACCGTTTGCTATTCCGTTGGATCGAACCTCGGACTCATCGTGGGCGCGGCGGCAATGATGGTTTTAGTCATGCAACGCGAAGGCCTGCGATTTTTTCGTCGCCATACTCGTTGGATCGTCCTCTTTGCGCTTTGGGGAATGATACTCGCATTTTTCATTTTTGATCAGCCGCTTAATCCGCATAGTCCTGGGCTTTTGAAACAAGGATTTGGATCGGAACGGTGGCAAGAGGGATGGCCGACGCGGCTCGTGATTTGGGCAAACGGACTTGAAATCGTGCGGCAACATCCAATCCTCGGCGTCGGCGCGGGGAATTTCACTTACGTATTTCCAGAGATGAAATCGGTGCTCATCCAAGATCGCCCCGACCTTTTACTCTATCAAGGACGGTGGACGAACGCGGCGCACAACGTTTTGCTTCAAGCTTGGGCGGAACTCGGCATCGGTGGATTATTTATTTTTCTGGCTACTGTGGTGTTGGCTTACCATTCGCTCCTAACCAATATCCGCTGGTGCGCACGATCTGAATTTGTGTTTCGACTCGCGTTGGTTGGGCTTTTGACTGCGTGGCTCGCGCAGGGGATGATGAACTTTTCGCTGCAACAACCGACGGGTGCGCTCACGTTTTATTTTATTCTCGTCGGCATCATCATCGAGGCCGAGAGCCGCAAGGGAACGCCTAAGATGCCGCCATTCGTGCTTGATCTTGGTTGGCTGCGCATCCGCATTGATTGGCGCGAGATGCGGCGACCCCTCTGGGCGGGGGTTTCGTTTCACCTGACCGAAAAGGGAACTCGCGGAACGGCGTTTGCGGCGCTATTCGCGGGGCTTGCGCTTGTTCCTCTTTGGCGATTGCCGCTCAAGGCACAGGAATATTACCGATACGCGCGCGATGAAGACCGCAAGGAATCGGGATCGCCGAAACGAAAGGAAATGCTGATGCTCCGCGCGCTAAGGTACAACCCATGGGAAACGGGGTGTCGGAGTCACTACTCGGAATGGCTCGTGCAACACGGCCGACCGCAAGAGGCGCTCGATCAATTGGCGATTGTGCGAAAACGATTGAACAGTCCGGAGCTTTGGGAGCGTGAAAGTCGCGCGCTGTCGATGCTCGGCCGTGACGAAGAAGCGAGGGAAGCCTTTGAGATTTTCAAAGAGCGTCTCTGGGTTGCGGGGCAGGCGAATAAGGTTTCAATGGGAAAACAGTGCGGGGAGCAATCGCAAATAGCCAATGCGAAATCCGAAAATACCGCGACCGAATTTCTTGAAAATTGATTACGCGATGGCGGCCGCTTTGGCTTCGCGTTTGGAATAAACGATATTGCCCGCGAGTTGGATCGTGTCCACGATTCCGATGATCGTCGTATCCACCGGTTTATCGCCCATTCCGGCGCACATGCGAGCCGAGGAACCGGCGACGACGACCACGAATTCACCCATTCCCGCGCCGACGCTATCCACGGCGACGACGTAGCTGGAAGCGACATCCATGTCCGCGAGCTTCACGTCCTGAACGATCAAGAGCTTGAATCCGCTTAGGCCTTTGTCTTTTTGAGTCGAGACGACTTGTCCCGTAACTTTGCCGAGTATCATGGCGATTCGATCCTTCTACTTTTTGAGTGCCTGATCCAAGGCTTTGTTTAGGTTGACCATTTCGATGGCGGCCATCGCCGCATCCGCGCCCTTATTGCCCATTTTCGGTCCGGCGCGTTCGATGGCCTGCTCGATGGTTTCGACTGTAAGCACGCCGCAGATGACGGGTACGGGGCTATCGGCGGCGACGGAAGCGATTCCCTTGGAGGCCTCGCCCGCGACGAATTGATAATGATCCGTTCCGCCGCGAATGACGCAGCCGAGGCAGATCACCGCGTCGAACTTTTTAGAGTGGGCGAGCTTGCGGGCGGTCGGCGGAATCTCAAACGCGCCAGGAACATGGACGACCGCCTGATCCGATTCGTTTGCGCCGTGACGCCGAAGCGTATCGAGCGCGCCTTCGACGAGCTTTTCCGTGATAAATGAATTGAACCGACTGACGACCAGCGCGGTCTTCATTCCGTCGGCTTTTAGGTGGACTTCGATTTGATTTGGCATGTTCATTAACAATCCTATGGTCATTAGGCGCAAACTCAGCATCACACTACATTGCGCTTAACAGACCATTCTATGATCATTCCCGCAGGATTGTCCATTCCGCGATTTGTAAAGCGGGACAAAAGACTTGACGAAAAGCTCAGTCTGATTCTTCGAAAAAGGGACGAACATATGGACGGCCACCACGCAACTACGTCTTCCATTCACGTATTCAAATTCGCCATCCGTTTATATAGATTACATTTCCTTCTCGTCATTTGCCTCTCCGTTGGGGCGGTTGGATGCTCGACACAGGCGGCTTTTACCTATCCACTTAGACCGCCGATCAAAGTCATCAACCCCAATCCGCCAAACGCAAAAATCGCGTGCATACCTGCCACAGATCATCGCGGGATGAAGAACCGGACCGAGACGTTAATGCTTTCGATGATCCCGCTCGTCCCCTATGCAACGGCGCATGTAGATAGACCGGAAGCCGTGGAGCGCTTCATGACAATGGGCAAATTTCAATTCAATGCCCGCGAGGACATTCCCAAGGCGGTCGCCCAACATTTCCAAGAAGCGGGAATCGCCAAATCTGTTTTCTTTGACTACGGCGGCGGGGTTACTTCGGCGGATTATGTATTGGAAACCGAGTTGATCGAAACACGTTGGGACGCATGGATGACTTTTTACATGCTTGGGCCACCCGGCGATCTTCTTTGGTGGCTAGGATTGCCCGCCGGATCATCATCCTTCCATTTGCATCTGAATCTTCGGCTCAAGGACAAATCGGAAAAGGTCGTTTGGGAATCGTCAGTAATCGAGGATTGGAAGATTTACCAAAGCCTCTATTACAATCTTCGGCGCGATACCGAGGGAATCGCTATCACGCTGCAAAGCGGGCTTGACCGTATGCTGGCTGAAAAGCCAATCATCTTACGATAAGAATTCGAAATGGGTTGTGCTATCCGATCTCAATTTTTCTTGTCCTGAAAGGACAAGGGATCAAAGCCCAAGGCAACGCCTTGGGTAAGCGTTTTGTTTAACCAGCAAGCCCTGAAGATTCCGTGGTTTTTTTCAAGGGGTCTCCTCCAATATTTTGCA
>CAZPIK010000035.1:0-20257 GCA_964586185.1 uncultured Candidatus Sumerlaeota bacterium | reverse complement strand
TATTGGATCGGCGACGACGTGAACCAGAGTCTCTCATTTTATGCGCAAACGACCGTGTATCCCTTAGACGTGGATCACGAGGATGTGCCGCAAATTGGACGCGAGGCGTTCGCAAATGGCGAGCGACCCATCTACGCGACGAAGACCACGCGCGTGAAAAAGTTCGATGTAGAACCTGAAGAAATGGGCACGCTTATCAAGGCAGGACCCGGATCAGCGATTATTTTTCGACCCTAGGCGTAGGGGATCGCGCTTTGTATTTATCCCACGATGCGGTAGACTTGTTTTGTGGATAAGCCGCTTTCCCAATCCAATCCCTACCTTATCGACCCCAAGCGTCGGCGTCGCATGATCACCGAAGGGTCGTGGGAATCGTCGGTGGCCGAAGGCGCAAAGGGACTTCCAATTCCTCAGCCGCGCACTTCGCGGGCCAAGCCCATCTCCAAAGCCTCGACGAAAAAGTCTGTCAAGTCATCGTAGTCTTGCACATAGGCTTTTTGCACTGAGCGCACGTATTGCGCAAAACGTCCTGCCGAGCCCCGACCAGCGAATTGGTAAATGGGTCTTGGATATCCCGCCTGAAAGACCATGAGTTCGGCAAGCCAACGGGCCAGTCTTCCGTTCCCTTCTCGGAAGGGGTGTATAAGAAGTAGTTCGGCGTGAACGATGGAGATTCTGTGGGCAATCTCCGGAATGTCAGCGCGCTTGCAGGGCGTATACTCCGCCAAAAGTCCGCGCTCAAAAGTTTCCATGTTAGCCGGAATACGAACTGCCGGGGGCCACGTGAACTTTCCCTTGGTTAAGTTCACCGTTCGATATTCTCCGGCCCACTCGTAAACACTTCCCAGCCAATCGCGATGCATTCGGCGCAAGATCGCAACGGTAAAACGTGTTTTGGAGGTGATTATGGAAAGGTATTGTTCTTGAGCGTGGATGAGCGCGTCATACTCGACACGATCCATCTCACGTTTGGATGTAATACCAAACTTATTGATCAGAACTCGATTGCGCGAACCGGGTTGATGTTCGACCTCGTTTCCCGAAGGGAGCCGATATCGGTTTGTAACTTTCTCCGCCAAGTAGGTCCGCTCAAATCTTCGAGAAATTTTCCGGATACCGTGCCTTGGCCATCGCGTCGTCGAATGAGATCAGCCCGCGTTGGTAGAGTTGCTTGAGCGATTTGTCCATCGTCATCATCCCTGCGTCTTGCGCGGTCTGCATGATGGTCATCAGTTGCTCCGATTTAGCCTGACGCAGAATCTGGCGCACCGCGGAAGTAGCGACGAGGATTTCCGTTGCCGCAACGCGACCTCGACCGCCGGGAACAGGCAGCAACTGCTGAGCAATGATTCCTTGGATCGTGTTGGCGAACATCAGCCGGACTTGGTTTTGCTGGTGCGGTGGAAAGACGTCAATCACGCGATCAATTGTCTGGATGACGTCGGGCGTGTGGATCGTCGCGAGGACAAGGTGCCCAGTTTCGGCGGCGGTGAGCGCGGTCGAGATGGTATCGAGATCGCGCATTTCGCCGACGAGGATCACGTCCGGATCCTGCCGAAGCGCATGCCGCAGAGCGACACCGAATCCGTGCGTATCGTGCCCGACCTCGCGCTGCTTCACGACGCATCGCTTGTTATGGTGGATGTACTCGATCGGGTCCTCGATCGTGATGATCATGCAAGCCCGCTCGCTGTTCATCTGGTCAATCATCGCGGCGAGTGTTGTGCTTTTTCCCGATCCGGTCGGACCGGTGACGAGGATGAGTCCTTGCTGACGCCTCGCGAGCTCCTCGATGATCGGCGGAAGCCCAAGCTGCTTGGCCGTGCGGATTTGATCGGTAACGACGCGGAAAGCCGCCTCGGTCTTGCCTCGCTGGATGTGGACGTTCGTGCGGAATCGCCCGACTTTGGGAAGCGCAACCGAGCAATCGAGTTCCATTTCCTTGGCAAAACGTTCGATCTGCTCGTCGGAGAGCAAGCTCATGATCATCCGGTGAACCTCCTCCTGCGAAAGCGAAGGGTGTTCCATGGGGACAAGCCGACCGTGCAGTCGCGCCATCGGAGGACTATCCGATACAAGATGGAGATCGGACGCGCCCGCCTCGACGACCTCGGCGAGGAGCTTCTTGATTTCAACCCCTTGTGCGGCGGGGGCGGGTTCGGTTTGAGCCGTCATGTTTCGGTTTCTTCCCGTGCGTACGATTCAGGTAAAGATAAACACAAACAGGGATAAATTTCATTAGGGAAGCGACGCGATATATCTTTCAGTAGATTGCCTTTTTCAGTTCAGCCCTCTATCATCAAGAGCAATGCCTACCCGCGAAGAAACAGGGCTTCCTCCCAAGCGTCATGCGGAACGCCAGACCGAACAGCGCAATCCGCGCACGACGACGCTTGACCGCGTCTCCATTCGCGAAGCACTTTCGTTGCTTCATGCGGAGGATCGGCTTGCGTGTGACGCGGTGGAAAAAGCAGCGCCGCAGGTTGCAAAAGCCATCGAATTTGTCGTGTCGGCATTTCGCGCGGGCGGACGGCTCATTTACATCGGCGCGGGGACGTCGGGTCGGCTCGGGGTTCTTGACGCCAGCGAGCAGCCTCCGACGTTTGGCGTTCCGCCCGAAATGGTTCAGGGAATCATTGCAGGAGGCGATGGCGCGCTTAGAACAAGCGTTGAAGGAGCCGAAGACCGGGCGGAGGAAGGCGCGGAAGAGATCGAGAAATTGGACGTTTCCTCACGCGACGTGGTCATGGGTATCACGACCGGCGGGCGCGCACCTTATGTTCTCGCGGGCTTGCGTCGCGCACGCGAACTCGGCGCGAAAACGGTTTTGCTTTCTTGCACGCCGCCGCTCGAAGGCGAGGAGAATCTTGCCGATTGCCAGATTCATGCGCTCACGGGACCCGAACCGATTACAGGTTCTACGCGCATGAAAGCGGGGACGGCAACGAAACTCATCCTCAACCAAATTACGACGATTGCGATGGTGCAAATGGGGAAGGTTTATGAAAATTTGATGGTGGATTTGAAGCCGACGAATGAGAAACTCGTGGATCGCGCGGTTCGGATCTTGGTGGAAGTGACGAAACTGAAAATGGACGAAGCTCGCGCGGTGCTCAATGCCTCTGGGAACGATTTGAAAGTCGCGCTAGTCATGGCACTGGCAGGGTGCGACGCCGCCAGCGCAAAACACACGATCGAAAAAGAAGATGGTCACGTTGCAAAGGCGATACGATTAATGAAACATGGATGAAGAGAATGGACGGGATGGGAAATATTGCGAAGAGTTCCTTTTGATTTTAGCCACAAAAAAGCGCAGGAGACGCAAAAGTAAAATTGTTTTGTGCCTTCTGCGCATTTTCGCGGCTAAAATCGGGATGGATGATGAAAATGCCGGTGACATTCTGTTTAAGGTTCTTAATGTCCAAGATGAAATCAGGTCGAGTTTCCTACTCCGTTTTTCGGCTGCTGGCCATTGCCTTAGCGGCCGTACCCATATCGGCTTGCATGGGAGCGTGGGCAAAGAAACTCGCCGATCGCGAAGTTTATCCGATCATTGAGAAGAAACAAGCCGAGGCCCTCGGCGAATCACGCGCGTTCACCCTCGAACACACCGAAGATGATCAAACGCGCAACATTCATGAAAACGCGGGAAAGGCCGAGGATGGATTCTCAACGGCGGGACTTCGCGTCACGCTCGCCGAAGCATTGACGCTCGCGGTTCATAATGGCCGAACGTATCAAACGGCGAAAGAAAACCTCTATCTCGCCGCGCTCACCCTCACCGCCGAGCGTCACGCCTTTTCGCCGATCTTCACCGGAATGGTGACGGGGGAATATAACCGCGCGCCCGTTATTGACACCACGCTCAACGAAGTGACGGACGCAACCCGCACCGGATCGCTCGACGCCGACCTTTCTCTGAGCAAGACACTTGCCGCGACGGGCGCCAGAATCACCGTCGGACTCGCCAATTCGTTCACCCGTTTTTATAGCGCCCCGCCCGCGCAAAACGCGACGGGACTCGCGACGATCTCCGTCGTTCAGCCGATACTTCGCGGCGCGGGAATGCGCATCGCCGCCGAAGACCTCCGGCAAGCCGAGCGCGACGTCATTTACGAAGTCCGCGATTTCTCACGCTTCGAAAAAGATTTCATCGTGGATCGCGTCGAGGAATATTACCGGCTTCTCCAATCTTTGAACACCGTCTCAAACGAGAGACGTTCGTATGAAAGCATCAGGGACAGCTTGGGTCGTTCCATCGCGCTCGGGGAAGCGGGACGCCTCGGCGTTTTTCAGGTGGATCAGGCGCGTCAGCAGGAACTAAACGCGCATAACCGCTGGATCAGCGCGCAGATTGGTTTCGCCCAACAGCTGGATCGCTTCAAGATCAACTTGGGTCTGCCCACCGAATTGGCCGTTTTTCCCGACGAAACCGAACTCACAAAACTCATGGAACAAGGGATCGTCAGTTCGCACCCCGGCTCCACCGAGGCGATCCAAGGTGCGCTCGAGCGCCGTCTTGATTTGATGACATTGAGGAACCGCGCGGAGGACGCCGAGCGTCAAATCATAATCGCGAATAATGGTCTGCTTCCCGATCTCGATCTTACGTTTGACGCGACCATTCCCGATGAAGGAATCCGCGAACCGCTCCAACTTGACCGGCAGCGTCGCAACACGACCTTCGGCGCCGAACTCGAATTGCCGCTCGACCGCAAATCCGAGCGCAATGCCTATCGAAGCGCGCTGATTCAGTGGGAACGCGCCAAACGCGAGGTCGCGCTCAGTCGCGATTCGATCATTCAGGAGATACGTTCAAACCTTCAGGAACTTGACGAAGCCCAGCTGTCGTATGACCTTCAATCTCAAAGCATTGAAGTCGCCGAACGGCGCGTCGAAAGCACGCAAATGCTTCTACAAGCGGGGCGCAGCACCGTCCGCGACGTGCTCGATTCAGAGATATCATTGCGTGACGCCCGCAACGCGCTCACCCGCGTCGTTATTGACCACATGATCGCCCGATTGCGCTTTTTAGTGGCGATTGAAGGGCTTGAGATTGATGATCAAGGCATGTGGGGTGAAACGTCCCCGCCTGAAGAAATCGCCCAAAACGGATCGGGCGCATGATCTCATGAGCCAACAACCCACCGAAATCTCCGCGCTCCCGCCACGTCTTCCTCTTAGAAAATCGAAAGGTCTCGGGGAGCGCAAACTCACAATCGGCATCGCCTCGGCTGTTATTTTGGGATTGCTCTATGGCGCGTATCATTTGGCAAATGCCGGAGACGCGGCTGTTGCCAAGAGCGATTCCGCTCCGCAATCCAGCGTTCAATTCACGGTGAAGCGCGGGAACCTCACCCTTTCCGTGCTCGCGGGGGGAACGCTCAAAACTCTCAGCACCACCCAAATCGTCAACGAGATGGAGAAGCAGACGAAGATCGTCTGGGTCGTGGATGAAGGGACTCAGGTTAAGCAGGGCGACAAACTGATTGAACTGGACACAACGGATCTTAACGATCAATTGCTCAAGCAAAAAATCCGCAACGCGGAAGTGGAGCAGAAATATAAGCAGGCGCAGGACGACCTCGCCATCGCGGAGAGCAAGGCCAAATCGGATCTTCTCGCCGCCGAGAACAAAGCCCATATCGCCGAACTTGACGTCAAAAAGTATAAGGAAGGCGATTTCCTTCAGGAGAGACGCAAAAAGGAATCCGCCGTTGCGCTCGCCGAAGAGGAGCTCAAACGCGCGGAAGACAAGCTCGAATGGACCAAGCGGCTGGCCGAGAAGGGTTACGTGACACAGAACGACCTTGACGCCGATTCGTTTGCCGTTACCAAGTCGAAAATCCAACTCGAATCCGCCCGTGAGGACTTAAACCTGCTCAACAAGTTCACTTACGAACGTGAAACTTCCAAGCTTGAAACGGCGATGATGGAAGCTCGCGGCGATTTGGAGCGCGTCAAGCTCACGAACCAACGCGAAATGGCCATCAAATCCACCGCCCTCGAAGCCGCGGTCTCCACCGCCGATTTCGAGCGAATCAACATGCAGAATTTGGAGCGTCAAATCGCCAAGGCGATCATCACCGCCCCGCGCGATGGAATGGTCGTCTATTTCAAGGAGCGATATCGCGGAGCGGAGGCGATGATCCAAGTCGGTTCGCAGCTGTATCCCCGTCAGCGAATTCTCGACTTGCCCGATTTTTCGTCATGGATGGTTGAAGCCCGCGTTCATGAATCGGTCATTCAGAAAATCAAACCCGGCCAGAAATGTTTCGTCACGCTCGATGCGTTTGAAGGGAAGTTGCTCCAAGGGACGGTCTCCAAAATTGGCGTCCTCCCCGATAGCTCCGATTGGTGGCGCGAGGCCGATGAATACATTGTCCAAATTGATCTCGAGGCCAAGGAACGGAACTTCAAACCCGGCATGAACGCCAAGGCCGAAATCGTTCAGGGCGAACTTCAAAACGTCCTCATGATCCCCGTCCAGGCGGTGACCGGGCGCGAAGGAAAAGCCGTCGTTTGGTTGAAAAGTGAGTTCGGCGCGAAACTTCAGGAGGTCGAACTCGGCGCGAGCAATGAGCGATTCGTCGAAGTCGTCAAAGGATTGGAAGAGGGACAAACGATCCTGATGGATGCTATCACCGAGTCCGAGTCGGGTCTGGGCGCACGTCCGGCGGATCGAGCGACGGAAGTTCAGCGTCAGGAAGCGGGCAAGGCGGCGGAGAAAGCGGATACGAAGAGCAAAAAGAAGTTTAAGGAAAGCGAAGCCACCGATTCAGAAGTCGAAGTTGAGGTCGAAACGGAAACTGAAACCCCCGTCCTATCGGGTGAGGGCGCTCCCGCCGCGAAGACCGAAGGCAAATCCGAAACGGGAGAAGTTTCCGAAGAAGCGCGCAAGAAAATCCGCGAGAAACTCGACAAGCTGCCTGCGGAGGAACGCGAAGCCGCCCTTGAACGAATGAAGAATAAGAACAAATCCAACAAAACGGGATCTTCGCCACAGGGCAATTAGTTCGGGCATCCGCAGATTGCTCAGATTTCACAGATTAAAAATGAGATTCATGAAGACGCGGCATGAGTTGAGATGATTGATCTGCACAATCCGCGGATCATTGCTTCCCAAGTTTTTTGCGCAAGTTTTGACTTTGCCGATCCAAACGTGAAAGAATCGCCGTCCCTATTTTGGGGAATAATCAGGACGGCACGGCGGAACGGGCATGGAAGTCGGCATCATCGGATTCGAGAAAAGCGGGAAGACCTCGCTTTTCAACGCGCTTACGGGGCAGAAGGCGGCCATCGGCGGATTCACCGCGCAAGGGGCTGAGCCGAACGTCGCCGTCGTGAAAGTCCCCGATGCGCGGCTTGATCGCCTGACCGAACTTTTCAAAGCGCCCAAGGTCGTCCACGCGACGATTAAGTATATTGATGTTGCGGGCATCCCCGCGCGCGAAGGAAAAAGCGGCGATGCCCTTTCCGATGCGCTCTTAAAAGCCGTCGCAAACGCCGATGCGCTGCTCGCCGTCATTCGCGCGTTCGATTCGGGCGGGATCGCGGCGAACCCGGAATCCGACCTCGAAACCATTCAAGCCGAACTCATTCTCTCCGATCTCTTGCGCGTCGAGACTCGTCTGGAACGAATCGAGAAATCAATCGGAAAGCTCACGGGCGATCCGCGCAAGGCGCTCGAAAAAGAGCAATCGGCGCTCAAGAAATGTAAAACGATTCTCGAATCCGAAAAACCGGTTCGCGCCGCCGAGTTTGACGCCGAAGAAGCCAAGGCGCTACGCGCGTTTCAACTCATGACATTGAAGCCGCTCATTCTTGTCATCAACTTGAGCGAGGATGAAATTGATAAATCTGCAGCATGGGAAGAAAAGGTGCGGGCTAAAGGATTGCCCGTCGGAACGGCCGTCGTCGCGTGTTGCGCAAAGAGTGAGATGGAAATCGCGGCAATGGAAAGCGAGGCGGAGCGGAAGGAATTCTTGGAATCGTTTGGCATCTCCGCGCCTGCCGCGCATCGTGTTATCCAAGTTTCTTACGAAACGCTCGGACTCATGTCGTTCTTTACGGCGGGACCGACCGAGGCGCACGCATGGACGATCCGGCGGGGACAGAACGCGGTTGACGCTGCGGGAACAATCCACAGCGACCTCGCGCGGGGTTTCATCCGCGCCGAGATCATCGGCTGCGAAGACCTGCTCCGTTGCGGTGGGCTTGCTCAGGCGAAAAAAGAAGGCGTGCTCCGGCTCGAAGGTAAGACCTATATTGTTCAAGATGGCGACGTAATTGAAATCCGTTTCTCGGTTTGACATGAAACGCTCCGCAAAATCGCCCGCGACGCCGCTTCATCCTCATTTGAAGGGACTTGCCCCCTATCCACCCGGCAAGCCGATTGAAGAAGTGCAGCGGGAATTTGGGCTTAAGGAAGTCGTCAAGCTTGCTTCAAACGAAAATCCGCTTGGTCCCTCGCCGCGCGCGATGAAAGCGATGTCGCGCGTCGCAGATGAAATGAACCTTTATCCCGACGGCGCGGGTTATTACCTAAAGCAAGGGATCGCGAAAAAACTTTCTGTTACTCCCGAAGAAATCGTTCTGGGCAACGGCTCGGACGAGATCACTCTTTTCCTCGCGTTATGTTACCTCGGTAAAGACCGCTCGATTGTTACCTCGAATTACGCTTTCATTCGTTACACCATGGCCGCGACGCTGATGAATGCCCGGACGAAGATTGTTCCGATGCGCGATTTCCGTCACGACGTCGCGGGAATTATTAAAGCCGTGGATAAAACCACTGCAATAGTGTTTGTGGATAGTCCCTGCAATCCGACAGGCGCGATCCTCACGCAATCCGAATTGGAGACATTGTTAAAAAAGATTCCATCGCACGTCCTCGTTGTGTTGGATGAAGCTTATTATGAGTTTGCGCGCGCGGATAAGAGTTATCCCGATTCGCTCGCGCTGCGTAAGCGATATCCGAATCTGATTGTTACCCGCACGTTCTCCAAGGCGTATGGGCTCGCAGGGCTTCGGATCGGATATGGCATCGCGCCCGCCGCCGTGACCCACGATCTGGATCGCGTTCGCCCTCCTTTCAATACCAGTCGCATGGCTCAGGCCGCCACGCTTGCCGCGCTGGACGACGCTGCTCATTTGCGCCGCGTGATCGCGAACAACGAAAAGGGAAAGGCGCAACTGAACGTCGCGCTCACGCGACTTGGATTTCGCTGCCTTCCATCGTGGGGCAACTTCATCCTCGCGGAAGTTCCTAAAGACTGCCCTCCGGGTGCCGAACTCTACGCCTCGCTCTTGCGTAAAGGGGTCATCGTACGACCGATGGACGGCTATGGTTTGAAGCGGCACGTTCGCGTTTCAATAGGACTTCCGCGCGAAAACAAATCCTTGATTAGAGCATTGAATGCGTAACGAATGTTACGATGGGAAAACTAAAGATAACCGCCATAGTCGCAGGAGCGATCCTGTACGGATCAAGCTTCGCAGTTCTCGTTGGTTTTATGATTTTGATTGCGTCTACCCTTATTCAGGGTGGAGGCATGGTTCCTGAATTTGTGATTGTACTGGTGCTTGCAATTGTGATTACGATGACCCCCATTTTATGTCATTGGGCAGCAACAACTGGTTCAAGGCATCACAATAGTGCCGCACGCTTTTGCGTCACAGCGTCGTTCTTAATATGGTTTGCAGTGTCATGCCCTTTTATTGTCAACGGTGGGGGAAATCAGCTGGCAATCCAAATGGCCGGAGTCACAGGAGTTGTAATGGCCGTAATCCATCTAGTCTATTTTATTACGAGTTATCCCAAGTTCTTCTCTCCTTCGAAATTACAATTCCTTCAGGTTACACTAGCCTTACTCATTCTCGCTCTTGTATTTGGTGGTGTCGCGAGCGAGGCACATAGACGTGATCAACAAAAGAGCGAAAAGCCGTCGAACGCCAATCGGTAGAATATCAACCGCTGCGTATCGAATGTCGTTCGGATCTAATTGTTTGGTATACGAAATCTCAGTTAGAAAAGCATTCTAACTCAAGGTGCGACCATGCCGCGTCCTCCTCGGGGCGGTTCCAATCTTTTGCAAGTGAAGCCTCGGTAAGGAGCGCCGTTTCGCCCGGCGCTTCGGCTGGGTCATCCAAAACCGTGACGAGCGCACGGCGAGGACCTGCAATATGGACGCCACCCAGCAGATGGATTTGCCCATCTGCATCAACGACGGCTTCGAGGGTTTGCATCATCTTTTATCACTCCACTTGCGCAGGTAGCATCAATTCTCACGTTACACGAGGCCAATTTACACCCATTCCACCGTTCTTGTCACCTTGCATGTTATTGCACGATACGCCTTTAAGGTTTGAAGTCCCTCGCTTTTGGACTTAACCTTTGCCAATGGGATGGCACTGAGGCCGTCCCGGAAGTACGGCCATTTGGGAGGTTGAACCATGGACGTTCCACTTACCGGCGCAATCCTTTACGATGCCGCCATTGCAATCATGATCTTCTTTTTCGGTCTCTGGATTGTTGTGCGATTCGGAAACAAGTTTGGCTATTTCATTATTGCCATCGCCGCTATTTGGGGTTGGAAACTTTACACCCTGACTGGCCTCTGAATTCCAACCCGAGTAAAGTGCGTCCATGAATCTGGCCAATAAACTGACCCTGAGTCGGGTCGTCGTCATCCCGTTCTTTATTGTGGCGTTGCTGCCCGAATCGTTCCGCGTACCCATCGCGCTCCATGCGACGTTTCGAATCAGCGCATTGTTGATCTTTATCGCCGCATCAATCACCGATTATTACGACGGCGTTCTGGCGAGACGCAATAAATGGATTTCCAATTTCGGTCAGCTTTTCGATCCGCTCGCCGATAAGCTCATTGTCATGACGGCGTTCGTCGGCATGGTCGAGCTTAAGATCTTTCCCTCATGGATGGTCATCCTGATCCTCTGCCGCGAGTTCCTCATCACGGGACTCCGCACGCTTGCCGTCAGCCAAGGGAAAGTGCTCGCCGCCGACCGCTGGGGAAAAAACAAGACGATCTGGCAGATGACAACAATCATCACCGCGCTGGTTTATCTTTCCACGCGCGATGTCCTCACGGCGTCGGGGCATTGGGAACCGTTCGTCGTGAAGCAATGGGGACTGGAAGAGTGGCTCACCTTCGCGCTCAAGTTCATGATGTTCCTTTGTGTGCTTTTGACCGTCGTGTCAGGTTGGCTCTACGTGCGGAAGAATTGGGATCTCATTCGGGACGAAGTTCAATGAAACGTTCGCTCGCGGCTTCCGCGTTTCCCAAGCCCGAAACTAAACCGCTCGGCGCTGGGAAAGCGGAGCGCGCGCTTACCGTGACCGAACTCTCACGACGTATTGAACGTCTGCTCGAGGGCGAGATCGGACGCGTGAAGGTCGAAGGCGAAATTTCAAATTTCCGCCTGCCGCAATCGGGTCACGCCTATTTTCTATTGAAAGACGCCGACTGCGCGATCCACGCAGTTTGCTTTCGTTCCACCCTCTCCGCGATTCGCGTCGCGTTGGCCGACGGAAAAAAGATTGAAGTCACGGGACGCGTTACCGCATACACGTCGCGAAGCGAATACCAGATCGTCATCGAATCGGCGCGCGAGGCGGGAATCGGCGATCTGATGCGGCGATTCATCGAACTGCGCGACCGGCTCAAGGCCGAGGGCTTGTTCGACCCCGCGCGTAAAAAAGCATTGCCGTATCTGCCGCGCGTGATCGGCGTCGTGACCTCTTCGACGGGAGCGGCGTTGCGCGATATTTTGAACGTGCTTAACCGCCGCGCGCGCGGATTGGAAATCATCGTTTCACCCTGCGCGGTTCAAGGCGACGCCGCTCCGGGAGAAATCGTCCGCGCGCTCCGGCGGCTAGAAAAACACAGAAGATGCGAAGTCGTCATCGTCGGTCGCGGCGGCGGTTCGATTGAGGACCTTTGGTCGTTCAACGACGAGCGGGTCGTACGCGCGATTGCTGCGTGTTCGATCCCGATTGTTTCCGCCGTCGGACACGAAACGGATACAACGCTCTGCGATTTTGTTGCCGACCTTCGCGCGCCAACTCCTTCGGCGGCGGCGGAAATTGTGACCGCCCGTCATGCGGAAACATTGCAGCTCATGGCCGCGAGTCGTCGGCGTTTGGATCGCGCGATGACGGCCACGCTCGCGGAACGACGATCCCTCTTGGAAAACCTCGCGCGATCTTGGGGAATGCGAAGTCCGATCGAACGCCTGAACGCAGCCATGCAACGCGCCGACGAACTATCCGAGCGGCTTAACCGCGCGCCGAAATTGAAAATGGAATGGGCAAGAACGCGGCTTAATCAAGCTGCCCTACGGCTCGGTTCGCTCCGCCCCGATTTACGACGCCTTCCCAAAATTGCGAGCAGTCGCGAGAGTCTCCGTCAATGGACGGCGCGGCTTGATCTCGCGCCCCGCTCGCGTCTGCGTGAAAAGGGACTTGCGCTCGGATCGCTTGCGGCACGGCTCGAATCGCTCGCTCCGAAATCAGTTTTGAAACGCGGATTCAGCATCGTCACGCGCGGCGAGGGGAAGTCGCTCGTCACGCGCCCCGATCAGGTGAGACCCGGCCAAACGGTGCGCATCGAATCCGCGGGCGGAGTCTGGCGTGCGGCGGCGCTTCCTCAGGGTGAGGATCTTTTCGATTCTGTCTAAGCCGGTCTTGCCATAGGGAGGGCAACAACATGAAAGCAACTTTCAAATTGGTTCTCGCGGCCATGGCTCCGCTCATCTTCATTGGATGGGCGATTGCGGCGGTGCGCTTGGCGCTCGATTTCGCCATGCCCGAAGTTTCACTTTGGTTCGGCGTTTATTACTTGATGCCGGTCGTCTTTGCGTTTTATGGATTCAGAACCACGCGATTCAATGGATGGCCGTGGCTGCACATCCTGTTGGCGGCGGTGATTGCCGGAGTCGCGGTCTGGACGATCCCCAACAGCATCGCCTACACCTTGGCGCAGTTCATGGGATGGGAGCACGGGCGATTTTCCGAGGGTCGTGCTCCGGCCGTTCAGGATACTTCTTTTGCCAAGCTCCTTACAGGCGTCGGAGTCTCCTTCATGACGGGATTGGCTGGCAGCGTTTGGTCAACCGTTTGGATGACTCTTTTGATCTGGCTGCCCGGAAGGCGCAAGTAAGGCTGCCTGTTCAAGAACTCCTTGCCTGCGCGATCCCGCGCATGGCGAGCCGAAGATTATTGGGACTATCGGCGAAACGAAGAGCATCAGCCTCAGAAATTTTTCCCTCTTTTGCGAGGCGGTGAAGATCCTGATCGAAAGTTTGAAGTCCCTCCTGTCCCGCCGCGCTCATCGCCGACTTGATCCCGGAGACATCACCTTTTAAGATCAACTCGGCGATGAAGGGAGTGTTCAAAAGTATTTCAAGCGCGACGGCGCGTCCCCCGCCAATCTTGGGTATGAGGCGCTGGCTCAGGATCGCGCGGAGATTGAGCGAAAGCTGAAGTAAGAGCTGCGGATGGTAATCATGCGGAAAGAAATTCATGATCCGTTCGAGCGTTTGGTTTGAGTTATTCGAGTGGAGCGTGCCGAGAACAAGGTGTCCCGTTTCCGAGGCGTGAAGCGCAAACGACATCGTTTCGCTGTCTCGAATTTCACCGATGTAAATCACCTTGGGCGCCTGACGCAGGGTGTTCTTGAGCGCGATATGAAACGACTTCGTATCAATCCCGACTTCGCGCTGGTTGACGAGCGCCATCTTGTTTCGGTGGACAAACTCGACGGGGTCTTCAATCGTGATGATGTGCCCCCCTTGGCGTTCGTTTCGGTAATCAATCATCGCGGCGAGCGAAGTGGATTTGCCCGAACCCGTCGCTCCGGTCATCAGCAATAAACCCCGCTCCTGAAGAATGAGTTCCCCCAGTCGCGCGGGCAAACCCAATTCCTCGAATTTTGGGATTTCAATTTTGATCCGTCGAATCACGAGCGCAACGCCGCCGCGCTGGGTGAAAACATTGACGCGGAACCGCCCGGACTCGCCGAGCGCATAGGCGAGATTGATTTCCAAATCGCGCCGAAATTCCTCTCTCTGCTCCGCGTTCATCATCGCTTCGGCATACGCGCGCGTGTCGGATTCGGATAGTTCCTCGGGATCGGCGTCCACCATATCGCCGTGCAGCGAAAACCTCGGCGGCGCGGCGGCGGAAAGGTACAAATCCGAGGCGTCCTTCTCCATCATGGCTTCGAGGAGATCGTGTAGAGGGACCGCGGGCATGGTTCTTGTGGCTCTATCTTAATATATTTATTTTCGTAATCGTGCTCGTGCTCGTAATCTTTCTCGAATCCGAGCACGAGCACGATTACGAGCACGAGCACGAGTGAAGAAGCGAATAGAAACAGGACTTTGGCAAATGAGGAAAACTTTGTTCCCTCACTTCATGGTTGGCATTGCCGATCCCCCGCCACCACCCCCGCCGCCAAGAGTTGGATTGTCCCGCATATCTTCGCCGCCGCGGACGATGTATTCGGGATTGTTCGCCTTGGAAATCGCGGACTTCTCGGTAATCGTTCCGCGCATGACCAAATCCTTCAGGTTCTGATCGAGCGATTGCATCCCAAGCTTCGCGCTCGTTTGGATGATCGTCGAAAGCTGATGGGTTTTACCCTCGCGGATCAGCGAACGCGACGCCGCATTTCCGATCATGATCTCCATCGCGGGAACGCGCCCATCGCCGCTTTTTTTCGGCAGCAGAGTCTGGCAGATGATCGCCTGAAACGACTCCGCAAACATCATGCGAACGAGCTTTTGCTGATCGGGAGGAAACACGTCCACAAGACGGTCGCAAGTTTTGGGCGCGGATTGAGTGTGCAAGGTTCCGAAAACAAGATGCCCGGTTTCGGCGGCGGTAAGCGCGAGTGAAATCGTCTCGAGGTCGCGCATTTCACCCACGAGAATCGTATCGGGATCTTCTCGCAAAGCGCTCCGTAGCGCCGCGCCAAAGCTCTTCGTGTTCGGTCCCAATTCCCGCTGATTGACGATGCCCCGCTTGGGCGAGTGAATGAATTCGATGGGATCTTCGATAGTCAGGATGTGATCGTCGTGAGTCGAATTAATATGGTCAATCATTGCCGCGAGCGTTGTGGATTTGCCCGATCCGGTCGGCCCCGTGACAAGGACAAGGCCGCGCGGTTTTTCGGCGATCTCCCGTAAGATCGCCGGCATCCCGAGTTCCTGTAGCGTCTTGATCTTCGTCGGGATGACGCGAAAGACCGCGCCCTCGCCGCGCATGTTGTAGAAACAATTGACGCGAAACCGCGCGTTGTCGCCGATCTGCATCGCGAAGTCCAATTCCTTGTCGCGCTCTAGCCGCTTGCGCTGGTCGTCATCCAGCAAATCATATAGAAGATTGTGGAGCGTTTCGCGATTGAGTGCGGGGCGATCCGTCGGAAGCAGCGAACCGTGCAGCCGAAACATCGGCGGATAGCCGGGCGAAAGATGAATGTCCGAAACGCCGATCTCCATGGCGTAAAGCAGAAAAACGACCAGATTGTCTTCCGCGCTAGGCAGCGTGATCTTCTTCGGTTCTGCGGTTCGCCCGCCGCCGTAGATAAATACTCCTCCCATGCTTCCCGGATCATGTTGGACTCTCACGTTGGGAATCCTCCCGCGTTCTCCAGAGTATCTTGAATCAAACGGCGGCGTTCGGCGCTCGAAGCGCGCGAGGAAATGATGACCGGATCGGCAACGCGTCCCACCACGACCCAATCCGATTCGGTCATCGGAAGCCGCGATACAATCATCCAGCGGTCATTCCGTTTTTTCTCCGCCGCGAGCAGGGGAAGCTCAAACGGCGATTCGATTTCAAAGATCACGTGGGATGAGCGCTCGGCGGAGGCAAAGGCAGCTGCGACGGCGCGACGACTCGATGAATCGGGAATCTCGAATTGAAAAACTGCCCTCACGAACCCGTCCAATCGGGATTCAAAACTGAGCGTCGGTTCATCGGCGCGTCCGGCGAACTCCGCCGCAACTTGCAGCAATTCTGCTTTGACCGTTTGGGGAACGTCCCCCGCGAACAAGACAGGTCGTAGCGGGGTATAGCGGTCATCTGAAAACTCAGCAAGGGCTTCGAGCGCGACAGCGCAACCTTGCGCGCCCGCCAAAAAAACTCCTCTAACAGGCCTCGACGAAGTCGCGCGATCCGCCGATAGGATCCCGCCGAATCCGCCCGGCAATGAGTAGCTTTTCAAAAAGCAGCCTTCGGCAATCGCGACGAGTCCGCGCATCTCGCTTTCCGAAAACCCATGCGGTTCGTCGGGCATATCGGGGGCATATCTCGCTAGATAAGAGTGCGGATCGCGCGGATCGGGCAGGACGGCAATCCGATGGATGAGTCCCGCGCCGAGCCGCTTGATCCATCCCGCAAACGTCGTCGCTTCGGAGGCGGGAATCAGCTTTTGCGCAAAGGATTCGGACTCCGCGCGCATCAGCTCGGCTTTATCCAGCATCTCCGTAATTTCTTCAGGCGAGGCTAATTGCACGATAACTTCGCGCTTGGGAAAAAGTTTCTCGATGACGCCGATCAATCCCGGACTCGTGGGATCGGCAATGACGGCATGGATCCGTCCCTCGACCGCCGCCAGTGGAAGAAGAAGGTGTTCGCGAAGTTCCTCAAGAGGCAGTTTCAACAGCAATTCCCAGTCCATCATGGAGTCCTCGAGGTCCACGTAGGAAAGCTGAAACTGGACTCCGAGCGCCCAAGTAATTTTATCCTGACTCGCGAGACCCAGCCGAATAAGCGCCTCGCCCAAACGGACTTTTTCCCGCCGGGCATAGGCTAGCGCGCGATCGACGTCCCCCACGGTCGCAAGGCCGCACTGGGTAAGCACTTCGCCAATCCTAACCGATGACTTGGGTTGTTCCATCATTGAGACGCCAATTTCAAACCAAACATGTCACGTATTAAAACATCTTACTAATGAAGTCAACCAAAAGCGTTGAAGAGACGAACGTTGAAATTCGCCCGCGGATTCTAAGAATGCAGATGCCTCAATCGGGCGGGCACTCTTGTCATGAAAAAAATCCTAGGTATTTCTGTCTTCATTTTTCTCCTCGCGGGGTTTCTGGCGCTTAAGACCGGCGACACCTTCCTCGGGGAATACAATCTCCAAAACCTTGCGCGGGTGACGGCCTTCTTCTCGATCCTCGCCATCGGTCAGGCGCTCGTCATCATCACGGGCGGCATTGACCTCTCGGTCGGCTCGGTCGTCGGTTACTCCGCGCTCCTGACGACGTTTCTCATTGGAACGAAAGATATGAACCCGGCGCTGGCGGCGGTCATCGTCATGGCGCTGATGATCGGCGTCGGCGCGATCCACGGGCAGCTTGTGACGCGCGCGAATCTCCAGCCGTTCATCGCGACGCTTGCTGGGATGATGATCCTTCGCGGATTGGCGCAGGTGCTGACCAATGGCGGCGCGGCGGGACTCGGCGAAGGGCATGGAACATTTCAATCGCTCGGAACCGGATTTATCCTCGGCAATATTCCCATCCCGCTCGTCTTTATGGCCGTGATCGCGCTCATCGCCCACTTCATTCTCGCGCGGACGGTTTTGGGTCGGCACCTCTACGCCATCGGACGGAACGAAGAGGCGGCGCGGTTTTCGGGCGTCCGCGTCGCGCGATGCAAGAACGCCGCTTACATCGCCTGCGCCGCGCTCGCCGCGTTGACGGGCGTCCTTTACTCGGCATATCTTTCGTCGGTGCAAACTTCGTTCGGAACGGCGTTCGAGCTATACGCCATTGCGGCCGCGGTGCTGGGAGGATGCTCCTTGCGCGGCGGCGAGGGTACCGTCATCGGCGTCATTCTGGGGACGCTGCTCATGCGGATCATTTACAATGGAATTAACTTGCTCGGCATTTCGACCTTTTGGGAATACTCGGTCATTGGCGGGGTGATTTTGCTGGCCGCGTTGCTCGACGCGTTCATTCACTCACGCGAGGGAAAGCGGAAGCTGAGTTAAATCTTTTTAGCCGCGAAAAGGCGCAAATGGCGCAAAACATGCGGTTTCTTTTTTTGCGCTTTTTGTGCTTTTTTGTGACCAATATATGAGGGAATTTGAGGTTCTATGAGAATTCGGCTCTTCAGTACGGCGCGGATGTTCCTGCTATTCTGCATGGGACTGATGACAGCATGTTTCCTGCACACTCCGAAAGCCTCACTCAATACGAGGCCCAACATCATCTTCCTCCTGACCGACGATCAGCGATGGGACGCGCTTGGTTGCATGGGAAACAGGATCATCCAAACTCCGAATTTGGATCGTCTCGCGTCGGAAGGGACGCTTTTCGTCAATAATTTCTGCACGACGGCAATTTGTGCGGTCAGCCGCGCGAGCATTTTCACGGGGCAATATGCGCGCCGTCATGGGATCAACGATTTCTCGACTCCTCTTTCAGCGGAGCAGCTTGCCGCGAGTTACCCCGTTCTCCTTCGCCGCGCGGCGGGATACCGCACGGGATTTATCGGCAAGTGGGGCTTGGGAGGCGATCTGCCCGTAACGGAGTTCGATTATTTTCGAGGTTTTCCCGGACAAGGTAGCTACGACCAAACTCGCGAAGGAAAACCGATCCACCTGACGCGCTTGCAAGGCGAACAGGCCGTCGAATTTCTGAATGAATCGAGCCGCGACAAGCCGTTTTGTCTTTCCATTAGCTTCAAAGCGCCGCATGTCGAGGACGGCGCGAAGGAGCGATTGTTCCGATACGATCCCGCGCACGAGGGACTCTATAAGGATGTGACCATCGCTCCGCCCAAAACCGCCGATCCGAAATATCGAGAAGCGCTCCCCGAATTCATCCGCAATTCCGAAGGCCACACGCGTTGGCAAAAGGAATTCTCGCATCCCACGCTCTATCAAGAATCGGCGCGAAGCATCTACCGACTCGTCACCGGTGTGGATGAAGTCGTGGGGCGGATCGTCGAGACGCTGAAAGAAATTGGGCAGGCGGAAAATACGATCATCATTTTCACTTCGGACAACGGCTTCTTCATGGGCGAGCGCGGACTCGAAGGAAAGTGGCTCATGTATGAGGAATCCATTCGCACGCCGCTTATTGTTTATGATCCCCGATTGCCGAAATCAAATCGCGGCAAGCGAACCCATGCAATGACGCTGAATCTCGATCTCGCGCCCACGATGCTGGAATACGCGGGAATTACGGCTCCACCTCAAATGCAGGGCAAGAGTTTGGTTCCGCTCATCACTCAGGAATCCGCGCCCGCGCTTAGGACAGAGTGGTTCTATGAACATCTATTCGATTTTGGCGGGAAGATTCCGCAGACCGAGGGGGTGCGAACCGAACGTTGGAAATACGCGCGGTATATCGCTACCGAGCCGCCTTACGAGGAATTATTCGATTTGGAGCGGGATCCGTTTGAAGAACACAATCTCGTGAAGGAGTCCGAGTCGGAATACTCCGAAGTCATCCATGCCATGCGCGACAAATGGCGGCAGTTACGGGAGCAATGCCGCTAGTCTAAAATCGCCTGATTCGAGGGCGTGACAAATTCCTGCCGGATGCTCGTGTGGTCATAAGGGCGAACCTGCGTTATGAGGACGCCAATTAAATCCCCTTCCGGATCAATCCGGATATGCGCGCAGAAAGTTTCGATCAATCGCTTGGAGCACGATTCACCCTCAGTTTCGCAATTTGAGGTCAACAAATCCCCCCTCGGCGATTCCCTGCTTAAAGTCTTCTTCTAGTTTCTGCCGTTCCTCTTTTGATGACCGCAGCTTCAAGAGCGATGCGGTAAGGGCGCTATCTCCCGGCGCGCGGACGGGCGGTTTGAAGCGATTCAGATTCGCGAAAACCGAGAACCGCTCGATCCATGCGGCTTGAATGCCTTCCTTGAGACTTCGCTTTCCGCGCAGTTCGTCAATCGTATCGCCCCAATAAAAACTGATCCATCCCGACGCGCACGATCGCGAGCGTTCCAAAAATTCATCCACGAGTTCAGGCGGACCGAGCGGAAAAAATTCCTCGATGACCACCGGCTTGCCGACGTGCGCCGCACGGAGAATCATCTCCTGCAACGCGGCGTTGTTCACTTCGATGCTTCCTTTCGGATAAACGTGCAGCGCCATAAAATCCAGCGACTTTGAAAGAACTTCCGGCGAAAATGACGAATACAAATCCTCGAATGGAAGCGACCAAGGAGTGAGGCCAACCGTGATCAAATGATTCGGATCGCGCT
>CAZPIK010000034.1:0-20388 GCA_964586185.1 uncultured Candidatus Sumerlaeota bacterium | reverse complement strand
ATGGCTCAACTATCGCGCGTCGAATATTTCGACGGCGATTCGCGAGATCAAAGAAGGCATAACATCAGCCCGTCCTGGGATTGAACTCACTGCGACCTGCGTCGCCTCTGCCGAAAAGCGGCGGGAAGGAACATGTCAAGACGTAAACTTGTGGATTGATCAGGGGTGGGTGAATGCCGTCGTCCCGATGGCGTATGTCAAAAACGATATGAAGCGTTTCTACGATTTGTGCGAGCCATTTGCCACGCCGCAGCGCCGCAATCGAACTTGGGTTGGAATCTGGCCGAGGACCGGTAATTCGGAATACGCCGATCAGATCAAGAAAGCGGGAGAGATGAAGATGGGCGGCGTAGCCGTGTTCAGCTACTCCGAACTCTTTCCCGGGCATCGCGCCGGTAGCAAGGGCGGTAAAGTCGAACGCACTCTTGCGGCGATCTCGGACAAAGCAGTGGCGTCAGTTCCGGCTTCTCCCGCGCCAACAACCACAGTAAAAAAGAGCGTAAAGACTTCCAGTAAATCCGCGACCGCTAAAAAATCGAAGAGTTCGTCCAAGAAAAAGACAACAACCAACGCAGCTCAAAAGAAGTGAACGGTTGCTATGAGCGTTTCCGCATCCGCCGCTCCGGAATCCGCGCTAAGTTTTTGGGACTACCGCGAACGGTTCAAGGCGCTCATGCGACACAGCTTGTCATCGGGCGGACCGACGACTTACGGAAGCGCCGAATCCGAAGTCCAAACGCCGCTGAACGAGAGGCTGATTCAGGCTATCTGGTCGCATCAAATGCTCGCAGTCGAAGGAATGAAACTTGCAGATGGGCGGCCTCTTCGCGCGCTCGATCCAGGGCGATGGAACGGCGCGGCGGGACCCGATTTTCGCGGGGCAAAATTGATGATCGGGTCGCAAGTTGTGACGGGAGATATCGAAGTTCACCTTTACGCATCGGAGTGGCGCGCGCATCGTCATGAATCCGACATGGATTACAATAGCGTCGTATTGCACCTCGTTTATCAAATTGACGACGGCGCGAAGCATGACGATCTTCACAATGGCGAGCGAATTCCACGTTTGGAAATCGAACCGTATGTTTTTCCCGACATCGAGACGATTCGTCGTTCGCTTTCGCCCGATGATTTGGCTTATTCGCGCCCTGAGGGGGTTGGTCGTTGTCACGACTTGATGGTTGGATCGGACGCGCAGATGGTTGCGGCTTTTTTGGATCGTGCGGGTGACGAGCGATTGATTGCTAAAATTCGGCGACTGGATGACCAAGTGGCGAGCGCGGGCGATCTCGAACAGGTCTTTTATCAATCGCTCATGATGAGTCTCGGTTCGGGAGTGGGAAAATCGCTTTATTATCTGCTGGCCAAGAGAACTCCAGTGCGCGAGTTGCTCGATTACGCGCGCGAATTGGATCCCGCCGAACGTCGGATCGGCATCGAAGCCATACTGCTCGGTGTTGCAGGCTTATTGCCAAACGAAATTGAAGCCAATGAGGATGAAAATGATTCGCCATGTGTCGAGGCGCAAGAGTATGCCGAACAACTGAATGAAATTTGGGAACGGTTCAAGCCTTATTGGTCGGATCGGGTGATTGCCGCAACGCGAAGATGGTATCGCGGAATCAGACCCGTGAATTTTCCGTGCCGGCGTTTGGGAGCGGTGGCCGAAATGCTTTCGCGCTCGCTCGAAATCGGTGCGATGCCGCTCAAGGGTTGGGTCGAACTCGTCCAAAAGTGGGAGCGACTCTTGCGCGAATCGCAACCCACCAAGCGACCGCATCCGGCGATACGCGATCTTGTTTCACGCCTGGAAATCGAATCGCCCGATTCATTTTGGTCTGATCACTATTCGTTCACGGCAAAACCCTCGGCGAAAAAGATGGCACTCTTGGGCGAATCCACGGCGCGGTCGCTCATGTTCAACGCGGTTATTCCTGCTCTTGGACTGTGGGCGAAGAAGAACGGCAATGACGTGCTCGCGGAAACAGCACATAAGCTCTACGCTATTTTCCCGCCGCTGCCGAGCAATCATATTACCGAATTCATGGCACACCGGCTGTTTGGGATTTCAGGACGTGACGGCGATTTGATCAACACAGAACGTCGGCAACAGGCGTTGTTCCAACTTTTCTATTCCTGCTGCCAAGGCGAGGAACGCCACTGCGAGGCGTGTTATTATCTGAAGGGGTAATCCCGCTCCCTTGACCCCCGGCGGCGTTGCGCTATGATATGGGGTTTCCCGCCGGGAGGGGGAAACGAAATGGCCAATCCCACGATGAGCGTTTATCCGGAGAATTTGCCCAAGCATGGTAACGGCGCGTGGCGCGATCTGCATGATTCCTGCCTGACGCCGAATTATGGTCCCCGCCGATTGGCCATCGTGCGCGGCGCGGGTTCGCGGGTGTGGGATGCCGACGGTCGCGAGTATCTCGATTTTCTGACCGGCATCAGTGTGGATAATCTCGGGCATTGCCATCCGCGGATCACCCGCGCGATTCAAGAGCAGGCCGAGACGCTCGTCCATTGCTCGAACCTCTATTACATCCCGATCCAGGTCGAGATGGCGCGATTGCTGACGAAAAACTGTTTTGCCGACCGCGTCTTTTTCGGCAATAGCGGTGCTGAGGCCAACGAAGCGGCGATCAAAATCGCTCGGCGATATTCGTTTGAGAATCATGGGGAGAACGAGAAGCGGATTCGCGTCATTACGATGAACGATTCGTTTCACGGTCGAACCCACGCGACGATGTGGGCGACGGGACAGGACAAAATTAAGAAGCATTTCTTTCCCCCCGCCGAAGGATTCGATTACGCCGATTTCAACAATCTCGAATCCGTGAAATCGAAAATCACCGATCAGACCTGCGCGATCATGCTTGAGCCGATTCAAGGCGAGGGGGGCATCCGACCCGCGACGAAGGAGTTTCTTGCCGGCGTGCGCGCTCTGTGCAATGAAAAGAACCTCCTGCTGATTTTTGACGAAGTGCAGTGCGGGTTGGGTCGGGCGGGTGCGCTCTTTGCGCATCAGGCTTACGGCATCGAGCCCGACGTGATGACGCTTGCCAAGAGCCTTGGCGGCGGCCTTGCCATGGGTGCCATGCTTACGACCGCGCGAATTGCGGAGGCGTTTGGCGTCGGCGCTCACGCATCAACGATGGGCGGAAACGCCCTTACGAGCGCAGCGGGTTTGGCTTATCTTTCCGAGTTGGTCGAGGGCGAGTGGCCTCAAAAAGCAGTTGAAAGCGGCGACTACTTCGTCGGTCGGCTCCGCGCGGAAATCGGCGCTTGCGCTAACTTGGTTGAGATTCGGCATCGTGCGCTGATGATTGGAATTGAGGTCAAGTCGGGCGGTCCGGAAATGGTCGCGGCGTGCGAAGCTTCGGGATTGCTCATTAACTGCACTGCGGGGCAGACGCTAAGGCTTCTTCCTCCGTTGAACGTTTCGCGCGAGGACATGGATCAGGCTGCGGTGATCGTCGCCAAAGCCGTGAAAGGCGCGCCGCTTCCGGCCTGATGATGAGCCATCCGATTCCGAGCACGAGAAAGCGCGACCTTCGCCGCTCCTCCGATCTTTCAATTGAGGACGTTGAATCAATCTTTACGCTCGCGGCGACGCTCAAGGCTTCGCTGAAGGCCGGTTCGCCCAAACCGATCTTGAAAGGCAAAACGCTGGCGATGATTTTCGAGAAACCGTCGCTTCGGACGCGGGCGACGTTTGAGATCGGAATGTTCCAGCTTGGAGGTTACGCGGTCTATCTCTCGCCGCAGGAGATTGGTCTCGGCAAGCGCGAGAGCGTTCACGATATCGCAAAAAACATTGAGAGATGGTTTGATCTTGCCATCGCACGAACCTTTCTGCAGAAGTCGGTGGATGAACTCGCCGCGCATTGCCGCATCCCAATCATCAATGCGCTCTCCGATGAAGAGCATCCATGTCAGGCGCTTGCCGATTATTTTACGCTTCGCGAAAAGGTCGGATCGCTCAAAGGTCGTCGGCTGACTTATGTTGGCGACGGGAACAACATCTGCCATTCGTTGATTCAGATCGGCGCAAAGTTGGGAATCCACGTCACGGTTACGTCGCCAAATGGATTTCTGCCGAGTTCCCATGCGATTGACGCGGCGAAGCCTGACTTCGCGAGGACGGGCGGAAGTTACATGTTCGAATCCGATCCCGCGCGCGCCGTTAAGAATGCCGATTTCGTTTATACCGACGTTTGGGCGAGTATGGGTCAGGAGAGTGAGGCCGAAGCGCGAAAGAAAGTCTTTCTGCCCTTTCAGGTCAACGCGCAATTGATTAACCATGCTCCCGCGGGCGCGCTCATTATGCACGATCTTCCCGCGCATCGCGGCGAGGAAATCACCGATGAAGTTTTGGATGGACTCAATTCCATCGTGTTCGATCAAGCCGAAAATCGGCTGCATGTTCAAAAGGGGATTTTAGCTTTTCTGAGCGAGGTTTAGCGGGAATGGCCAAAGTCAAGTCACCCACGATCGCCGTCAACGGGACAACCTATTTGCGAGTTCCGGTGAAGACTCATGTCATCACGGTGAACGACGATATCGTCGAGGTGATTGACCGTTATTCGCGCGAAGTCCGTCAAGCAGGCGACATTTGCTTTGTGAGTGAGAAGGTCGTTGCGGTTACGCAAGGCCGCGCAATCCCGGCGCGCGACATCAAGATTGGGTTGCTTGCAAAAGTGCTCTGGCGATTTGTGCGAAAAGTGCCTTATGGAATCGGCCTGCGGTCGCCCGAAACAATGCAGTGCGCGATTAACGAATGCGGCGGAACGCGAATCGCGGCGGCGGCGGTCGTGGGCGCGCTCGGCAAACTGCTCGGTCGTCGGGGCGATTTCTATCGTATCGCGGGAATGCAAGCCGCGACGATTGACGCGGCGGGGACGTCCCCCCTCCAATCCGATTGTGTGATCCTTGGACCCAAAGACCCGAACAAAGTTGCCCGCGCCATCATGGATCGCACGGGACTTCCGGCAGCCGTCGTGGATGTGAATGACATCGGCGGATCATGGGCGCTGGGGACGGCGGGAATCGAAAATCCCAAGCTTATCGAAGCTATTCTCATGGATAATCCGCTCGGCCAAAAGGACGAGCAAACTCCTTTTGGGCTGATACGCCTGCAATCCCAGACTTCGGCGTAATTCGCAGTGTTACCTTACCTATTCCGCCGCGCCGTACAATCCATCGTGAGTCTTCTTTTAGTCAGCGTGATCGTGTTTGCGCTGCTGTTTGCGGCGGGCGATCCGCTCGATTCTCTTCTGCCGCCGACGGCGACGCAGCGAGACCGCGCGATTCTCCGCGAGGAATTGGGGCTTGATCGTCCCGTCATGATCCAGTACGCAAAATTTATGGGACGCGCCATTCGAGGCGATTTTGGAATCTCGCATTATCAAGGCCGTCCGGTTCGAGAGCTTATTCTTGAGCGCGTTCCGGCGACGTTGGAACTCGCAATGGTCTCGATGCTCATTGCGTTGGCGGTAGGTGTTCCGCTCGGCGTTTGGGCGGGCGCGCGTCCTCGGAGCGCGATCTCGCGAGGCTCCATGTGGGGTTCGATGATCGGAATTTCGTTTCCGACGTTCTGGCTTGGCATCTTGCTCATCATGCTTTTTTCGGTGACGTTCAAATGGCTTCCATCGTCGGGGCGAGGGGAGACTCAAGAATTCTTGGGCGCACGGTGGAGCCTGCTGACGCTGAACGGCTGGTCGCACGTGCTGTTGCCCGCCTTAACGCTCGCGTTGCATCACGTCGCGATCCTCATGCGGCTTGTTCGTTCCGAGATGCTCGATACTTTGCGGCTCCCTTTCATCCGCGTCGCGCGAGCGAAAGGGCTCGGGGAGAGCGGAGTCGTCGGTCGCCACGCCTTGCGCAATACCCTCATTCCGATCATCACGGTCGCGGGAGTTGAGTTCGGTCAGTTGCTCGCGTTCTCGGTTGTAACGGAGACGATTTTCCAGTGGCCGGGATTGGGCAAGCTTCTGATTGATTCGATCCATGTGGATCGTCCGCTCGTCATGGCCTATATCCTCATGACGAGCGTCGTTTTCCTCGCGATCAATTTTACGGTGGACGCGCTCTATGCCTCTCTTGATCCGAGAATTCGGTTGGCGAATCGGAGCCACGCGGCGTGAGTGTTGCTTATTACATCACCGCGCACGGGTTCGGCCATTTCGTCCGGTCGGCGGCAGTGATTAAAGCGTTACCCGCCGAAATTCCGCTGGCCGTTCGCACCGATATACCCCGTTGGTTTTTGGATCAGGAACTCATAGGGCGCGAGTACACGCTCGACTCGGGTGGGTTCGATTGTGGAACGTTCGGTCCAGACAGCACACGCGTGGATACGGAACTTACGTTTCAACGCGCCGCTGATGTGAACCGTGAGGCGCAGGCGTTGCTTGAAGCCGAGATCGCGTTTCTTCGATCACATCAAATCCGAGTTGTGGTGACCGACATGCCGTCGTTTCCGCTTAAGGTTGCGAAGCGTGCGGGAATTCCCTCGATTTGTATTACGAATTTTACGTGGGTCGAGATTTATGAAACGCTCGCAGAACGCGCGGCAGCCGATGGGCGAACGGGACTTGCCGAAGCGGGACGACGATTGATAGAGCAGATGCGATTCGATTACGCCGCTGGGGATTTGTTACTGAAACCGGGTATGGCATTGGAAATGGGAGCGTGCAGACAACAAATAGATGTGCCCGTCATCGCGCGGACGGGACGCGATAAACGAAAAGAACTTTGTGCAAAGCTGGGACTCGATCCCGCAAAGCCACTCTATCTTTTGTATCTGGGTCAGGATGGCTACGACGGCGTGGATTGGTCGCAACTCGGAAGCTTCGACGGGGCGCAGTTTTTCACCTTTAAGCCCATTCCCGCCGCCGAGAAATTCGTCCACGTCATTCCAAAGGGACTTATGGAACACTCCGATGCGAGCGCGAGCGCGGACGCGGTGATCGGAAAGTTGGGCTATTCCCTTTGCGCCGAATGTATGGCGACACGGACGCCGCTTGTGTTTCCGCCGCGCCCTGATTTCGTGGAGGCGGTCGCCCTCTCGCGCGATATGCTCGTCTGCGGATTGGGAATACCCGTGAGCGCGGACGATTTTCGCTCGCTCAATTGGTCGGACGCCCTGAAGCGCGTCGCGCAAACGAAGGCCAGCTCAAAACAGGTGGATTGCTCGGGAGCGCAAATCTGTTCGGAAATTATTGCGCTGGCTTGGCGAGAGGGAAGCCTCAAAGTGCTTCATTCGTAAACTTCATTGAGCGATTTCAAAAACGCGGTGAGCGGCGCGATTTCATCTTTGCCGACATTCACTTTTGTAAATTCTTCATCGCCGGATCGAATCTTGCTCGCGCGGGCAAGGGCGGAGAGTTCGACGATTTCCTTGAGCGCATCCTCCACGGTTTTGGCCGAACCCGTATGCAAATAGGGATCGGTGAACTTGAGATTGCGGAGCGTTGGCGTTTTGAATGTCGCAATCATACGGCTCAAGAATGCGTCGTCGGGTTCGCTCTCCCGACGGAGCGGAGAAGTTTTTAGATTCACAAAATTCCAATGACCGAGATCGGCCAAACGCGGATCCTTGGCTGCGGGAATCGAACGCAGTTTCTCGTTCGGGCGGGGAGATGATGCGCCGGGAATTTCGAGTTCGGCGAACGACGCTTCGCCGTGAAGTGAATCGTATTCGGCCTGTACGACTCCGATATTGTGGAACGAAAAATCGGTGAACGCGGGCGGAACATGACAAACAATGCAATGCCCAGTTTTGGCTTCACCCTCCGTCGCAAAGAAGATTTTGAAGCCCGCGAGAGCCTCTCCGTCGAAATCCTTGGGGAGCTTCAGAGTTCCGGCCTTTTCGCGTTGGAGCACGCGAAGCAAATGACGTTTGGCGTATGTCTTGGGATCTTCCCCAGCGACAGGTCCATCCTCCAATTGATTCGCCTTAATGAATTCGTCGTAGGGCGAGGTGTAAGTCATCCGTAGGCTGCGCATGTAATCCGACATGGATCGGGCGATCCAATCTATCGCGCCATCGCGACTGACATTTTTGATTTCAACGCCGTAAACCGACCGGAATTGTTCTTCATAGGTTCCGGGGAATTCTTCGTCGCCGCCGCGATCTTCCAATAACACTCGATAGGCCTGATCGAATGCGGTTTCTTGTTCGCCTTCGAGCCAACCCATATTGCGATGGGAAAGGGTGGTTTTTGTAAGTTGTTCAAGCGACGTGAATTCGCCGTCCCAATGGAGCAGCGGCATGAATGCGGAATCGAGCATCGTGGGCGAGTTGCGAAGTTCAACGGCATATTCGTCCCCTTCGCGATGAGGGATGATGCTTCGCGCGTCGTAATCCACATAGGCGCGGATCCCACGTTCCTTTTCCTCATCTACAAGATGGCACTTTCGGCAACTAATGCGATTGCTTCCCGCCGGGCTGGAAAATCGCGTGTCCATAAATAGCCGCTCGCCCAGTTTGACTTCCGGCGGATCTGCTTCTTGTTCGGGATCTGAAGCCCAAATTTGCGGCGCAAGATGGAAGATCGCAGCAAGAGTCAAAAGACAGGCTCGACTCAGGTTGAACCGAAATGAATTTGTAGCGCTCGGCATTGTTACTCCTTGGGCGGCGGGACGGGAGTTTCTTCAATGACCGGAATGGGCGAAAGGGTGGGTTCGCTTCTCGGCGTAATTCCCGCCAAAATTTCGCGGACATGCGGCGCGAGGAAACGTCCCTTCGCCTTTTCTCCGTCAATATTCAAATGACAGAATGGATCGCTCCAGCCGATGCGGGGGAGATCATTGTTCTCAATGGGAACAAAAGGCGCTTCGAATTCTTCCGCGAGACGCCGCAGAATGTCACGATTGCGGCGGATATACCCCAGATACTCTTTGTCGTATCCATAGCCGGGGATGTTATTTCGGTTGGGAATGAATGGGACGACCATCAGCTTTGAACCATCAGCTTTCGCCTCACGCATGAGCGCACGGATGTTGTTGTAAAAGGCCAGATATTCGTCGGGCATGCCTGCGGAACTCCGCAACTTTGCCTCACGCTCGACGAACCAAGGCGCGAGTGGCGGCGTGTGTTGATCTTCCCGAATGAAACCTTGCCGTTGCACGAAATCAAGCTGCATGCACTCGATCACAAAGAGGCTCAGGATGCTCGACTTCATGACCCATTGATATTTGGGCGGGAGCGGCTTGACCGTGGCCAGCTCCTGCCGCCAGTGGCTGTAATCCGGATGGTAAAATGCAATCTGATCTACCCCCGCGTCATTGCCACCGCAGTCAATAACGACAAGATCGGGATGATAGTATCGGAATTTGAGGAGGTAATGCGTGAGATGCTCGGCGCTCGTGCCAAAAGGCAATCCGGCGTTGATGACCTCGACATCCTTGATGTTCGGCGGAAGGTTTTCCATCAAGGCTTCACGCAATCGAAGTGGATAGGTGTCTTCCGCTTTTTGGACTCCCCAGCCATAAGTCGTCGAGCCGCCGATGAAGAGCACGCGAGCGACATCGGGGACGCGCTCGACTGGAATGATTGGACCGCGATAGCCGTGTTCGTTGTGCCCCATGTCTTTATTGCCGGGCGAGGGGATATAAAGCAGATAGGGTTGCGCGATGACTTTTTGCTCGGGATCTTGAATGTAACGGCCTTCGCCTTTGGCCGTGTTGCCCATGATTTTTCGCGCATGCACGTAGTCGGTGTTGTTGGCGATGATCTGCGCCGCGCGCAATTCGGCAATGCGAAATACGATGGCCAGCGATCCCACGATCATGCCGAGCAGGATGAGGGAAAATATCAGGCGCTTGATTCCCCCGCTTTTACGCGGGCGAGGGGTCGTCGCAGCGGGAGTTGTCATCGGTCGGCCTCCACGTGAGTCATTCAGAACGCGGTCGCTTCCAACCTAGTCCACTCCGAGGGCCTAAACAACGGAAAATTAGGCGGAAATGATTGCGTCGGGATTGAACTTTAAGCAATCTTGTTGGGCGAGCGCGCTCAAAAAGGCTCGATGCGTGGAGGAATTGACGCGATGAATGACCGTGTGCTGATAGTCGGCTCGATAGCTTTGGACGATCTCAAAACCCCCTATGGCGAGGAGAAAGGGGCGCTTGGCGGTTCGGCTTGTTATGGCTCCATCGCGGCGAGCTGTTGCGCGCCAGTGGATATCGTCGGCGTCACGGGCGAGGACTTTCCTGCCGAGCATCTGGAACGCTTGCGCAAGCGAGGCGTCAACACTGCGGGTGTCGAGGTTGTTCGCGGCGGCAAGACTTTTCGTTGGGGCGGCGAGTATCAGGGCGATATGGATGAGGCCATCACTCATTTCACCCATTTGAACGTTTTTGAAAACTTCCGTCCGACGATTCCTGAATCTTACCGCAATAACGCCGTCGTGTTCCTCGCGAATATTGACCCCGAACTTCAGTTGCAGGTGCTTGAGCAGGTAAAATCGCCGCGACTCGTGCTTTGCGACACGATGAATTACTGGATTCAAACAAAACGGAACGCGCTCATGGAAGTCATCCGCCGAGTGGACGTGATGCTCTTGAACGCGGGCGAGGCCAAAATGCTTTTCGATACAAACTCGCTTCCCCGAGCTGGCGCTGAGCTATTGGATATGGGACTTAAGCGCGCGATCATCAAGAAAGGCGAGCATGGGGTTCTCATGTTTTCGCGCGATGGGTTCTTTTCGACACCCGCCATGCCCCTCGAACAAGTTAAAGACCCGACCGGCGCGGGCGATACCTTCGCAGGCGGATTTTCAGGGTATGTCGCTCGGCAGGGCACGATTACGGAGGACGTGTTGCGGCAAGCGGTCGTGCTCGGATCGGCGGCAGCGTCCTATGTGGTCGAAGATTTTTCAACGCGGCGACTTGAAGCCGTGACGTCCGATCAATTGGAACAGCGATGCCAGCGCCTAACCCGCGCGATGAGCGTCGAGGCGCTTCGTTTGCAGCCGCAATGAGTGAATTGAAAGCCTCGAATTTTGAAATCTCCGACGATTCCGCCTCCTTGTTTTATCCATGTGGATTTGGATGGCCTCTGGACAATCGCCGCTGCGTATGGATATGCGGAAGTCAATAGTTTCGAGCGTGATCCGATTTTCGAAAAGGCATTGCCGCGATTGCTGGATTGGTTGGATCAATTTCAAATTCGCGCGACATTTTTCGTAGTCGGGCGCGATCTTGAACTCGATCACAAACGCGAGGCGATACGTGAAATTCTCCGTCGGGGTCATGATTTGGGGAATCATTCTCAACATCATCGGATCGGGATGGAGCAATTAACCGACGCGGAACTGCGGGACGAAATCGCGCGTTGTCAAAATACCCTTGGCGAATTGGCCGGGGTAGCGCCTCTCGGTTTCCGCGCGCCGGGTTATGACGCCGGACCGCGTGTGCTTGCGACTTGCGCCGAGTTGGGATTGCAATACGATGGTTCAATTCTCCCGACCTTTTGGAACGCCGCTCTACGGTTTAGCGCGGGAAGACTGCGTCACCGAACGACAGCGAGCCGCGACGATTTTTCGGGACAATATGGCTCGGCGTCGTTCGCGGCGATGGACCTCGCCCCGCAGCAGTTTTGGACGGATCGGTCGGCGCGACCTTTGCTCCGGCTTCCGTTGGCTGTTTCGCCCAACCTACGGTTGCCGCTTCACATGAGCCTTGGAATGGTGATTGGACTTCGCGCGACGCAGCGAGGCTTAACAAGATTAGCCGCGCGAGGTTGGCCGATGACTTTTCTTCTACATGGGCTCGACGCCGCCGAGCCGGAAGAGTATCGCGATCAGCTTCCAAAACCGCTGGCGGCTTCGCGGGTCATGAATCCGACACTGCAGCAGCGCAAGCAATTCTTCGACGGTGTCATCGCGACGCTCAAAGCGACTACGCGAATTCAAACCACGCGCGAATATTTGGCGGTGCGGAATGACTGATTCTCTTCGATCGGAAATGGATGAACTGAAGCGTCAGGGGCTTTGGCGTGAGTGCGTGACGCTTGATTCCGCGCCCGGTCCGCACATTATCATCGAAGGAAAACCGTATCTTCATCTTTGCTCGAACAACTACCTCGATCTCGCAACGCACCCACAGGTGATCGAGGCGGCGATTCGGGCGACGCGTGATTGGGGCGCGGGCAGCGGAGCGGCGCGGCTCGTCACCGGCACTTCGCGTTTGGCTGTTGAACTCGAAGAGCAACTTGCAGCATTCAAACGCGCCGAAGCCGCTTTGCTGTTTTCCTCCGGATACCTTGCAAACTTGGGAGCGATCACGACGCTCGCGGGACAGGGCGATTGGCTTATATGCGACCAACTCAATCATGCGAGCCTCATTGACGCCTGCCGATTGAGTGGAGCCGACATTAAGATTTATCCCCACAACGACGCGGAGACTGTGCGCGCGATTTTGGCAAAAGCTCCAGCGCACGCGCGAAAACTGATCATTACCGACGGCGTGTTTTCGATGGACGGTGACCTTGCGCCGCTCGGTGAATTGAATCGCCTTGCGCTTGAATTCGGCGCTTGGCTCATCGTGGATGACGCGCACGGAACGGGAGTCGTCGGCGAGGGGGGGCGCGGCTCGTGCGCGCAATTCGGAGTTGCGGGGGATCATGTCGTGCAGATCATGACCCTCTCCAAGGCGATGGGATCGCAGGGGGGAGCGGTCATCGCCGCGCGAGAGGTGATTGAACTTATGGTCAATCGCGCACGGGCATTTATTTTCGAAACCGCATTGGTTCCTGCAGCGTTGGGCGCCGCGAAGGAATCGCTTCGGATCATCGCCGCCGAGCCGGAACGTTTGGAAAAAGTGAAAATCAGCGCGCGAATGGTCCGCGCGGGATTTGCCAAACTTGGGTTCATCCTATCGGATGGAGTGATTCCCATCCTACCATTGGTTTACGGCGATGCCGATAAGACGCTACGGGCGTCCGAGGCATTGCGCGAACGGGGCTATTGGGTTACGGCCATCCGACCTCCGAGCGTCGAGGCCGGAAAATCGCGGCTTCGTTTGACGGTGACGAGCGGACATGAATCGGCAGAACTGGAGGCGCTCATTCGCGACGCCGAAAACTTTCTTCCATCGCGCAAGACGCGATCATGAAAAGCGGAACACACAAGTCCGTCTCTCCTGCTGGCATCTACGTCCATTGGCCGTTTTGCGCGCGCAAGTGTCCTTATTGCGATTTCTACACCTTTGGCGCGGAGCATCCGAATTTCAGTTTGAACGGGCGTTATCTCGAACGACTCATTGATGAAATACGCACCATGCCCGCGCGGTTTGCCCTCAATAGTAAGCCGCGTGCGGATACCATTTATTTGGGCGGAGGAACGCCGAGTCTTATCGAGCCGGATGAACTGCGGTGTATTTTCGCTGCGCTGGAAGAAGTCTTTGATTTGGGCGGGACTTTGAATCGTGGAAGCAGCAACCTCGAAATCACGATGGAGGTCAATCCGACCGCTGCCGATATTGAACGGCTTGCCGCCGCGCGAAGTCTGGGAGTCAATCGCGCGAGCGTCGGAGTACAATCGTTCAACGATCATTACTTGAAAATACTGGGGCGCGATCACGACGCAAAGGCCGCGCGTCAAGCGCTCCAATCGTTACGAGAGATCGGCTTCGACAATCTCTCGCTCGATCTCATGTTTGGTCTGCCCGGACAAACGCTTCAAGAGTTTCGCGCCGATTTGGATGAAGCTCTGACGTTCAATCCCGATCACATCTCGGCCTACGGCCTGACGCTCCATGATGGAACTCCCTTCAAACGTTGGCACGCGGAAGGCAAATGGAAGTTGCCCGAACCGGAGATCGAAGCCGCGCAGTTCGAAGCGCTGATGGATTCGCTCGAAACGGCGGGCTATATTCAGTATGAAATTTCCAATTGGTGTAAACCGGACCGTCCGAGCCGACACAATTCCAAGTATTGGCGAGCTTGCGACGTTTACTCATTTGGCGCATCCGCGCATGGCGTTTTGAACGGAAGGCGATACGCCAATCCGCGCGACTTAGCGGCTTACTTGAAAGGCGATCCCGGCGGGCTTGCGATTCCAGAACCATTACCCGAATCTCCCCGCGCAGCTTCAGCGGAAATTATGATGCTTGCCGTGAGACGTACCGAAGGAGTCGCTTGGGGTGAACTCAATGATTGGTTTGCCGCATGGCATCCCGAACAGGAAAGCGACTTGCGAATCTTATACGCCGCCGAACTCAAACAACTTGGCGAAGAGTCGTTGATTTATCATGACGAATCCACACTCCGTCTTGCGCGACGCGGCATCATGCACGCGGATCGCGTTGCCGAAATGTTTTTCTAAGTCCCTTATGCCGAAACGGCGGCGGCTCGACGGGATTCATAGCCCGCGATTTTTTCTTCGTGTGCGAGCGTTAAGCCAATTTGATCCAGCCCGTTCACGAGACAATGTTTCTTGAAGGGATCAACTTCAAACGGAATCGTCTCACCATTCGGCTTCACGATCTTTTGGTTGGGCAGGTCTATCGTCAGCTTGTAACCCTCGTTTGCGCGAACTTCGGCGAAGAGCTTTTCGATGACGGCCGAATCGAGGCGGATCGGGAGCATCCCATTATTGAAGCAGTTGTTGAAAAAGATGTCGGCAAAGCTGGGGGCAAGGATGCAGCGGAATCCATAATCATCAAGCGCCCACGGGGCGTGTTCGCGCGAGGATCCGCACCCGAAATTGTCCTTGGTCAGAAGCACCGTCGCGCCTTTATAGCGGGGGGCGTTCATTTCAAAATCGGGATTCGGCGAGCCATCGGCCTTGAACCGCCAGTCGAAAAAGAGGAACTGTCCGTAGCCCGTGCGCTCGATCCGCTTTAGGAATTGCTTGGGGATGATCTGGTCGGTGTCGGCGTTCAGCGCTTCGAGCGGCGCGACGAGTCCGGTGAGGACGGTAAAGGGCTTCATGGTATTCTCTTCTCCGATCAGGCGGGTAAGCCTCGCGCGATTTTGCCATATCGGAGCGGCTACGTCCAGAAATTGAAGAATAATCCAGTTATCTTTGAGCTAGGCGCTTCACAGGAACTCAAGTCGACGTTCGTGGGGTATGGGAAAAACGCCGATGATGACCCATGGGTTGGGAGCGCGAAAATGGAACTGTTTGAGTGTGCCAACGAAGAAATGCAAATCCTTTTCCAAAAACTCGTTGAAGTATTTATCGCGAACCTTTTCAAGAGCCTTCTTTTCATCCCCATTCGCGTCCTGTAGGCAATTCCAATAAAGTGCGCCGGTTTCCCAATCGAGGATGCGAAGATTACTCTTTCGACCCGTTTCATCTTCAAATTGATAGGAGAATCTATAGGGGAGCTTGCGTACTATTTCAAACGTCCGGCGCCAAGAGTCATCGTCGAAAAGATCGAGTTGTCCGTGTATGCGGCGTAGTTCATCCAGTTTCCCATGATCCCAGTCCCGTCCGTCTAGTTTGCAAAAGAATTTGATAACGCGCGTGGGTTTGAACACCGCTAAAGATAGCCGCTGCTCCGATTTGGCTCCGTCAATCAAATCTTGAAGTCGCGTATAAACCTTCTGATTATCAAGAAATATGCGTCGACGTTCCCTCCAGTTATCAGATGTATCAACATGCCTAATACGACGAATTTCATCGAATGCTCCAGGGCGATAGGTTTCTGGTCTAGGATCGGAGTCGTTGCGGTCCATTTGGCATTCGATCCATTCAAATTTGCGATATTGCTCCCACTCATTCAAACGTCGGAAAGGAACTGGGTATAGGCGAATCCATGAGCCGTCTTGACGGACACCCGCGGTGCAAACGGTTTCTCCATACTTGCGCGATAGCGTTGGATAAGTCTTTGCGGCGATGAGGATGCGCTCAACTGGCACGAGAATATCGCCTTACAAATGCAAAGTTGTCATGTCAGCGCCAGCGCGCATTTCGAGTGCACGCGCAACGCGACTCCTATGACATTGTTCGTGGTGTTGTTCGTAGCATGTCAATGCCACGCGATATCCGCTATTAACCCAACTTTGAATTGTCTGCAATGCGTCGGATTGGATTGGAAGGCATCGACGGTCATATACCGAGAAAAGAGCATCGTAATCGGCCTGTGTCTTAAGGTTCCGTCGTTCCTCCGAAGCAATACCCAACTCAGGAAGATGCTCATACCGGATGCCCACGCCTTCGCACGCTCGACTTAACGTTGCTTTGGAGAAGCCGTACTTTCTGCTCAGCGGATTCCTTCTCACGTCACAAAGTAGGTTAACGCCTCCCGTGATTAATCGGTTGATGTAATTCTCAAGACTTTTGCCTTCATAGCCGATCGTGCATAACCCGGGCATGAATGGACTTGGCTTTGCCTCCTGAATCGCACGCAACGCTTGTGCATCGTTAGATAATATCCGATCTGCCATTTTGCTATTGATGGCGTAGTAGGGATACTTGCGATAAGACTGCGCAACTAAATCGTCACCTCGCAAAAACTTGTATCGCGCTACGAACGCATCCATGTCCTGACCTGTCACTTGAGACCATACACTTTCACGCGCAACAGAATCGGTTAGTCTCCAATGTTTTTCCTCATCTTGCAGAAATCCCCGTGCGATGAGGCGATTCTTATCGGCATAAGAAGTGTAGGAAAATGCGCCATAATGATATGGGATGAACTCATAACTCGGAACTTTTTCAACTTCTTGAGTGTATAAGAATAGCAGTTTCTGGAAATCCAGCTTCCCCATCATACCGCCCAAAGCATCAAGAAGCGCAAGTAGCACCCGCTCCCGCCGATAAAGCGATTTGTTTGGAATGTTCACGTTATTGATGCTTGACCGAAAATTCACGACTCAACACGATTCATTCTTAACATGCAGTCCGATTAATTGTCCACATCCCTCGCCGTATTGTCGAGGCTACCGCCGAATCTCTCCCATGCGGCCCTTCTCAAAATCGCGGATCGCTTGGGCGATTTCTTCGCGGGTGTTCATGACAAACGGGCCATATCCGGCGACCGGTTCGGCAATCGGCTTTCCATTCAGCACGAGCAGAGTAGTTTCCACCTTCGCCTCAATTGCAACGTCCGCCCCTTCACGCGAGTAAAGAGCGATTTCGCCCGCTTTCGCCGCGCCGCCATCCAAAGCAACTTCGCCGCTCAAAATAAACAGCGCGGTCGTGTAACCCTCGGGCAACGGCAGGGTCAGCTTGCATCCCTGATCCATCCGCACATCCCATAAATTGATCGGCGTGAAAGTTTTAGCGGGACCTTTCGTTCCTTGATAATCGCCCGCGATGATTCGCGCGGAGCCGCCTCCCTCCGGCAACGCGACCGAGGGAATATGCTGACTCAAGATGGCTTGATATCCGGGCGGCGCGCTTTTGTCCTTTGCGGGGAGGTTCACCCAAAGCTGAACCATCTGCAGCATTCCGCCGCGCGCCGTGAAATCGGGCGAATGAAATTCCTCGTGAACCAATCCCGAACCGGCGGTCATCCATTGCACGTCGCCGGGACCAATCTCTCCGCCGCCGCCACTGGAATCGCGATGCGCGAGCGCCCCCTGATAAACAATTGTCACGGTCTCGAATCCGCGATGGGGATGCGTCTCCACCCCGCGCGGCGTTTTGCTTGGCGGAAATTTCGTCGGTTCGGCGTAATCCAATAGCAGGAACGGATCTAAGTCTTTGCCCCATCCGCTGTAACTGAAGATCGAGCGGACGGGAAATCCGTCGCCGACCCAATGTCCCGGCGGGCTGGGTCGGATGGAGAGGAGTTTTTTCATGGTGGATCGTACCGTTGCAAGTGAGCCCGCGAGCGTTACGTCAGCGCGAGAACTTCCATTTCAATCTTTTTAACCGATTTGCGACGAGCATGAGTCAAACCCCGGATGCGTTCGGTTGTTTCACGGGAGAAAGTTGCTTCGCCGCAACGTCCGCAAACTCGCGCGGGAATTCCCTCGACCAAAAGCCGCGCTCCACCGATCTGGAAAACTTCGCTGACTGATTGTCTCCGGGTTTCGCTTGCTCCGCACACGTGACATTTACTCATGACGTTCTCCTTTCCCGGTGACGAATCCATTCTTCAGTATCTGGTTCATAGAGCGTGATAATTTTCGCTAACTCCGTCTCTGAATAGGATACCTGAAGATGCAGCGGGCGTCCAGCCGACGTAAAGCAAACGGCGCATCTCATCATTGTCGCTCGAAAATGTGTTCCGTGGCGAACGAAGTTGATTTTCGGTGATGGGTCAGTTTGATTTTTCCGCGTTCAAAAGTCCTAAAATCTCTTCGATCTCCCAAACGTGATCCGAGAGGCCAGCTTCCATTGCGGGTGTGACCCTAAGTGACTGGTGAATGCGGCAAAAGTTGTAATGGACGAAATAGAGAGCCACGGCGTAGATCAAATTTTCCAGTTTCTTCGAGAATCCATTGGTCAGGCGCGTAAAACGCCTCATGCTCATTCTCATGGTCAGGTTTTGGCGTTCCACGTAAGACGTGCTGGCTTTCTTCATGTCGGGATTGCCTTCGATCTTTTCTTTTTTGATCCCGATACAGGTGGGCGGGCTATAACGCGCCTCGCCAGCATGATCCGAACCGTAAATCTTATTCAGGACGCTATAATCAACATCCGCTCCGAAAGTATCTTCCACGGCTTGCAGGTATGCCTTTAGGCCGTCCGTGGTCAACTGGACGCGATTAGAGAGCCGCGAGGCGACATCTTCAATGAAGGCTCTCGCGTAATTCAAATCTCGCTTGCCGATGAGAAACGAGACGATCAATTTCGAGTCCGCGTCAATCGCCGTCCAAGTCCACGCATCACCGATTCCGAGAACGTCCTTTTGAGATTCAGGAATGCGCTTGGCTTTCTTTTTTACGAATGTCCAAATTTCGTCGCATTCAATGCGCTTCGATTTGACGCCTTTTACGTTCGCATCGTGGAACGCGATACAGGCTTTGCCGACCGATTCGAGTAACTTGAGGATTGTGTTTTTGGACGCGCCAGTCATGCGAACCGTAGAGCGAATTGAGCAACCCTCGCATAGTGCGGCGATGATTTGTTTCTGGCGTTTAAGAGGCAACCGATTCATGTTACTTGTCCCTTTCAATGAGCGAATAATACTTGAACGCTCAAGTAAGGTCAAGTTGAAAGTTCAAACTTTTTTCTTGCGCTGATTCGACACTTGTATTAGTTATGGTGCGCCAGCCGGGGATTGAACCCGGAACCAGAGGCTTAGCAGGCCAATCTCTGACCAATTGAGTTACTGGCGCACCGCATCAAGGCTCTGGTTATGGGATTTCAAGCCCATAACCAGAGTATTTCCAACACTACCAAATTATTTTAGTTGACAAAATGGTGGGGGTCGCGCATAATTAAATGCAGAGCCACCTAAGACGTGGTTTCTCATAATTTCTCCTTCGCTTGGGGATTATGTTTACGATTGCCGGACGTTGGCGCGTCCGGCAATTATCGTTTTTAGCCGCTGGCTCTAGCGGCGAATTTGCCAAGTCCTTTCTTGTCAAACCTTCCCTTATCGTCATGATACAGGGTGTATTTTACGCCCGCATCCGTCGCGGCTTTTCCTTTTTCGTTCAGTCGTTTCAAGATTTCTGTGTAATGTAGAGCCTTGCCCGCGTCACGCAGAATTTTCTCTATTGCGCCAGCCACTGTTAAAGCCGAAAAATCCGTATCGTCACCCTCTTCTAAGGGTTGTTGCTTTTCATGCTTGCGAAGTGTCTCAATAGCGGATTGGAGGGCGTCGGCCTCAGCGTTAATCTGTTTGGCCTGTAACCTAAGCGCAACAACTCTGCTTTCGAGTTCTTGGAGCGTGAATGATCTAGACACCACTTCGACCGCCTCCTTGGCGATATAGAGCTTATACACCAAAACCAAATTGCTGGTCAAGTGCTATTTTATTGGGAAGTGAGTCTTTGTAGTGAGATGAAAATCTCACAAGCATTTTTGGAAGTGAAGTTAAATTTTTATGTTTCTTTATGTATTGAAGTATGTTTTTTTGTATAGCGACCTATTTTCCTTTAGTAGCGGCTTCTCCAATTCGGTGCGCCAGCACGTTAATGTCACCGCCATCACGCTCCCAGCGCGAGGCGATAGCCTTTTGGCTGATTTCTTTGCGTCGCTCCGGCGTGAGAGCCTTGGCGCGAGCAACACCGCCTTTTTTACCGCCCAATCTTCCGAGTGCGACGGCGTTTGGATTCTTTTTTTGTGGGTTGTCGGTTCTTTTGTTCATGCGGAGACGATACCACGGCATCGCGACGACTTCAAGAAACCGAATGGGTTTTTGGAACCAATCACGGTCTGAAACTGCACCACCACCTGATTTTCGTCCTGAAAGGACGAAGGTTCAAAGCCCAAGGCAACGCCTTGGGTGAATGGTTACGCGTCAGTCGCAAGCCCTGAA
>CAZPIK010000033.1:0-20466 GCA_964586185.1 uncultured Candidatus Sumerlaeota bacterium | reverse complement strand
GCGGGGATGTTCCATTTCACCGAAGAGTCGTTCTTTGAGCTTGAGAACAAAGCCGAGCGGGAAACGCCGAAGGTGCAGTTCTAAGAGCGGCCTTCATGTGGGAAGTGATAGACAAAAACATCGGACGTTCGCGCGTGCTCATTTTCATGATGGGGGCGTTGCTGTTGGCTTTGGGATTTGGGATGGGCGCTGCCGTGGATATTGAGAGGGGCGGCCTTATTGGAATGGCGAGCGCGGCGATTGTATGGTTCATCCTTTGGCTCATCGCTTTTTTTCAAGGCGATAGTCTCTTGCTCGGCAGCGTCGGCGCGTATGAGATCGGTCCCGAGCATCACCCGCAACTTTGGAACGTCGTCGAGGAGATGAAGATCGCGGCGGGGCTTCCGAAAATGCCGCGCGTTTTTCTGATCGAAGATTCGACGCCGAACGCGTTTGCAGTCGGGCGTAAACCGGAGGTCTCCGCCGTCGCCGTTACGTCGGGATTGCTTGCGCGACTGGATCGCGACGAACTACAAGGTGTCGTCGCGCACGAGATCGGCCACATCTACAATTATGACATTCGATTTATGACGATGGCGTCGGTGATGCTCGGCAGCATCGTAATGATCTCCGACATGTTTCTTCGTGGGCTTCGGCACGCAACGCCGCGACGGTCGTCGAGCAAGGATAACGGCGGCGGGCAGATTGTCATTCTGCTGCTCGTAATTCTCTTCGCGATCTTGGCGCCGATCTTTGCGCAGATGCTGTATTTCGCCTGTTCGCGTAGGCGGGAGTTTCTTGCCGACGCGATGGCGGCGCGATTCACGCGATATCCGGAGGGACTTGCGAGCGCGCTTGAAAGAATTGAAGGCTCGGCGTCGGGAATGAGGAGCGTCAATCGCGCGGTTGCGCCGCTCTATATTATCAATCCGCTTCAAGGACGCGCGGCGGTCGGTAGGCTCTCGACGCATCCGCCGACGACGCAGCGCGTCAAGGTTTTGCGCGAGATGTCCGGCGGCGCGGGATACGTTCAATACGACGCTGCGTTTCGCAGAGTCGTCGGCGGAGCGCGACACGTCATCGGTTCCAAGTCGCTCGCGAGCGCAGATTCAGTTGCTGTGCGCGAAGCCTCGCCGCGCCCCGTGACGCCCGAGGAAAAACGCGAGGCGGCCATCGGTCGCGCGAAGGAAGTCGGCAATTTGCTCGGGATGATCGGCATGTTCGTCCCGATGATGTGCGAATGTGGTGTCAGGATCAGCGTTCCCGAAGGTTACCGTCGCAAGGAGATTGCATGCCCGCGTTGCGGAACATTGCATCAGGTACCGCATGCGGAAAGCGCAGAAACGGCCGCGTCTAACTTGGAACCGGTTGTGCGCGACGCATCGGCGGGGATGGTTTATACTCGAAATGGAGGCGGGGGTTGGGAGGCGTTTCAATGCGCTTGCGGAGGAACGGTACAACTCAGTCCGACGTTTCAAGGGGAGCGTGTGGTTTGCCCCAAATGCCAAAATCGGATTGAGATTCGGACGTGATGGAAACCCTGCTATGAAGCATAGACGCAGAATATCCATGACATCGGTTGTTTATCCGTTAGCGCTGTGGGGATGCCAATCCTATACGACGGAAAATGAAATCCCGAATAACGTACCAGTCATTACGGTCACGCCTCCTGCTTCGAGTGCCGCCCAATCCACACGCGAATCAAGGTTAAAGGAATTTCTGGCATCTGCCGAATATGCGAAGGCTTCGCCAGCAATGCAAGCGGCAACGCGCTACCTTTTTGCAAAGGGATTACCGATTAACCCTCATGACCTGCCTGAATGTCAGTACGATCCACTGGGTGATTTGAATTCTGAATCGGGAGATTCAAAATTCGAAGTCTTGCGGCTCCCCGAGCCATACCCGATTACACACGATGGATTTAGATATTCTCTTGTTCTTGATCAGACGCGGCAATTAGCTTGGGTCCGCGTCGTAGGCGGCGTCGCGGGAATAACATATTTTCGAGGTCCTATTAAGATCGCGCAAAATACAAATGGCGTATTTACAGTGGCTCCGTTTGAGGGCGCAAAAGATGCGAAATGAATTTTTTAGTTCATTCGGTAAGGGAATTTTACTTGTTGCTTTAATGATGAGCGGATGCCGATCCAACGGTACGGAAAGCAGCGGCAACCCAAACCGAGAGCAAAACAATGTTCCGCCTTTGACTGTGCGCGTAACCGCCACGCGGACTTCATTGCCACCCCCCGTCAAACCTCCGACCGAACCCGCGGCCGCAAGCGATGCATTGCGCGACGCGTTTTTATCGTCGTCCGATTTCAAGAATGCTTTGCCTGAGATGCAATCCGTCGCTCGCGCCATCGTTGGCAAAGGATTGCGGATTGATTTACAAAGTCTCCCCGATTATCCGGGCGATCCGACGAAGGGTCATGAGTGCGAGGTTCTTTCAATTCCCGAAGCCAATCCGAACATGCGTGACGGATTTCATCAGGCCATTGTCTTGGATCGCTCAGCGGGTTTATTTTGGGTGCGCCTCACCGGCGGATTCGCGGGCAGGACGTTTTATCGGGGGCCGAAGAAGATTGTGAAGGATGAGAAGGGTTCGTTCGTTATCCGCTAAGCCGGGCCACAAGAAAGGCGGCATCAGACCGCTGCATAATTCGCGCTTCGCGGCTTTTCCTTATCTGTGCTAGAATCACGGTTAGGAGTAGTGGCCATGCGGGTCTTAACTGAAATCGCGGATATCGAATCGGCGGTTGAAGCACTTCCACCCACGCAGCAAAAGGAATTGCTTGAAAGACTTACGCGGCGGCTCAATCCGGAACAGCCCTCAGCTCGAGTTCTTCCGATCATTCAGCCGACGGGTCATCCGATCACCCAAAAGGAAATAGACGATGCCCTTGAGGCCGACTGAGGCGTTATTGGATGTGAACATACTCATCGCCGCAATATTCGGCGATCATGTCATGCACAATAGTGCAAGGTCCTTTGTCGAGCGGTTGGCGCGCTTTTATACAACGCCCATGACGCAAGGGGGATTCTTGCGTTTTGCCACTCGGCCTTTGAAGTTTGATCGCGCGATAGAGCAAGCGCCCCGCCTTAAGATGGCAGAAGCGCAGGCGGTACTACGCGAGTTTACAGAGGCCCAGGGTCACGGTTTTCTGCCGGATGATTTGCCGTTTACCGATCTCGGACTTCGCTCGCTTCAGGGACATCGGCAATGGACGGATGCCTACCTTCTGCATTTGGCTCGAAAACACAATCTCACGTTGGCGTCGCTGGATGTTCGCATGTCGAATTTGGATGATCCGACCCATTCCTCGCTTTTCCTTGTCACTTGATCATGCCATTCGGACATGCATTTCATAACCGCCAAACTTTGGGTGTATCATACGAAGTCAAATAGCGGGGTGCCGGGAGGAGTGTGTGCAATTATCGCGCCATCCAGCCACCCTCCGCCGATACAGGGTGAGCCAAACCCCGCGAAATGACTCGCATTAGCCCATGACCTTCGCCACGTTTGTCGTCAAAAACACCTTCCGAAATAAACGCCGCACGGCGCTGACGATCCTCAGCATTGGTTTCTCGCTTTTCCTGCTCGTCTTGTTCCAGACTTTCATGAACATGTTTTTCAATCCGCCTGTATCCGACTTTGCGGAGATGCGGCTGGCGGTTAAGCGGACAACGACGATTACCGATCAAATGCCGATTTCCTATGGCGACAAGCTTTTGGAAATCCCGCATGTTCGAAATATCGCGCCGTTCCATTGGTTCGGTGGGGTTTACAAGGAGCCGAAGAACTTCTTCGCCAATTTTGGGACCGATCCTGAACGAATTTGGGAGGTGTTTCCGGAGTTCAAGGTTTCTGAGGGAGCCCAAGCCGCATTCAAGACGCAGAAGAACGCGGCGATTGCGGGCGACGAGCTGATTCGAAAATACGGGTGGAAACCGGGCGACCGGATCACGCTCAAAGGCTCCATTTTTCCAGTGGATTTGGACCTCGAAATTGTCGGCTCGTATCATACGAATTTCCGTTCGAGTTCGCTTCTGTTCCGTTGGGATTATATGAACGAAGCGATGGGACGCCCCAACACAACGGGGATGTATTGGGTGCAGGCCGATAGCGCGGAGGCTATTCCCGGACTCATCGAGGCGATTGACGGGATGTTCAAGAACACTCCCGCCGAAACGAAGACCGAGACCGAAAAATCGTTCATCCTGAGCTTCAGTTCGATGATCGGGAACGTGCAGGTCTTGATGGGGATGATTGCCGGAGTCGTCGTCTTCACGATGCTGCTCGTGGCCGCGAGTACGATGGCCATGACGGTTCGCGAGCGGCTTCGCGAGGTCGGCATCTTGAAATCCATCGGGTTCACCCGCCTCCGTTTGATGTCGCTTATCCTTGGTGAGTCCGTCTGTATCGGACTTTTCGGATCAGCGCTGGGCTGCCTTCTGGCTCTCGGAGCGACGCGGCTCAATTTTTACGTCATTACCATGGGACTTATCGAGCAATTCAGAGTCACGCCGCAAGTTTTGGAACTGACGCTCGGAGTTGGTTTGGGGATCGGGTTTATTTCTGGAATTTGGCCTGCATTCCGGGCTTCGGGGATGACAATCACGGAGGCAATAAGAAGACTGGACTGAAAGGCTCGAAGAGGACGCTATGCCTCTTTTGCTAGCGCGACTTCCTTCTTTCCCTTAGACTAGGGAGGGTGCGCGAAATCTTCCCAAACCCAGATGGGTTGGGAATCCGGTCGGACGACTATGAACTACGGACGATTCATCTACAAAAACGCCTTCCGGAATAAGCGCCGCACCGCGCTTACGATCCTCAGCATTGGCTTTTCGCTTCTGCTCTTGATTACGCTCCAGACGTTTCTTGATTCGCTCATCAACCCGCCCGTGACCGAAGGGAGCGTCTTGAGAGTTGCCGTCCGCCGCTCGACCTCGCTGGCCGATCAATTACCCTATTCATACCAAGGCAAACTTGAGCAAATCTCGAACGTGGCCATGGTCATGCCGCTTCAATGGTTTGGCGGACAATACATCGAACCCAAAAACTTTTTTCCGAATTTCGGCTGCGATCAGGAAAAGCTTTGGGATTTGTTTCCTGAATATATCGCGACCGACGAAACCAAGGCGAATTTCAAATCCGAGCGAATGGCCACGGTCGTCGGGAAGTCACTAATGGAGCGATTCGGTTGGAAAGACGGCGACCGTATCACGCTTAAAGGGACGATCTTTCCCGTGGATTTGGAGCTTAAGATCGCCGGGAGTTTTACCTCGCCCGTCCGGGATGATCTTCTTTATTTCCGGATGGATTACATGAACGAGGCCTTGGGCAAACCCAATAAGGTCGGGACATTTTGGATCAAGGCCCGTAATCCCGAATCGGTTCCGGGGATCATTGAGACGGTGGACAAGACGTTCCGGAATACTCCAGCCGAAACAAAAACGGAGACCGAAAAGGCCTTTCAGTTAGGTTTCGTTTCGATGCTTGGAAACGTACGGGTGCTAATTGGCACCATCGCTTCCGTCGTCGTTTTCACGATGCTTCTGGTCGCGGCGAGCACCATGGCGATGACAATCCGCGAGCGGATTCGCGAGGTTGCGATCTTGAAGTCGCTGGGGTACACGCGCCGCATCTTGCTTTCGCTCATGATGGGCGAGGCCGTCTTTGTTGCGCTTTTGGGGACACTCGCCGCGACGCTGGGCGCGTATCTGATGAGCAGCCTCGATTTTGCCAAACTAACGATGGGCTTTATTCGGCGGTTCGACGTTGCCCCCAGCACGGTTCTCTTCGCGCTCAGTATTGGACTTTTTATCGGCGTGTTTTCGGGACTCTTTCCGGCGCTTCGCGCGTCAAAACTCAAAATCACCGAAGCCATGCGCCGATTGGAATAGAGACGCGTGAATTTCATGAAAGCCAGTACCATTCAACTTCGTTCTGCATTTTCCAAGCACGTCTTGCCGTTTTCATTCAGCCCCAAGGGGGCTGAGTCCCAAAGCCCGGGGTTGTCGCGAAGCGACTACCTCGGGTTGCGAAGATTTAATCTTGTAACCTCAACGAGGTTGCGTCGTTTGAGAATGGGCAAAGTCAGAATGGCGCAACCGCGTTGCGGTTCGAAGAATGGCCGCGTCTTCCCTAGGGTAGCCTCGCTTCGCTCGGCAACCCCAGGCTTTGGGACGAAACCCCTTCGGGGTTTCTGGGAATTCGAAATGGAAATGAAATCGTCCTTATGCTGATCCCGATCAATTACAACATCAATTACCTCGTCATGCGCTGGTCGAGCACGATCATGACGGCGATGACCTTTGCCCTCGTGGTTGCCGTCTTTGTCATCGTCATGTCGCTTGCGCAGGGATTGGAAGAGGCGTTCGTTTCGAGCGGCAATCCCTTGAACGTCCTGATTCTGCGGCCGGGTGTGCAATCCGAGGGACAAAGCACGCTGCAAATTGATCGCTATCAAATCATTCGCAACCTTCAGGGAATCGCCAAGGACGAAGCCGGAGAACCGCTCGTTGCGGCGGAAGTGCTCGTCCTTGTCAACAAGCCGAAGAACGACAAGGAAGGGAAGCCCTCGAATCTCCAGATTCGCGGCATTCATCCGCAATCGTTGAAGCTTCGACCCGAAATTAAAATCATCGAAGGGCGGATGTTTACTCCCGGGTTGCGGGAGGTGATCGTCTCGAAATCGGTTTCGAATCGTTTCCGCAACATGAAGATCGGTGACCAGACGCATCTCGGCAAAGGTCCCGCGACAATTGTCGGGATTTTTGATGGACGGGGAACCGCTTTCGATTCCGAAATGTGGGCGGATTATCAGGAACTGATGCAGGAATTCGATCGCACAGGATACAACACGGCCGTCGTGCGGGCCGTGGATGCCGCGGCGGTGGAAGCGATATCCAAGCAAGTGGAAGATGATCCGCGACTTAAGCTCAACGGCAAAACCGAAGCCGATTATTATGAGGAGCAAACCCGCGCTTCGACTCCGCTGAAGGCTTTCGGCTCGTTCCTCGCGATCATGATGTCCATCGGAGCTTGCTTCGCGGGGATGAACACGATGTACGCCAACGTCGCCAATCGCACGCGCGAAATTGGGACGTTGCGCGTTCTCGGTTTTTCGCCCATCGCAATCCTCGTTTGCTTCCTGATCGAATCGGTTCTGCTGGCCTTGATCGGCGGTGTTTTGGGATGCCTTCTCGCGTGGCCGATGAACAATATCGCGACGGGAACGACAAACTTCACCGGTTCATTCAGCGAAGTCATTTTCTATTTCACCATCTCATGGAAACTATGGGGCTATGGACTCATTTTCGCGGGGATCATGGGGGTCATCGGGGGCTTGCTCCCCGCTTACACCGCCTCGCGCGAACCGATCTTGAGCGCCCTCAAACGAATCTAACGGAAGCGAACTTATGGCGATTGATAATCTCGATACCGAGCTCAACAAACTCCGGATCAACAAATCGAAAAAGCGGGCGAAGGGAGGCGGATTCGGCAAGTTTGTCGTTATCCTTATTCTCGCCGGTCTGGGTGCGGGCGGTTATTTTTGGGTGTCCAAAGCCAATGCTGCGCTTCCGGTTAAGACAATGCAGATCCAAAAGGAAGCGGTGATTGCATCGGGCGGATCGGCCGTGCTGACTGCGGGTGGCTATATCATCCCGCGCGACAAAATCGAGGTCAGCTCCAAGATCATTGGACGCGTTAAGGAAATTTATATCGAGCAGGGCGACGTATTGAAAAAAGGGGACAAGATTCTGGAGATCGAAGACGAGGAATACGCCGCGCAAGTGAAAATCGCCGAAGCGCGCGTTGCGAGTCTTAAGGCGCGGCTGGCCGAACTGAAGGCTGGTTCGCGTCCGCAGGAGATTGCGTCGGCCAAGTCGAACGTTGCCTCCGCTGAAGCGACGTTCAAGATGCGCGAAGCCGATCTTGAGCGGCTCAAGAAATTGGCCGAGGAGAAGATCATTTCCGCGCAGGAATTCGATCAAATGAAGCAGGCCTATGAAGTCGCAAAAGCCGCGCTCGATTCGATTCGCAAGAATGCGGAACTCGTTGTCATCGGTCCTCGCAAAGAAATGATTGACGCCGCCACCGCGCAACTCCGCGAGGCCGAGGCGAATCTTGAATACGCGCGCACGCAGCAGAGCTACACGATCATTCACGCGCCGATTGACGGAACGGTGCTGGAAAAATTGGCTGAAAAGGGCGAGCTTGTCACCAACACCAACTTCGGCGGAACGCGCGGTGCGAAAAGCTCCGTCGTCTCGATGGCCAATCTCTCCGATCTTCAAGTCGAGCTCGACATTAACGAAAACGATCTGCCCAAAGTGAAGATGGGGCAGAAGTGCAAGATCAAGCTCGATAGCGAACCCGACACTGAATATGACGGCGAGGTGGATGAGATTTCTCCGCAAGCCGACCGGCAAAAAGCAACCGTGCAAGTGAAAGTCAAAATTGTGAACACGGGTAAAGTTCTCCGCCCGGAGGTCAATGCTCGGGTGACCTTTATCGAGGAAGAAAAGGAAAAAACCGCCGAAACGGCGCAGACGAATCCCAAGGTGTGGATTCCGCGATCGGCCATCGTGAATAACGCGGAGGGTCAGATGGTTTACCTCTACTTGGAATCGCAAGGCACGGCGGTTGCGCGGAAGATCAAGACCGGCGCGGAAAGCTCCAAAGGGGTTGAGATCACCGAAGGGTTGATCGGAACCGAGACGCTCATCGTCGAACCGCTCGATAAGATCAAGGACGGAATGAAAGTCGCAACTTCAGCTTCATAAGGAACACAGTCATGAGCAACAACGCACAACGCGAGATCGTCGTCCGCGTCCGCAATCTCAGCAAGATTTTCGCGCACGGCGGAACGGATGTCGTCGCGCTTCACAGCGTCAACATTGACATCGAACGAGGGGAGTTCGTCTGCCTCATGGGTCCCTCCGGTTCGGGTAAGTCAACGTTGCTACACATTATCGCGGGGATTGACCGCGCGACCGATGGCGAATGCAACGTTTTGGGTTCCGACGTCGGCGAGATGTCGGAGAATGAGCTATCGGGCTGGCGCAATCAGCACGTCGGTTTCATTTTTCAGTCATTCAATTTGATTCCGGTTTTGACCGCCTTCGAAAATGTCGAGATGCCGCTGCTGCTGACTTCGCTTTCGAAGGCCGAACGACGCGAGCACGTTGAGACTGCGCTTAAGATCGTCGGTCTCGGGGATCGAATGACGCACTATCCGCGGCAGCTTTCCGGCGGACAAGAACAGCGCGTTGCCATTGCCCGCGCCTTGGTCGCCGATCCCGATCTCATCCTCGCCGACGAACCGACGGGAGACCTTGACGCGAAATCCGCCGACGAAATTCTTACGATCCTCCAAAAGCTGAACCAAGACCCGCAGTTCCGCAAAACGGTGATCATGGTTACGCACGATCCGAAGGCGTCGCATTTCGCGACCGTCACGCGGCATCTGGATAAAGGCGAAATGATGCCGCTCGAAAAAGTACCGGCAGCGGCGCACTAGAAAGTATGAAGTAAGAAGAGTGAAGGTTGAAAACGTGCTCGGTTTTTTACACAGTCACTTATGAGATTTCGATTTTTTCTCACTTCACTCTTCTCACTTCACTCTTTTCACATCATCCTTCTCGCTTCTCTCTTCGCCCTCGGCGGTTGCAGGACAGCCGAGTGGCGCGAGATGGAGGTCACGGCCTACTGCAATTGCGGCGAGTGTTGCAGTTGGACGCGCGGGAGTTGGCTATTTTTGAAACTCGATTTTTGGAACAAGCGTATATCCACCGGACCCAACAAAGGGAAACCCTACAGCGGTCTTACCTCTAGCGGAACGAAACCGCACGCCCCGCGACCCGGACTCGTCTCGACCGACAGCCTTGTCCATCCTTGGATGATCCCGGTGCGGATCGTTTTTCCGTGGCTCATTCTCCCGCGCTCCGGAACCATTGCCGCCGATACGAACTATTACCCATTTGGCACGGAGATTTACGTCCCCGGATGGGGATGGGGAGTTGTTGAGGATCGCGGTTCGGCGATTAAGGGACCTGATCGGCTCGACGTTTATATTTCATCCCACCGCCGCGCGCTCAAATTCGGTCGCCAAAAGGTCGAAACGACCATCCTGCGGGATGAATAAGCGGCATCGCGAGTTTTGTTTGGTATAGTGGTGGATGTCGAATCGTCCCATGCGTCCCTTGCTCGCTTTCCTTACTGCCACCCTGCTCGCCGCCTATCCGCCTCTCCGGTTATGGCAGACCGATGGCATTATGGCGGCGTTTAAGTTTTTTGCGGTGGATGCTTTCTATTATCTCGGTGTTGCCGAACGCTCCGTTGGAAAGTCCTTCTATACTTTCGACGGCGAGTTCGCGACGAACGGTTTCCATCCGCTTTGGCAGTTTACGCTTACTTATCTGTTTGAGTGGTTCGGCCTTGCTCAAGATCAAGCGGCGCAGATCCAACTCGACTTTTTTCTTTCTGTTTTCATGGTGGCTTTGGGCATGGGGTTTTTTGCCGCTGCAGTGGCACGGCTGACGGAATCGTTTGCTCTGGCCGTGCTTGCCTCCGCGCCCGGACCCTACTACTTCATCTATCGCGTTCACGGGATGGGACTTCAATACGGCGCGCCAAGTTCGTTCGCCAATGGCATGGAGTCTCCGCTTTCGATTCTGCTTTTCGGCGCGGCACTATTGTTTGCGATAACGGCCATAAAATCGGAGAGTTCTGAACGCGCGGGCTCAATCGCGGTTTTATCCATTATGTTTGGCCTCATCACGCTTGCCCGGCTGGATGACATTTTTATTTTTGTGCCGTTTGCGGGGTGGGTGTGGTGGATTTCCAAAGAGCAGAACAGCGCCACCCGAATTCGAAATCTTGCGGCGCTGGCGTTGCCGCCGCTTGTGCTGGTCGGCGCGTATCTTGCATATAACTTTTTGAAGATTGGCATCTTGCTCCCGATAAGCGGGCGGGCGAAATCGGGCACGGCCCTCGGCACGAACCTCGTCGGCGCGCTTCAAACGCTCGTTCCATTCGATCTGCTTTTGAAACGTCCCGGCGATTACATTGACCTTACGTGGCGAACCTTGCAGATGGGATTGCCGATGGCAGGCGCCGCTGTTTTTTTGATCGGCGCATGGATTCGCGCCGGGCGGAACGCCGCAGGATTTCTCGCGTTTTCCGCTGCGGTGAAGCTGCTCGCGGCGCTCGCTGTTTACGTGTTGCTGAAGGGGACATACAACTTCATGAACGTCGAAATGGTGCATCAGGGGCATTGGTATTACCCCCTTTCGATTCTCTCGTTCAACGCGGGATGCGCGATTATTGCGGATCGGTTTCGACGCGCGGTTTCATGGACGCCGATTCGAATGGAGCGCTATGCCATCGTTGGTTTTCTCCTCGCGCTTTCTGTGTACACTTCCATTTCCTTCAATCAGCTCAAGCGAAGCGAACGTTATCAAGCGAGTCTGCACAAACTATGGAGCGAAGGAGAGCGACTGCGCGAAGAACTCCGGGCGAAGGATATCGGAAAGGGCATTCTGGAATTCGACGATGGCATCATCTCTTATGCGTTGGATCTTCCGGCGATGGGGGGTCTTGGATTCACGCTCGATCCCGAAGCCTTCGAAGCGAAGGAGAAAGGAAACCTGCTCGAACTCGCTCATCGTCGCGGCTATAACGTCTTCGCTTCGTTCCAATATTATCCAAGGATGCCCAAGGCCGCGCTCACCAATCCCGATGCCTTGCGAGAGGCGATGGCGTCTTACATTTGTCTCAAGAGCATGGATCGCCAAACCAATGAAAAAGTAGAGCGATGGAATTTTGAGATACTAACGTGGGATCCCGTGACGACTGCCGTATTCATCAAGTTCGCGCCACGACACTAAACAGGGAAGAAGAGGATGCAGAGGATGAGGCCATTTCGAATGCCACACGCTCTGTTGTGTCGAGTCGTTCTCGAATGTTTTGACCGTTTCATCTCTGTTTTAATTCGAGCGCGTTTGCATGCTTCGGCGTGAGCCAACGTGCGTTGGCGAACTTGGGCCAAATCGAAAGGCGGTCGCGAAGTCGGATATTGAAATTGCCGAGGGCGGTTTCGATTTTCCGAAATGCGTCGAACGTCGCGGCGTCGGTTTTGGCATTGCCTGTTAGGTCAAAGTCGCCGAGGTCGTCGGCTCCGGCGCGGAGGAATTCGAGCGCGGCGTCGGGATAACGAAATCCCGGCGCAACGACGCCAACTTCATCGGGAAGTATCGAACGCGCCCAGCCGATGGCGGTGATCAAATCGTCAACCTTGGGCGCAGGGCGATTTTCCCAAGGAGTCGAAGAAGTTGGAACAAAAGGATGAAGGGCGACCGACTGAATGTTCCGGTGACGGCGCGCGATTTGTGAGAGCATTTCGAGCGCGAGTCGCCGCGATTCTTCGGTCTCGCCAAGTCCGACCATGATCCCAGAATTCACTGGGATTCCGAGCCGTGCCGCCGTGAGCAACGCGCTCAGCCGATGTCTCGGCCATTTGTTTCGGGATGCGCCGTGAACGCCGTTCGCCTGTAATCGCGGATCAAGCGTCTCCAAATAAAGACGCAGGGTGAAGAGGTTAGGGCGAATCCGCTGAAGCGGAGCCAGTCGCATGGCGCCCATATCGAGTTCGCAGAATGTTGGCGAAACGTCCCCGCACAAAGTTTCGCCGAGCAGGGCGGTCAGATAATTCGCATAATTTGGGTAGCCATAATAGCGCACCGTTTGGATGACTCGCGGATGGGTCTCGATGCCTTCTCCCGCGATGAGGCGGAGCTGCGCAATCCCCATAGCTCGCGCTTGTTCAAGTTCGGACTGGAATCTTTTCAACGAAGGAAGGGGCAACGCCTTTTCTACGGTATATGAGCAGTAGCCGCACTTCATGGCGCAAAGCGTCGTTAACGTGATCGGCCGAACCCACGAGAAGGTTGCGATTTTGGTAAGCGACCGGGCTTTCGCCGCACGTATGCCAACTGCCGCCGACTTAACGCCAAGTGCATGACCATTGCGTCTATGACGCGCCGGACCCTTCTTGCCGCGACTCACGCGGCCGGACGTTGCATTAGGCAAACTCATCCGACCAGTATATGACACTTGGGGTCTAGCCCCAACACATTCTGCGTCTGCTTTGCGTTTTTTGATCTCTTTGCGGTATGGTGGTCTTCATATTGGGGATACGTTAACTCGAATCTAACATGAACTCTGACGTTACATCCTCCTGTCCCGGCGAAGAAAAACTTTTCGGGAGACCGTTACGGCACTGGGTGTTCGCGTTTTTCGCGGCGACGTGGATCGTGCGATGCATTTTTTTGACGACGCCTTCCATGATGAACGCCGACGAGTGGCCGATGTGGCGCGCGGGTGACCCAGCCGTCGCCAGCGATTTTATTAACACACCCAATTGGGCCGAGAAGTGGGAAATTCTGGAACGCGTAAGTTTTGGCGGTCGGATTTTTTGGATTTTCTTTCACCTGCTTTGGGTTTACGCCATGCCCAACGCGCTCAATGGGACGTATGCGCTTTCGCTCGTTTGGGGACTCATCGCGATGGTGTCGCTGGCGGGCGCGGCACGGCGGCTTTATGGCGAGCGAGGGTTCTTGATCGCGCTCATGGCCGCGTCGGCATCGCCCTATCTGCTCAATTACTCGCTCCGCACGATCGGCACAGTTCAATCGGTTTCATGGCTCTGCGTCGCGCTCTACTTTTTCACTTCGCGGCGATGGAGCCTCTGGTCTTGGATTGCCGGCGGAACCTGCCTCGCCCTATCGTTCGGCGCGCATTACGGGACGGGATCGGCGGTCGTCTGCATTGCGGCGGGACTTGGAGCATCGGTAGCCGTGAGGATCTTCCGGCGCAGACTTTCAGCGCGCGAACGTTTTCTTAAAGGCTTGCTTTATCCGGTTCTCGGAGCAACGGCCGCGCTCTTGCCGCTACTCATTCTTGAATTTTGGGCGCGGCATTCCGGAGGCAAATATTTTCGTCGTTTGACGGAGCATGAAAACCTAACTCAAGCCGGCGAAAGCGTCAGCTATGGCGAGTGGTTCGGAAATCTTGGTCCGCGCGGAATGTGGCTGCGGTATCTCTTCGAGTTCGAGCCGACGATTCAAGCGGGACTCATCGCCGCGCTCGGATGCGCCGCGTTTCTTCCGCAACTTTCGCGTCGCGCGAAAATCGGATTGGGTTCGCTGGCCATTTTGCTCGCGGGACTTTTAATTTCAGGAATGGGTCTCGCCATCCCGCGCGCATGGGCTTCGATCTTGATCTATCTCGCGTTGGGGATCGGTTTTGCCATCTGGATGCTAACAGGAAAACCCGAATCGGAAACCCCGTCGCACGAATTTGAATCGGATGCGCCTTTCGGTCGGATTTCGATGTTAGTCAGTTGCCTCTGTGTCATCACCCTTTTTACCTCGTGGCGAAATATCAGTTATATGCCGCGCCATATTTTTGCGGCATGGCCGATTTTCTTTCTCGGTTTTTGCGCGCTCATTCTGGAGGTCTTTAGAACGCGGTTTCGTCGGCTGGCCATCGGCGTGCTTTTCCTTTCCTGCCTGACCTTCACGCAAGGGGCGACGGGAAGTTTCATCACCAAGAGCAAAGACATCCGACAGAATGTGGTCGGACGCCTCTATCCTTATTTCAGCGGGGTTTTCTTTGCGAACCTTCTCCTCGACAATTACGGCTATCCATCTCTCTGGAACCGCGCGCCTGACGGCGATGTCCGCATCCTCAGTCACTCGCTTCTCCTTTATCCGGCTTCGAGCTATGACGAAGAGCTTTTCAAAGTTCTCGACCAGCAGACGAAGATGAAACTAAACGATTTGGATAGTCTTGCGTCGGGCCATGCAATCTTCAATGGCGACATTCTTTTTCAAACCATTGATCGCGAGAAGAAAACTATCCCGCCGCCCCACGTGCCGATCTGGCCCAAGGAAGATCGTGGAAAAGGTGAAATGCGTTTTATCGGGGTGGGAGCCAAATCGTGGACGCCGTACGAGGCAAAGATTCATCCTTACCGCGGATTGACGCTCGCATTTCCACCCATGAAAAAGGGAGGCGTCGCGGAAATTCGCCGGAACATCGTATTAGAGGGCGAGGCCGGAATGACGATTCCCTTTGGCTTTGAGTACATGGCTATCGGCGGCCATCTCCCTATGGATTCGCGGCTTGAGCTTACGGTTACTCAAGACGGCGGAACAACGCTTGGAACAGTCAACGTTCCGGCAAATGCCATAGCATCGGCGTTCAATCTTTTTAACACGACGACAACGCTCACGCGGGCGGCCACTGAATTTTCTCTCGTCGCGCGATGGACAACACCCGAGGGAGCGTACGTTCCTCCGATGACGCTTTACGCGCGACGACCCTACCTCCTGCAAACGCCCGCGCCCATTGTGCGCACCGCGACCTCCGGTCTCGAATCCGTTTTGGCCTATGACGCCACCTTTCCTGACTTCAAATTGCCGGATGGAACTCTCGCTCCCTATTATTTCACGCGGCTTTCGGATGGGGAAAAGGGCAAAGGGCTTAAATGGAAGACCGCGCCGGCTCGCGGAGTTCCCAACGAAAAATTTGTGTTTGTTGCCACCTCGCTGAACCGACCTAATTGCCGCATAACAATTAATGGCGAAGTGGTGGATGAATTCCGGCCGTTTGGAAGTTTCCTCGCGTGGGAGAGCGACAAATACGCAATGCAATTCTGGCCCATTGGTTCGATGGGAGGAGCGAATGGAGTGCTGGTGCTGATGGTCAAGGGGAAACTCGTGAAAAAAGGCGAGCCGCTGGAAATCGAGATTCGCGCGATTCCGGTTGCGGGCATTCCTCCCGAACAACAAATTTTAAGTGCAGGATTCGGCGTCCATCTCATTCCCAATCCACAGGAGCGATTGCCGAAATGAGTTTCGTGAAGCGCACGATTTCGAATTTGACGCAACGACTTCGCGACGTGGATGCCGCGCGAGTTGTTTTTTGGGTTTGCATCGTCGCATGGGGCGTTCGACTCGCGTTCCTGTCCTTCCCTTGGCGCGTCTTCAATCTCGAAACTCAGGTGGACAATCCCGAATTGGTTTACGCGGGCGCGGAGTTCGTGCACACCAACGATTGGGCCGAGCGCTGGGGAATGGTCGAAACTCGGACGCCCAAGGAGTCGGTTCCTTGGATGATGGCGCATCTTATTTGGGCGGGTCTCATGCCCGGAGTGGGACCGATCGCATACGCGCTTTCCCTGATCTATTCCGTCATCGCGGCCCTTGCGCTCATGGGCGCGGCGGGAAGAATTTATGACGCGCGAAGCCACGCCGATGGCGCTCCTGCATCGGCTGACTCACTGAAACCGTCACCGCGCGGAGCTCTTTTGGCCGCGCTTGCCGTTTCGCTCTCACCCTTGCTTTTGAACTACTCGACGCTGCTTTTCGATTCGATGCAGTCGGCGATGTTTGCTTCGCTCTCCGTTTATTTTTTGAGCGACCGCCGATGGAATCCGATTAGTCTCCTGCTTGGCGGAATCAGTCTTGGATTGCTTTATGTTGCGGGCGATGCAAGCGAACCTGTTGCGCTGGCCTTGGTCGTCGGATGTCTTCCGGGTATAGTTGCGCCGCTGTTTCAATCCGAACTTTCGTTGATCAAAAGATTGCTGCGCGTGGCTCTCCTGCCTGTTTGCGGTTATGGCGCGGCGTTATTTGTCGCGTGGATATTTCTGCATTGGAGCCGTTATGCGGGGAGTCCGTTGATGGAACGGCTGCTCGATCCTGCGGGACTCAAAGCCGATTGGAGCGTCAAGCCCGCGCAGGGTTGGGGGACATTAAAGGGTGATTGGTTCCGCCAAATGATGGAACTGGATCCGCTCATCGAATGGTTGCTCGCGGCTTCGGCCGTATTTCTTTTCCGTTCGCGCGCTCTAGGCTTGCCGAAAAAAATCGCGTTGGCTGTTCTGCTCATTCCGGTTTTTGTTTTGCTGTATTTCGCGACGCCCAGGGTCTCGGATCGTTCACTATTTTCGGTCATCCTGTTTGGCGTCCTTGCATTGCCGCTGATGCTGCTTTCACCGCGCGAAGGCGTCGTCCCGAAGGGCTCCCCAGCTCAAAACTTTGCGCCGCTCGGTTTGCCGGGACTTTGCATTGCCTCGGCTCTCATTCTTTTTTACTACACACGCTGGTCGGCTCTTTCGATCATGCCGCGTCAGACGTTTTCTGCTTGGCCTGTGCTGCTGTTAACATTCCTCGCCGCGCCGCTATTCGTTTTTCGCGAGCGCTTCAGCGCGTTTCTAAAGCTCGGCGCGCTCGTGGGCGGCGTGATTTTTTCGCTCGGGGTGGCCTCGGCGTTCCTCACCAAAAACGCCGAATATCGGGCGATCGCGCATACATCGCTCCATCCGCAAAGAACCAAAATTGATTACGGAATCTTAATGGCCGATCTCCGACCTTATAAGGAAATCAAAGGCGATTTGCGCAGGGCGTTCCATTCGTTCGGAACGATCTGGCCGCTCTTCCCCGGATATCTTTACGATGCGCCGGAGTTTTCACCCGCCGAAGTTCATCGCCGACTCAAGGACGCTGAGCTCGAATGGATCGCAGGATTTGGTTTCGATTTATTCTCGCGATTCGCTTACGAAGCGCCCGATCCAACGGTCAAAGCATTGCCGCCTCCCGGAACGCCCGAAACGCCGCTCAAGGTTAAGCCTGATCGTTCGATCGGGGGTGATGTCTTCTATTCGCCCGGATACAACCGCGGACTTGAGCTTCGTCCGGTCGGCTCGCGAGGAGGGCGGATCACTGAAGCAGCCGCAACGATTACTCTTCCGACGCACTGCAAAGAGCCGATGCTGACGACGTTCGGTTTGGAATGGGGATCGGTGACGCCGAACGTGCCGATTACGCCGCCGCTTGTGGCCAAGCTGAAACTCCAAATCGAAGTCGAGGGGAACATCATCGCCTCGCTCGACACGATGATCTTTCCGAAAGTTCCGGACGGCAATTGGGCGCTCGGCCGCACGACTTTTTATGAAACCTATATGACGCCGATCATGGCGACGAAACCGGAGATGGATTTTCGGCTTCTTGCGCGGCTCGAACTTCCCGTTGATCCCACACTTAAGGGCGAACCCAATTACGCGTACTGCCCGCCCGTGTCATGTTATATCCGCCGCCCTTATATTACGGGGCGACCGTATCCCCTGACCGTCATTTCAGGATTCGCCTCGCTTCTTGCCGCCGATGAGACGATGGACCTTTACCAAAACTTCGATAACAAGCTTTCGATGTTGGCGCTTGCTCGCGCGGGTTTGGGCGCGCAGGGCAAGAGCGTTGGCGCGCATTGGAAAACCGCGCTCTGGACCGGCAAACGCGAGAACGAGCTAGTCTTTGCGGGAAGTTATGCGGACGTGACGAAATGCGTCATGGAAATCAATGGCAAGCCCATATTGGAATTTGTCCCGCAAAAAGAGGACGGCCTCTGGGAGCAGGATGGAATCTCGCTTCGGATGAAATACATGGGCGATAACATGGGAAGCCACGCTCTCTTTGGATTGCGACTGCCCGACGGTTTCTCGCCGCCGAATACACCCATTGAAATTCGCGTTCTGGTCCTGAATGGCAAGGACGGGCAAAGTTGGTTTGGCGTCCGCGGCTTAACGGATGCGACGAAATTGCCACAGTTTTGATCGCGCGCAAATCGAACCGGCGGCGCTTTCTGGCAATGCCGCCCCTTTTGTAATCTGAGGCTTCTGCAGCTGGGGCACTTTGAAACGGCAAGAATCACGAGGGTCAATTCTTGGGAGGAAGTTCCCGCACGAACGCCCATGAAACTTCCGCGACTTGATCATTATCGTAACGCACGAAAAAACCGGAGCGGAGTTCTTCATCGAGTTCAACACGGATCGGCGTGGCGTTCGCGCGAATCTTGTTCGCTTTACGGATGGTTTTGTGCGGCTCCAAGAAAGATAAGCCATCCTCAAACTCAACCTCAAACGCGTCCTCCCACTGACGGTAGTTCACATTCTTGATCGGCGAAAATGTGCCCTTGCCGAAAGTGGCTTTGAGGGGATTCAGAGTCTTCATATTCGGTCTTCCTGTTTTTGGAAGGAATCCAATTTGCACATCAGATTTCAGGTGCATGTCTTAGAAAAATCATTTCCGTCGCCCCCGTTCGGGGGCTTGGAACATAAAACGCTCCTCCGTTTCCAGCGTTCGCTACGCTCACGCTTCGCTTTATTTCGCCACCCACTATCGTGGGTTGAAGATTGGATATAGGGTTAGCGCAAATCTTGCATGGAATCCCGGAGAGATGACGTAATAAAGGGAAAGGGTTGCTCGAAACAAAGGGACAGAGTTGACTGCATTCCGATCTTCCTGAATTCCTCCAAGTATTCCCTCTTCAATCCGCGAAGCGGATGGCGTAATAAAGCGAAGCGTGAAGTCTCGCGCCAGCGAGACGAACGCTGGGGTTGGACGATCCCCTTCATGCAAGCCCCGAATGGGGCGACGGAGATTTCATCAGATTATTCAGAAATCTGCTGTGCATCCGTTTGAATGGCCACACGACCCAGCAACCTATTCTTGCTGTCGAAGACATGAACGTGACGTGACGGATGATCGCCCATCCACCAGACCAAAGTGCCCCCGCCGCTTCGCACGCGCCCCATCTTTCAATCCTTATTTTCCCCAAAAGATACATTTCATATCGGTATTCAACCAATTTTGTCACTCATGGACATAAGCCCAATCACCTACCCGTTCAAGCCAGCCGCCGTAGCCGGAAGTTGGGTAGTTTTGCAGCGGAAAATACATGAATGAATCGAAACTCATGCCGTACGACGCATCAACAACGAGCACCCATGGATTGCCGTCGTAGGATTTGGCCGACTCACCGACGTGATAGATGTATTCAGGATAAGCGCCCATACCAGTTCCAGGAACGGTCGTAAAAAACTCCGGAACAATTGCGGCCAAATCAACCGGCAGCGACCCATGACGAGTTTCGTAAGTGCGAATGGCTTGAACGAGCGGCGCGCTGCGTTCGGCAAGCCGACGATATGCGGTCGTGCGGATTTTGTGACTGATGCCCACTCCCAACATAGATGCGACGAATACAATTACCGTCGCAAGAAACGCTCGAATGGCAACAGTGCGTACGGTTCGAACAAAGAACGAAACGATTAACAGTATCAATGCCATGATCACCCACGACAGTGAAAACATGGCGAAAATCTCCGCGATGAAAAATAATTTGGAGCCATGTGGAGATAGCGCAAGATATTGGAATAGTGGAACCAATACGACGGGTAGCGCACATGTTCCGAGGGATGCGAGAAAAGGCTTGGAAAATATCGGCCTAACGTTCGTCATAAGGGTGTAGTTTGAAAAACCATGTCCCTCAGGGATTTGGAGTAGGCACATTGTGCGGATAGAATTCCAATGTGGGAGGCAGTCTCCGACTGCCGAATCGGCGATCGGAGATCGCCTCCC
>CAZPIK010000032.1:14661-20612 GCA_964586185.1 uncultured Candidatus Sumerlaeota bacterium | reverse complement strand
TGGATCCCCACGTCGAAGCCGTTTTGAAACAACTCGCGATGAGCGGAATGCCGCCGATGCAAACCATGGCCGCTCCTCAAGCCCGCGCTCTCTTCGAGAACACCGCGCCCGCGCTCGACGCCAAGAACGTCCCCATCGGGGCCGTCGAGGATCGCAAGATTCCCGGCCCGGCAGGGGAAATTCCAATCCGCATTTACACACCGAAGGGCGCCCCTTCAGGACTGCTGCCCGCGCTTATTTTCTTTCATGGTGGCGGGTTCGTCATCGGGAGCATTAACACGCACGACGCACCGTGCCGCATCGTCGCCAACAACGTGGGGTGCAAAGTCATCTCGGTGGATTACCGCCTCGCGCCCGAACACAAATTCCCCGCCGCCGTCGAGGATTGCTTCGCCGCGACGCAGTGGGTTTTCGGTAACGCAAGCTCGCTCGGAATTGATGAGAAGCGAATCGCCGTCGGCGGTGACAGCGCGGGAGGAAACCTTTCGGCGGTCATGTGTCTCCTCGCCAAGGAAGCAGGCCACGGCCTCAAGATTGCCCATCAATTGCTCATCTATCCCGTGACCGATGCGACGGCGACAACCCCTTCGCGCAATGATTTCGCCAAAGGCTATTTTCTCGAATCCGAACTCATGGCTTGGTTCTTCAACCATTATCACAATACGGGAGCCGATTTTACCGATCAGCGGATTTCGCCGCTCCTCGCGGGCGATCATACCGGACTCCCTCCCGCCTGCATCGTCACGGCGGGATTCGATCCGCTCCGCGACGAAGGTAAAGCCTACGCCGACAAACTCCGCGCGGCCGGCGTCCCGGTTGAGCATTTGAACTACGAAGGAATGGTGCACGGATTTTGGAACATGTCCGGCGTTGTTCCCAAGGCCAAGGAAGCGATTGAAGCCGTATCTAATATTCTGAAGAGCGCGTTGAGTTGATTTGAAATGTAGCAGGGGTCAAGAAGTCACAATAGATGATCGCCGTGAAAGACGAAATTTTCAAACTGCTCTCTGGTCTTCGATTTTATTGGGCGGAGCTGAGTGTCTGAGTCGTGGCGTCGTCAAACGATTCGGAGAGGATTTTCTTGTAAACTTCCCGCGCGTGGTTGAAGGCCGCCTCGGCGTCCTTGCGTTCCTTCACCCGTATGTTGAAATGTTTGACCGCCCAAAGTTTATCAATCGAATCGAGACACCATTGCGCGCTTTTCTTTGACGCACGGACGGGTGAACCGCCAACCAAAACTTTCACCGCGTTCGTATGCGCGCTCGGCAGGATGCGCAACGCAACCCATGAACTCCGCTCGATGGGAATTTCAAATTCGACATTTTGAATGGAGCCGTCCGCCTCGATTTCTTTGCTCGCGACGGGAAGTCCATTTACGACGACCTCGACGGGAACGCGGCGGCTTCCGGCGATTCTCGCGCGTTCGACGTGCCAAAACGGAACTTCGCTATTGTTTTGATAGGGAACATCTTTGATTGTTCCGTTTTTTAATTTTCGCGGGGCGGGCGAACCGGGAACCTCGCGCGGCGGGAACTGCCTTGGCGCGGCATCCGGCGAGGCGGTTTCTTCAAGACGCGAAGCAACGCGGGCGCGGATTTTGACTTTTTGCGGCGCGGCGATGCGGGCGATGCCGCCTTCGACGCCCCCGGGAGCGATTCCCTCAACCGTAAAATCCATCAAATGACTATATCCATCCGAAACATAAGCCCGACCCACGCTGATTCCCTGAACCCAAGAATCGAAATCCACCCGCCCCGCCGTTTTCGCCGTATCGAGCTTAACGTAACTCCGACCCAATCCCACTTTATCGCCATAGATGCAGGGGAAATCGGTCTCGCCGCTGATTTTCGTATCGAACCCGCAATTGAGCGTGTGATACCAGACGTTCAATTCCCAAATGTACGGTGTGTCCACGGTCGAAATGAAATCAATTGCGTTGTGCGTGACGTCCACGATGTATTCCTGCGCCCCGATGCCGTCCATCGGAGGGATCACGTAATTGGGTAGCGTCGTCGCGGGTTCGCAGCTAAGTCCCCAGCCCGAATGCGCCACGCCGACGACCGCTCCTTGCGCCCGCGCCCATTGTAGAATCGGAAGATCCCACGTCGGCCACTGGGTCTTTTCGTCGGTTCCGGGGTAATCGTCTTCATTGAGTCGCAACAGTACGAGGTGACCGCAATGATCGCTCGGAAAACCGGAAACTTCGACATCATACCGGATGATGTTTTGATCACTCGAAAGGGGCGAGGTCTTGCCCGTAAAAAATTGCTTTTGATGATACCAGGCCGGTCCCCATGTGAGGACGCAGCCGACGTTCAAAGCCTCCCCCTCGACGTATCGCATCATCGCGGGGGGATCCACGCCGAGCGTCGGGCTTTTATAGTGGGCGCAACCCGAAGCGTGGATGTGATGATCGCCCGAATACCATCCATCGGCGTTGGGATCAATCCAACGCTTCAGTTGAAAGTCGAGCCGATGCTTTTTTGCTTCGGGAATTTCGACCGTCTGTTTTTCGGTGATATATTCCGGTCCCCGATCAAAAGCAATTTCGTATACTCCGGCGGAAAGACGGAGCGTTTCGCCATCGCGGCGATAGACTTGATTTTGGAAAAAAAGATCAGGTTCGAGCCGCTTGCCAGGATAGGGATAAATACGACCCTGCAAGTCCTTAACGACGAAAGCCGCCATCGTCGGCTTGCCGTCAACGTCGCGAACGCGCAGGGTGACTTCGCAAGTCGGCTGACAATCGAAAAGAACCGGAAGCGCCGCGCGGAATCCCAAGTCCTGCGTTCCCGCGCCCACATCGCAAATCAATTCCCCTTCGCGCATTCCGGCATCGCGCGCATAAATTTGAATGATTCGATATTCAAGTTTGAGCCCGCCCAGCGGCGCGGTCATTGGATTGGCCGTGAACGGCTCAAGCTGCATCCAACGCTCGGCAATGCGCGCGGGCGGAATCAAATGGGCTTCCGGATCGGTGACGGGCATCGCGTGACGGCTCGACCAATTGGGCGTCGCGGTAATTCCCGGCTCGTTCACGACCTTGACCAAAAATGCGCGCCAACCCTGCTCGTGCAGTTCAGCTTTGGCGGGACCGCGGGCGATCTTCACCCGGCTTTCCGGATTGATATGGATCTCGGCAAGACAAAGCGGATCCAAGATTTCCTGAATGGCGCGCGGCGCGGTTTCGGCATTTCCGCCCGCAATCGCGGACTTAAGCGATTCGAGCGATCTGGAATCGAGCGGCGCGCCGACGAACTCCATCGCTTGGATGAGTCGCTCGACCTGCGCGGCGAAGGGTTGCAGTTCAAAACCGCTCACGATGGCAAGTGGCGCGGCCTGCGGTTCGGGTTTTGGCGACGCCTGTTTGAAAAATTTGCAACTTCCGAGTGAGAGCACAAAACCGATCAGCAAAGAAAGAGGGAGCGGTCTAAATAAAAGGGACGAAGAGGATGAATAAGATGAAATATTAGTCGGAGCCAGAAATTTGGAAAACGCCCTTAACGGAGACGTGGCAATTTTTTCTTCGTTACGTTTCGACGAGAATTCAATCCTGTGCATCCTCTTCATCCTTGTTAAGTCAAATGCAAGTTTGGGTAATCACCTAAATGAACGTATGGTGTTTATACCAATACGCTGGATTCGTCGAAAGCCCGAGTGGTTGCCGGAAGGCTTTGAGACGCTGCCCCCCAGCAACCTAAAATGACCGAAGAGCGATCCGATTCAGTACCGGCTACGACTACATGAATCCCTTCGGGCGACGCGAACTTTGCATAAACCGCCGCGCCGTTGGGAGCCAGACGTTGGGGAGCGCCCGAGGCTTCGATCATTGAGATTTCCCCGGCGCTGAGCATGTTTCCTCGAACTCCGGAATTCTCGAAGAGAAAATCGCGAACGCCGTTCCGGTCGAATCCTGCGTCCTTGATCGCGCGCGCGTGGGCGGGGCAAAGAACCACGAGCGCTTCGCCCACTTGCGCCGAGCGCGGACTGCGCAGCACAGTCAAAACCGTCGCAAGAGATTGCAGCAAGCCTTCCGCATCGGTCGCCTCCGCAGACTCAATTTCAATTGGCGGGTTCACAGTGAAGAGAGTTAACGCCGAACGGTTCGGCTCGATCCCTCGTGAAGCGTGCAGCGATTCCCAGGGATTGCACTCCTCATTTTCAACAAGACAAAGCAGTGGCTTGCGGCGACCCCAATCGCCCATCGCAAGACGCGCCGACCGAACGACCGAAAGATTCGACTCGGCCGCCGGAAACGCGACGTTGAGCGATGAAGAAAGCATTAACTTGGATCGAATCGGGCCATTGATCACGATGAGCGGCGCAGGCATTTTTTCGGGTGCAGTCGCGGCCTCGAGATCGAATTCCGACGAACCAAGCGAGCGCATCGCCGGAATCAAAAGTTGCATGGCCGAGGGGAGGGCTTTTCCTTTGAGCGCGGCCTTTGCGATAGATTCGACAGTGATTTCCAATCGTTGCGCGCCCATCGTTGCGACGATCTCGCCCGACGGAACACCCGCCGCCGCAAGATAGGGTTCGAGCGCGCTGGGTCCCGCTCCGGTTTGTGAGCCTGACTTTGCTCCATTACCCGCAGGAGTCGCTATAGCTGGACTAGCTTCGCGACGCGACTCCGCCCGTTTCTTATCCTCCGCGAGGATTTCATGCGGCGTCGCCTCAACGAGCGTGTCGGATTCGCGGTGACGGGGCATCGAACCGGCCTTGAAATTCGGATGACCGTCAAAATCAGGCGCGATTAACTCAAATGACATTCCCAGCGCGAGCATCATCTCTTTGGCGATGGCGTTGATGCCCGCCTTATTGAAAGACGATTGCGCTCGCAAGACTTCAAATTTTCGATCCACATAAAAAAACGCCGGAACGGCATCGGGATCATAATCGCGCGAAACCTTAAGTCCCTGATCAAATAAGATGGGGAACTTACACCCCGTCGCATCAATCAAACTGCGCGTTGCTTTTCGGTTGTCTTGCGCAATGCCAATGATTCGTCCGCCGCGAGGAGCGATACGGTCATAAAAATTGTTCAAATAAGAAAACGCCAATTCGCAGGTGGGGCAATCGGCGCGAAAAAAGACGAGAGCCGTCGGCGGCCCGTTCGCTTCAAACTCCACGGCATCGCCGTCAAGGTCGTTCAAGGTGAAAGGTATCGCGGACGAACCCGTGCGCAGCATGAATGCTCGACTCCCAAGAGTCCTTATTGATAACGAATGCGCCGCATTGTGACAAATGAAAAAGACACATCACGCAAGAAATTTGAAGGGCGCTTTTCAACCGAAGCGATTCGCTTTTGTTACACTTTAAGATTCACCCCAATCAAGCTACTCTCTGCGGCTTGCTATTTTCATTGGAGGGCGAGATCGCATGAACATCAAGGAACCCGGCGGGCAAATAGATCAGATGTTCCGCCAGACACGCGCTCATCATATTGAGCTAAGCAAGATGGCCGATACGAAGGCTAACATGATGATGACCGTTGCCGCGCTCGTGATCCCGCTTTCGGTCGGACACCTATCCGATCCCCAACTTCGTCTCGCGTCGCTCACGGCCATCGCCTTTTGCGTTGCGACGGTCTCGTTCGCGGCCTATGCGGCCATGCCGAAACTGCGCGTGAGCAAGAAAACGGATGAGAAACCCGATCCTAACAGTCCGACGTTTAATATCCTGTTCTTCGCCGATTTCATCAAAATGGATTACGAGGAATATAAACTACGGATGGAGCAAATCTTAAACGACCCCTCGAGAACTTATGAAGCGCAAGTGCGCGAGGTCTACAACATTGGACTCTATCTGGCTCACCAGAAGTACCGATTCGTGCGGCTTTCCTACATGACGTTTATTACAGGCCTGCTCGTGAGTGCGGGTGTATATATAGTGCAAAACGTAATTTTGGGTTGATGAGCGCGTGAACCAAGTTGGCGACAGAAGCTCTAGTG
>CAZPIK010000032.1:3339-14651 GCA_964586185.1 uncultured Candidatus Sumerlaeota bacterium | reverse complement strand
GGATGAGTACCCTCAAAGCATTGGCTCTGGCATAGGGGAATAAAGGATTCGGGCACGCCATGGGTAAAGTCATCGGCATCGATTTGGGAACCACGAACTCGGTCGTTGCCGTCCTTGAAAACAACCGACCGGAAGTGATTGCCAACTCCGAAGGGGGCAAGACGACACCTTCCGTCATTCTTTATGAGCTATCGGGCGAGGTTCTGGTCGGCGACCTTGCCAAGCGCCAGCGCGTCACGGCTCCAGAACGCACAATCTATTCCGTTAAACGATTCATGGGTTGCCGCTGGGATGAGGCGAGCGACCGGACGCAGGGAATTTCCTATCAAATCGCGCCCGACACCGAAGGGATGGTCACCATCCGCGTCGGACGCAAGAAATACCGTCCTGAAGAAGTTTCCGCGCATGTCTTGAAGAAAATGAAGGAAACGGCTGAAGCGTATCTCGGCGAGCCGGTCGAGCACGCCGTCATCACGGTTCCCGCGTTCTTTAACGATTCGCAGCGTCAAGCGACTAAGCTCGCCGGTGAGCGCGCGGGGCTTAACGTCCAGCGTATTGTCAACGAACCAACGGCCGCCGCGCTCGCCTACGGTCTTAACAAACGCGATAAAGCGCAGAAAGTGGCGGTCTTCGACTTCGGCGGAGGAACCTTCGACATCTCAATCCTCGATATCGAGCGCGACATCATCGAAGTCAAGTCCACCGGCGGCGACACCTATCTGGGCGGGGACAACATCAATCAACTCTTGGTGGATTGGATCAACCAAAAGCTGATTGAGGAAACAGGGATTGACCCTAAAACGGACTTGCAAGCGGTTCAGCGAATCTTGGAAACGGCGGAAAAAGTTAAGTGCGAGCTTTCGACGATGCCCAAGACGCTCGTCTCGCTCCCCTTCATTGTTTCGGACGCGACGGGACCCAAACATCTGAACGCGGATATCACGCGCGAAGAATTTACAAAGATGCTCGCGCCGATTTTAGATAAGCTCCGTCCTCCCTGCATTCAAGCCCTCGCCGACGCGAAGATTAAACCGAAGGACCTGACGGCCGTGATCCTTGTCGGCGGCTCGACTCGCATCCCCGCCGTGCGCGAATTGGTGAAAGAATTATTCGAGCGCGAACCGGACACCTCGATGAATCCGGACGAGGTCGTGGCCGCGGGCGCCTCCGTGCAGGGCGGAATCATGTCCGGGGAGTTGGACGAAGTCCTTCTGCTCGACGTCACTCCGCTTTCGCTCGGCATCGAACTTGCCGGAGACGTCTTTGCTCCGATCATTCCGCGCAATAGCAACGTCCCGGCGACCGTTTCGCGCAAGTTCACCACCGTCGTGGATAATCAATCCACGGTCAATGTCCACGTTTTGCAGGGCGAGCGGAAAATCGCGAGCCATAATCGCACTCTGGGCAATTTCAAGCTGACGGGAATTCCGCCCGCCCCGCGCGAAATTCCCGAAGTCGAAGTAAAATTCCACATTGACGCCAACGGCATTCTCGTTGTGTCGGCGATGGATTTAACTTCGGGCGTTTCGCAAAAAGTCGAAATCGAATCGTACGTGCCGAGCGGCGCCGAAGTCACAACCATGATGCGCGATTCCGAACTCGCCGCCGATCAGGATCGCGATTTCGTTCAGAAATCGGAGTATCGCCGTCGAATTGCTGCCATGGAGGCCCTTTTCAAGGAAATGCTCAGTCGCAAGGACGCGGTTGGAATCATCACCGAAGAATACGAACGGCGCATGCGGGAAGTCATTTTCAAATGGGAGATTTCACTCTCTCAAAAAGACTGGAACATTATCGAAGACGCCGAGCGCGATGCAAAGTCGCTCGAAATCGAACTCGCTTCCATGTTGGCCTTGGGACATAAATCGGCCAAGTCCGGACACGACGTGCAGATTGTTGCCGATCCTAAAGAATCGCTCGAAGCGGCCATTGGCCAAGCCGCGGGTGTCGTAGAAAAGCCAAAAACTCATCACGATTGATAATCCGGTGCTCGAATGGAAAGCGATCCACTGCAACCCCCGAACGCCTTTTCACCGGCCTCCACGGCGTCTTCCGTAACCGGAGCGCCCCAGGTTCCCATTCTTCACGTCAAACCTCCCCCTCCTCGCAAATCGTGGTCTCAGCTGCTCGTGGCCCCTTTCTATTGGGCGTGGGACACTTTCGACGCTTGGATTTGGGACGAGCGGCATGAAGACCGCTCGGGTCCCTCCAATTACGTGTGGCGGAGCGTGCAGATCGGCTATCTGGCAATCGCGAGTTATTTCAACAACCGTTGCAGCATGATCGCCTCGGCGCTCACGTATCGAACCTTTCTTTCCTTCGTGCCGATGCTGGCGCTCGCGTTTGTTCTATTCAAGTCGCTGGGTTATCAGGAATTGGTCGCCCAGCGCGTCATCGAGAACATTACCGCCGGTTCGAAGGAAATGGTGGATGAGGCAGTGGACTCCATCAAGATCGCGATAGATAAAACGGTCGCCTCCATCAACAATACCAAGGTCAAGGGACTCACCGGAATCGGCGTTATCGGTTTGTTGGTCGTCGCCATTTCCATGCTTCAAACGATAGAGCAGGCGTTGAACGACATCTGGAAAGTTCGGCGAGGCCGGAACCTCGCGCAAATGATCACAGAGTATCTTGCGCTTTCGATTCTCGCGCCGGGATTGCTCGCGGTCGGAACGTATCTCAGCGTTCGTCTCCGCGCGCCGGAAACGTTTATGTTCAGCGATTGGCTGAACGGTTCGGTCATTACGCCGCTGCTCGTCGTCGCGCCGCACGTTGCAATCTGGTGCGTCTTTATTTTCATCTATTATTACATGCCCAACGCGCGCGTTTATTGGCTCTCCGCGCTCATCGGCGGTTCGATTGCGGGAATCCTCTGGCATCTGGCGCAGGGCTTTTATATTGAGTTAACCGAACGCTTTTACGCGCGCAGTTACGACGTCGTTTATGGCGCGCTCGCGTGGCTGTTCATTCTGATTATTTGGGTCTATTTCTCGTGGACGATACTTTTGTTCGGCGCGGGGATCGCCCATGCTCACCAGCACCTCGACGATTTTCGCAGGCGGAATCGTTCATGGCGCGGCACTCCCGCCGATATGGAAACACTGGCCTTGCGCGTGGCTTCGCTTTTGGGGAGAGCGTGGCGCAGTTCGATTCCGCCGCTCAGAACGACTCTTTCGTTCGAGAAACTTTCCGACTTGCTCCGCATTCCGCCCGCGCCGATTCAGGACACGCTCGGACTCATGGAGAAGGAAGGGCTTGTGGAATTCGACAAAGACGCGCAGGCCTATTCGCTTGCACGACCGCCCGAAGATATCAGCACGCTTGATCTACTTCATTTGGTGCGACACGGCATCCCCAAGCGTTCCAGGCGCGTCGAGGAATCGCATCCCACGCGCGAACTTGATGAAGTGGGTCGGCTGCTTAGCCGTCGCCTGGACAACATCACGGTGCTCGAACTTTCCGAAATGCCGATCGAGCGGGTGCTCACGCTGCAATTGGTTCCCGGCAAACGCAGTCTCGAATCGTCCGAAGAGCCGACGACTTCGTCATGAATCTCCTCCCCTCCCTCACGCAACTCGCGGGGCATGGGCTGGATAACATCATTTACCGGCGCGAAATCGGCGTGACGATGCTCGGCAAGGTTCGCCGCAAGAGTCCCCTCTTGACCGTCAATCTTCGCATGTCCATTGTCGTGGCGCTCTGCCTCGCGGCTTTCTCGACGTTCGGCTTTACGGGATTGGCCGCGACCTCAGGCGGATTCCTCGCGCTCTTTACGCTGACGGCCTTTCCGGTCGCGTTTCGCCATGCGTTTCGCAGTTTGTATCGCGAGCGTTTGGCAGGAACGCTCGAACAACTTTGCCTAACGGCAATTCCCGCGCCCGAACTTTTCGAAGGAAAATTCTACGGTTCGCTCGAACCTTTCTTTCAGGCGCGTCGCCACCTGTTTATTTTGTCGGGATTGCTCTGCTTTGCTGCATATCAACTCGGCGCCGGACCGATGACGCCGATGGTCGCCGCCGCGTGCCTGATCGCGCTCAATCATTATGGCTATAGCGCGCAACTCGGAACGCTCTGCGGACTTCGAACTGGCGCGGGACGATCCAAATGGGTTCCCGATATGCTGAAGGAAATGGACCTGAACCCTTGGACAAATCACTTGATGTTTCTTGCGTCCAGCGGACTCATCTATCTTATATTGGCTTATATGCTGATTGTTTTTTTCGCCGGGCAATGGTTCTCGCTTGGTCCTTTCCCGACGCTCTTCGGCTGCGCGTTGACTCTGCTCGTCCCGATCGGCGCGGCGTATCGAATGGCCAATCACGAACGCGCCGAGCGCGAACGCGTCCAACGCATCTTCCGGCGATATCTTCAATTCGAGCGGATCGTTTGATAATTTTTTCGAGAACGACCCAAGACGGAGGGCAGGCTTTCTAGCCCGTCATTTCTTGTTTTCATCTTTTTCCCGATGCCCGATTACCCGACTTAAAGCGAATCGGTCTGGGCGAAAGGTCGTCCTTTAATTTTCCATCGGAAACTCGCTGTCGTTTGGCGCTGCGCACGGCCTCCTCATTCGCGCGTGAAACGATGGAGCGGTAGGACTTCCCGGGTAAGGCATCCACCTCACGCGGGCCGAATTTCTTGGAGACACTAGCAGGATAACCGACTCGCAGAGTGATTTCCCATCGTCCAGAAGGAATTTCGAATTGTTCCTGACCCGTTCCGTAAAGCGACGCGCGGATGGTCTTCGTCGTGCCGTCATCCAGCGACCGAAAAACCCACGCCGCGCCTAATCCCAGAGCTTCCATTTGAATCGTAACTCGCGAAAAATCCTTTTTTGTATCTTCGACGGGTGGGCTTTCTTCAAGAACCCACTCCACGGGATTGGCTTCCCGCGATTCGCGTTCGGCGGCCAGTCGGTCGAGTTGCTCGCGAAGTTCCGACACTTTTGGATCTTCGGCCTGTATTGAAACCGTCCGGAAAATGAAACACGCGAAGATGATATAGATCTTTCTCATGCAACTATGATTCCAGAAATACTCCCTCGATGCCACTGCCAGGATGCGAATCATTGTTTCGCAAGACAATCTTCTTTGCCATTATGGCTTGATGCATATTTCCAAGCGTGAGAAAGAATCGATTTCTTGGTGACCGAACATTCTCCCAAGCTCACCCCTAAGCCCTTCATTGCGGATGCCGCATGGCTCGCGGCTTTTGTCATCCTCGCGTGTCTGACCAGTTTTCGCTGGCAAGGTGTTGTCAGCGACGACGCAATGATCGCGCTGCGATACGCGCGGAATATTCTCGCCGGTCATGGTTGGGTCTATAACATCGGCGAACGAGTCAACGGCGTCACCTCCGCGCTGAACACGCTGTTGCTTGTCGGTTTCGGCGCGATCACTTTTCCCGACATGACGCGCGCCGCAACGCTCGCTTATATTTTCGGCGCAAGCGGAGCGGCATTTTTCACTTATCTCATTTTCAGATCGCGCTCCCGGTGGATCGGCGGTTGGGCGGGCAGCATGGTCACGCTCATGGGAATTCTTGCGCCGAGCGCCGGACTCGAATCGCCGCTCAATTTGATGTTCGTCGCGGCGTCGGCATTCTTTTATATGAACGGACGATACGCTCGAAGTTCGGTCGCGCTGGGTTTGCTTTTTCTAACTCGTCCCGACGGCGCGCTTTTCGCGCTCATTCTCATCCTGCATTACGTGCTCACCAAGGAAACCCTTGCCGCGTTAAACGCGCGGCTCATCGCAAAATGCGCGGCCATCTTTCTCGTAATCGTCGCTCCGTGGTTGATCTTTTCATGGCTCTATTTCGGAAGCATCGTCCCGAATACCGTCGGAATTAAAGTCGTTCAGGGCCGCACCGATCTCGGCGGTGGCGACTTTGGATTCTGGAATGGCTTGATCGAAAACTTCGATCTCTTCACTCTGAATGCTTGGGCGTGGTTCGGTTGGCGCGTTTATGCGGTCCTAGCCGCGCTCGGTGTCTTGATCAGCTTTATTCAGCGGCGCGGTCGCCCGTTAATCGCGATCTGGCTCTTCGCGTATTTTGTGGTCTATCAAGTCTCCAATTTTCCTCCGCACTTTTGGTATTACATCCCATTACACTACGGTCTTATTTTCTATTGCGCGGTGGCGTTGGAATGGATTTGGAACGAAGCGTCAAAACTTCCCATCAAAACGACGCGGACGATGCGCGCCACTCTCGCAATGGGCGCGGTTCTACTCCTTCAACCGTGTCTCATCAATCCCGCGCAAAAGGCCGAGCCTCCCTGGCCGCATTATCGCGAGGCGGCGCAGTGGCTTGCCGAGAATTCACCGCCCAATTCCATCATTGCCTGCGCAGAGATTGGCGTTATCGGTTATGGCATCGGGGATCGTCAGATTGCGGACATGCACGGACTCGTGAACGCCGAAGGGAAAAAGTGGATCGCGCAGTGGGCGATGGATTGGTGGTACGATTTTTACAAACCCGATTTTATTATTTTCCATGATCCGCTCTGGTCGGCGGAACAAGACGTTGGGGAGAGCGATGATTTCCAAGACCATTACGAATGCGTAAAGAAAATTGACGCGGGAGAAAAACGGCGAATCGAAATATACGAACGAAAACCCGACGCCTTAAAAAAATCGGATTGAAACGCAAAGGACGCAGAGGACGCAAAGGACGGAGAGGAATATCTCTTATTATGAATGTTTGTATTTTGTATTTCCTTTGCGTCCTCTGCGTCCTTTGCGTTTGATCTTATTTGTGCTGGCAAGTGCCGGTTCAGCATTGCATGAATTCCATCGTGTTGCCGAAAACATGAGCCCCTTTACTTCTTACCGTCTTCTGGTTCCGTTGCTGTTGCTGATCGTGGCGCTCGCGCTGCCAATTTGCGCCGGACGCCCCGACGACTACCGCAACGACGGAACGACCGGCATTGTCCGCCGACTTGAGCGCGTGGCCTCGGGCGTGCGGGTACTATATGTCGCTGCGCATCCCGACGACGAAGACAGCGCACTGCTTGCGCATCTTTCGCTCGGTCGCGGCGCGCGCGTGACTTACATGAGCCTCACTCGCGGCGAGGGAGGGCAAAATCTTTTGGGTCCCGAAACCGGCGCGGCGCTCGGCGCGATTCGGACGGGCGAACTTCTCGCCGCGCGCGAGATTGACGGCGCGAACCAACTTTTCGGTCGCGAAGTGGACTTCGGTTTCAGCAAATCGCCCGACGAGTGCTTCAAGTTTTGGGGAAAAGAAAATGTCGTCGAGGATGTCGTCCGCGCGATTCGGACAACGCGTCCTCACATCGTCATCTGCCGATTTCAAGGGAACGCAAAAGACGGCCACGGAGCGCATCAGGCTTCGGCCATCGCCGCTCGCGCAGCCTATGACGCCGCCGCCGACCCCAAAAAGTTTCCCGAACAAATCGCCGAGGGATTGAAACCGTGGCGCGCGCAGAAGTTTTACATCGGCGCGTTTGAGGATAGCCCGCAGGTTACGACCCGAATCGAGACGGGAAGCTACGATCCACAAACGGGACGCACCCACGCCGCGCTCGGTTATCGCGGGCGTTCGATGCACCGCTCGCAGGACATGGGGATGATCGAATACGAGGAACCGCCGCGAGGGAGTTTCTACATCCTCGAAAAATCGGAAGTCGGCAAGGTCGGGACCGAATCGGATATTTTTGATGGAATTGAAATCAGCGAGAGCCGATTGAGAAAAAAAGTCGGCCGAATTCTTGAAAAGCCCGACGCGATTCGCGATCCCGCGCAAATGGCTTCAGAGATTGCCGAAGCCCTTAAACGCTGGCGGCGCGAATTGCCCGATGACGCGGAGTCGTTGCGCGATCTCGAATACGCCCTAGCCGCTTCGCTCGGGATCCGAGTGGATGCTCTATCCGACGCGGCGATCCTGACTCCCGCCGAAACGCGGCTCATCGAATGCCGACTTCGCTTGCCCAATCCGGAAACGATCTCGAATACAGCTTGGGAATTGGAACTCGGCGAAGGAATCATGCTTGCGGATGAAGGCAAAACGACTTCACCCTTAATGCACGCCTTCAAGGTTAGATTGGATTCTGTCGCGGCGCCGAAATGGGCCGAGCGATCCGCTTGGCCGAGGGAAGGTTGGCGGTATCGTCGAGAAACCAAACGCGAAGCCGCGCAGCCGTTTCCCGAGCCTCCCGTACTCGTAAAAGTCTCGTTCGATTTCCAAGGCATAAAAATCAGACTCACCGCGCCCGTGCAATATAGAAGCGCCGATCCGGCGTTTGGCGAAATCCGCGAAGAGTTGATCGCATTCAATGATGTCGCGTTCGAACCCAAGCAAACGATCAAGATGGCCGTGGGCGACAGGCCCACAAGCCCCGTTGAAATTCTTACGACCAATCTTTCCGGAGCGACAATCGAGGGAATGCAGACAACCGCATTCAGACTTTCCAACGGGCTGTCTAACGGAATGTCGTCTTTCCTTAGTCTTGATCCTCGCGCAACGCAGAGTTGGAATTTATATGTGCCCGCGAATCCCGATGAACGTCCCGTCTCCAATAGTGTGGTGAATATTTCACAATATCCCACTTCCAAAGGTGTAACGATCATTTCATCCGATACTGGCATTGCAGGATGGAGTTTGCAGACTTTGTCTTATCGCCATATCCAGCCACACCGAATCGCGATGCCCGCCGAGATCAAGTATGTAAACCTCGATCTCAAACTCCCCCAAGGTCGAAGAATTGGCTATGCGACCGGAACGGGCGATGGGGTCGGCGAAGTGTTATCGGGTTTGGGTTTCGACGTGACCATGCTCGATGCCGCTACGTTTGCAAAAGCCGATCTTGCTTCATTCGACGCGGTGATCCTTGGCGTCCGCGCGTATGAAGTCCGTCCCGACCTGATTCAAGAGAATGGTCGCCTCATGGATTATGTCAACCAAGGCGGAACTCTGATCGTCCAATACCAACAATACGTTTATCCGACGCGGCACTTTCCTGCTTGCAACACCCACGACGGTCTCGCACCCGTGCCCATAAAAATTCGGACCCCGCACGACCGCGTCACCGACGAAACGGCGAAAATGACGATCCTGAAACCCGAACATCCCGCCTTCAATTTCCCCAACAAAATCGGCGACAAGGATTTTGAAAATTGGGTTCAGGAACGCGGACTTTATTTTCTCTCCGAGTGGGACGAGCCGATGCAACCGCTTTTGGAATGCGCCGATCCCGGCGAATCGCCCTTGCGTGGCGGCCTCCTCGTCATGCCGCTCGGAAAAGGAAACTATGTTTACACGGGACTCTCCTTTTTCCGCCAATTGCCCGAAGGTAACGAAGGCGCGATCAAGTTGTTCGTGAATCTCATGAGTCTCGGCGAATCGTCCCATCCAAAACAATAAAAGCAGAACCCCCGCAAACCCAATTGGGCTGCGGGGGTTTTGTTATTGCTGTCGGAAGAGCGAGAGGCTCTTAATTCAGGCCAAGCCCTTCGTTCATGGCTTCACCTACCGCCGTGCGCTTGGAAATTCTCCGTGCCCCGGGGAGCTTCGGGAGCTTATCGTTGCCGCCGCCAATCGCCCTCGGAACGGGGTCCTTTTCGGTCGGCTCGGCATAGCCCCACGTGAGCCACGCAAGGTTCATTTCATCCGTGGTTGCCGAACCCCACGCGATGTCCTTGTTGGGATCGGGATTCGCGGCGTTGGAGGTCGAGTTGTTGTATCCCATCGTCGCTTCGATAATCGTTCCCGCAGGGAAACGCCGGGGCGAGGCATACTCGTAACCCATCTGCCAGTTGAAATCCCACTTGGGAACCTCAAGAACAGTCTCGCGCTTGCCATCGGGATAAACCGCTTCGTAGTGCGAATAAGTTCCGCGCAGGTGCATGTGGGGAAGGTAACCCATAACGATAAAGTCGCGATCCCATTGGCGACGCGACATGATCCGGTGGTTTTCGGCATTGGCCGGAACGTAAAGCCGCATCGGATCGCCTATGGCCTCGACATACATCCGGTGAACCGGTTTATCCGCAAACTTGAACGCAATGCTCGAAACGTCCTCGACCGCCGTGCCGGGCCCCTTTTCCTTATGATAGTGCATTTGGAAAATGAACTTGGAATTGGCGATGAGCTTGACGCCGTATCCGTCGGGATAGGTCGCAGGCTGCGAACCCGGGGCAATGCCGCCAATCATCTGAAGACTTTCCCCCGATTCCTTTGGAGGAAGCACAAATCCCAAAATGTGATGGACAACCGAGGACCCGGGTTTGAATTCGAACGAGGTAATGAATTTGCTTTCGGGCAGAAGCTCCGGCGTGAGGCTGACCGCGATGTTCGTGTTCAAGTCTTCAATTTCATCCTTGACGAGGAAAGGCTTTTCGAACTTCAAGACAAGGTCGGGCTTGCCAATTGACCATTCCGATTTTTCCCATTCGAGGGGCGGCGGGCCTTCTTTGGGGTCGCCCGCAGGAGCGCCCTTTTCGGCCCACGTGGCGATGGACGCGATTTGCGCGTCGGTGAGCGTTCGCTCGTTGGCGAACACGCCATGAAGAGCGGTCGAAGCATGCCAAGGGGGCATCGCTCTTTCTTTGACGGCCTTGGCGACCGACTTCACCCAAGGACGCACGTCGTCGTAGGAAACGAGCGCCATGGGAGCGACCGTTCCGCCGAGATTTGTCCCCTCCGGGCGATGGCAATCTTGGCAGTTCTTCTGAAGGATGGGCAATACATCCTTATAAAAGGTCGGGGTCGCCGCCGCGTCGTCATCGGCATAGGCCGCTCCCGTCCAGGCGCACGAGGCCAAAATCGCCGCGTGAGCCGATAAAGCGCCAAACCACTTTTTCATAGCCATTACTCCTCGTCAAAAATCCAAATAACACCTTGATTATGGTTCAAGGCATGGGCAAAAGGCAAGCCGCTGACGTTCATCCGGCCAGAACCCTTCTTCGTCCCACCGTTTAGATGACCCGACGAATCAGAATGATGTTTGGTTGATCTAAAATTTACCCCCCGGAACGATGCGGTCTTGCGGCAATCGGCATGGTTATGATAGCTTCGGATTGTGAACTACTTCTATAAATACCATGCAAATTTGGGGTTTTCTGCCGTTTTAGCGGCCTCCTGCGCATTTCTGTTTTGCCTCTATCCATCGCCCTTGTCGGCGCAAGTGGCGAAAAAACCGGGCGAAACGTCTCTCTCACGCTCCACATCCGTGGCGGCCAAGAATGCCCGTCGGCAGGCCGAGCGCGTTCAGCGGGAAACGGAGCGGGGCAAGGAACCGGCCAAGCCCACCGCGGCGGAAGAATCGGCTGCCGATAACCGCCCACTCAAAA
>CAZPIK010000032.1:0-3329 GCA_964586185.1 uncultured Candidatus Sumerlaeota bacterium | reverse complement strand
TGGTCGGCGAACCGTGGCTTTCGGCCAGTGGCGAGCGGCTCGTTGCCATCGTTCACAACCGACAAATGACACTTCCTCAACTCGAGGCGCGGATTGCGCTTTTGACCCGCACAGGCGGCAAACGCGACCCGTCCAGCGGCATTGATCCCGCCGAAGAACGGTATCAGCTCGCCCAAAAAATCGTGACTGACTGGGTTGAAAACGCCACGCTCGCGCTCGAAGCCCAACAACAAGGATATAAGGTCACGGAGGAGGAAATTGACGCCGCACTCGCGAAGATTTCGCAGGAGTCGTCCACGGACATGCAGGAAGTCAGCGCGCACATCGGGATGATCGGCATTCCGCAGGGACAACTGCGCGAGGAACTGCGCGACGGGTTGCTGATCGAGAAATTCATCCTCGACGTTGTCCGGAGTTACGATAAGTCCATCTACAAGAAAATCTTCGAGACCGAGCCGATGGAGTTTCTCGTTCCCCCGAAGGCGAAGGTATTCCACGCTTTTCACGCGCTCGACCGATCCATGACCTCAAAGCAACGGGAAAAAATTTTGGATAAGCTCGAGGACATCCGGAAAGAGATGAAAAAGAAGAATCCGGATTACGCCGCGCTTGAAAAGCTGAGCAATCCCGCCGAGATGCTGGCCGTGGCGGATATGGGATGGGTTTCCGCCGACGGCGATACCGCGCACGGCATGGACAAACTATTGAGCGTGATTTTTTCGCTCGAACCGGGTCAGACCAGCGAGGTGTTTACGGCGGGACTTGGAGCGCACGTCGTCCGAGTTCTGGAACGCGAGGAAGGATCGAAGTTTTCGTTCGAAGGCGCCATGCCCCAGATCGAGAACTATCTCTTCGAGAAAACGAAACACGCTTCATACGAAGCGCTCAAGACCAAGTACAAAATTCAGATGAATACGGGCGGGCTGACTCGTTGGCGTGAAGCCAAACCGGGCGAAAAGCGGGTCATTCGCACGGCCTCGGCTTCGCAGCGTCCTGCTACATCCGCGCCGAAGACTGCGCTTCCGGCGGCAAAACCGATGACGCTTCCCAAAACCGCTCCACCCGTTGTTGCGCCCGCACCCAAGGCCGCCGCTCCTGCGATGACGGCTCCGACATCTCCCCAAACGACACAACCTTCGCTGCCGAAATTCGTTCCGCCCGTAACCTCGCCCCTAAAATCCGCGCCGCCCGCAATGCCCGCCGAGGACGAGCCGGAAATTGACTTGAACTCTCTGGCGCCCGCAAAACCCAAGGCCAACGCCCCCGCGCCTAAGCCGCTTCAATGACTTCGCCCGCTTCCTCCGTTTCGGATGCTTCGCTCGTCGTGACCGAGATTTACGCCTCGATCCAAGGTGAATCCACGTTCGCCGGACGTCCATGCGTTTTTGTCCGATTGACCGGATGCCCTTTGCGCTGCGATTGGTGCGACACCGAATACGCATTCACGGGCGGCGAACGAATGACACTCGAAGAAATTCTACGCCGCGTGAAGTCGCACGGAATGGGTCTTGTTGAAGTCACGGGCGGTGAACCTCTCGCGCAGTCCGAATGCCTGACGTTGCTCGCGCGGCTCGTGAACGCGGGATACGAAACGCTTCTCGAAACGAGTGGCGCGCTCGATGTATCGAAGGTTGATCCGCGCGTCGTGAAGATCATGGACCTCAAATGTCCCGGTAGCGGAGAAGAAGCTTCGAACCGTTGGGAAAATTTGGCCGCGCTCACTCCGCGCGATGAAATAAAGTTCGTGATTAAGGATCGCGCCGACTACCAATGGGCGGAGCGCGTGGTTCGCGAGCGAGGCTGGGCCGGGCGTCACGTCGTTCTTTTTTCACCCGTCAAAGGCGCGCTCGATCCCGCCGATCTCGCCGCATGGATGATCGCCGATCGCTCCAGCGCGCGACTCCAAATTCAAATGCACAAGATTCTTTGGCCGAACGAAACTCAAGGACGGTAAATTCTAAAGGATTTAGATGACTTTGTGGATTTGTGCCTTTATCCTATCTGTGTAAAGTCCCGGCTTTAACCCATCGGAGCGTCCCGCGCGGACGGAGGATGGGTCGGGCGGCTTGGGGTAGCGCAATAAAAATACGGTGCAAAAATCGGGGTTCACAAACCCCCGAAGCGAGGAAAACACCCCATGTTTGGTATCGGTAATCAGGAACTCATCATCGTTCTCGTCGTCGTGCTGATTATTTTCGGCCCGAAGAATCTCCCCAAGCTCGCCAATTCGATTGGACGCGCCGTCCGTGATTTTAAGTCCGGCCTCAGCGGCATGGATAAGGAACTGCGCGACTCCATCGAGGCGGACGAAAAGCCCGTGGATACTCCCGCGCAGGTCGAGAAAACCCCGACGTCCTCCACGGATGAAAAACGGGACTAGCGGCCCCTCGTTCGAGGCTATTGAATTTCCAACTTTTCATGAACGCGGAGGCGATCTTGCGGATTGCCCGCTCAGGATTTTGTTATGAGTAATAAACCGCCCGAAAATCCCCAGCGCGAATTGTCGCTGATTGGACATCTCGATGAACTGCGGACGCGACTCATCATTTGCGTCGCCTTTTTTTTCGTCGCGACGTTGGTCTCGTTTTTTTTCGCGGGACCCGTGCTGGAGATTTTGATCAAGCCCGTGACGCAGATGGTCGCGCCCGTTCAACAACAGGATGATCTGGGAACCACGACGACGCTGACACTTGCCATTGCCGCGGACGGAACAGTCAAAGCATCAGATCTTGGTTTGCTCTCGCGCATGACCCGCGTGTCCGCCGTGGATTTACGAATCTCCCCCATTCAAGATGGAGCGACGACTCGAACGCTCGCGCTCATTTCTCCTCCCAAAGTGCAATCGAAAATCATCTATACCAGCCCGCTCGATCCCGTGATGATGCTTATCAAAGTCTCGCTAATCATGGGCATTCTGCTCTCGCTTGTGGTATGGATTTGGCAGGTTTGGCTGTTTATTGCGCCGGGATTGACCGATAAGGAATCAGGCGTCATCCGTCCGATGCTCTTCAGCGCGGTGGTTCTTTTTCCGATTGGGGCTGTTTTCGCTTATGTGATGATTTTCTTTATCATTCGATTGATGCAGCAGTATATGGTTTCGGGAATTGATAATCTCTATACGGTAACGAGTTACCTGAAACTGATGACCACCATGATGATCGTTTTCGGAGTCATCTTCGAGCTGCCGCTGGTCGTCGCGCTCCTCGCGAGGATGGGACTCGTTTCGCCCGCGTTTCTTTCGCACTATCGCCGGCACAGTTACGTCGGGCTGACCGTTGCCGCGATGATCATCACGCCAACGACCGATCCCTTTACCATGCTGCTCGCGC
>CAZPIK010000031.1:0-20638 GCA_964586185.1 uncultured Candidatus Sumerlaeota bacterium | reverse complement strand
CAAGTCCGGAAGTTCGCGCCCAACCAGGCAGCAACCATCCCGCGATGTTGAAGAAAATGAAGGCGGGGCCAAATCCCTTCCAAATTCGCGAGTAGCCAGTATAGACGCTCTCGCCGGTGGCAATGGCCCAGCGTCCGATTTCGAAGTTAACCCAAAGCTGGAGGAAAACGCCGATCATCGCCGCCCAGACGAACGTCGCGCCATGTTCGGCGACGAGCCGCGGCCAGATGATGATTTCTCCCGCGCCGATGGAAAGGCCGACGAGCACCGCGCCGGGGCCGGTCATTTGCCAGAACGGTTTTGTGCGCGGAGGCAAGTCTTCGATTTGAAGGGGGGCAAGATCGCGATTCATGATCGGCAAAGCCTATAGAAAAATCGCGCGCGAATCAAAAAAGAAGTTCGCCCGAATAGGAATAGCGCCGTGTCATCCGTGTTCCTTCTTTGAATTCCGTTCTAAGTCGCGATAGAGTCGCAAGGCGCGACGGAGGAGCGAAGCATGGAAGAAAAAACCGAATCGGGACACAATTTTTCGCGGCGCGAAGTATTGCGTGCGGCGACGGCGGGTTTTGGCGCAGGGGGAATTGCAACGCTCCTGGCTTGCGGCGCAGGCGATGCGGAAAAATCGTCGGCGAAGTCTGCCGGGGCTTCGAGCGCGGCCGCTGCGGGCGGCGCAAGGCCGCTCAAAGCCGCCATCGGCAACGGCGGATTGCAGAGCACTTGGTGCGCGCTCGGAAAAACCGCCGCCGAGCTTTGGGGCAAACTTTTAGGCGTCGAAATTACGTGGTTCGATGGCGGCTTCAACAGCGAAAAGCAACGCGGCGAGTTCGAGCGGATTGCCGATCAAAATTGGGATTTTGTCGCGGTGCAGGCATTCGTCATTGACACGCTCGAACCCGCCGCGCGACGACTCAAATCAAAAAACATTCCGCTGCTCAGCATGGATACAAACCTCGTTGCACCGGATCGAATGCGCGAGGTCGGCGTCTGGGCGCAGATCGAACCCGACCAGCAATTCATGGGACGGTCGAGCGCGCAGTATCTGATGGAGAAGATCGGCGGCAAAGGGAAAGTCATCCACATCGGGGGACATAGCGGTCACTCCGGCGCGAAGGGACGCGAGGCGGGATTCGTCGAAGCCGCGGCGAAGTATCCCGGCGTCGAGGTCGTGGGAGGCGGCGTCCGCTGGTGCGATTGGGAAAAAGAAAAAGCGCGTTCGACGTTCGAGGCGTTGCTCGGCCAGTCGCAGGAGAAAATCGCCGGAGCGTTTTTCCACAGCGACGACATGGCGCTCGCGGCGGTCGAGGCGCTGAAGGGTTCCAAGCACGAAGGAATGATCGTCACCGCCGTGGACGGACAAAAGGAAGGACTTACGGCCATCCGCGACGGACGGCTCGCCGCGACGACGGTCAATCCGGTCTGCCTCATCCACATGTGGGCGCTGGTGATTGGGCAATTCATCGCGCGAAATAGCGAGAAGATTGAGAACGTTCCGCAGCGGATCGTGACGCCCGGACCGCTCGTCAGTTTAGAATCGGGGAACATTGACGCGCAGACCTATTTGGCGGATCCGGCGCATTGTTTGGTTTAAGTCTCGGTTAGTCTGTTGTTCAAAAGAAAGTCAGGTATCTAGCGATCATGTTTCGGCTAGTTCAATCACTATCAAGCGGCAATGCTGTGAGTGGCGCTGTTTTGATTATCGTGTTCGGACTAATTCTCTTGAACATGCGAAATCCGCTCAATGACCGCAGCCACAGGGAATTGTGCATGATCTATCACTATGCGGTGACCGAGCGGCCAAGTAGGAACGATTTGCATAAGGTATTAGTAAAGAAGCAAAACCTTCAATCTCTCACAAAGCAAAGTACTGAAAATAGGGAGGTGTTTAGGTCTGATTCAGGTCCTCTCATTGGCTTTGCTTCCACATGGGTACTTACGCTTAACTACAATAGTGAAGGGTGTGTTCAAACTGCGGAGGTAATGTGTAGCGACATCACGACAACCCCGAGAATGTTTTCGCAATACCTATCGAAAGTGTTGGCAGAAGAGAATGAACACTGATGGGAGGCCGCAAAGTTGATTTCGTTGCTAGACGACTAAAGGCTGATTGCAAACTCGCGACCCGATGACAACAATTTCAATCCCTTCAATTTTTAGATGTCCTCCTTGCGCCTTTGCGTCTTTGCGTCTTTGCGTTAATTTCTTCATTAGTGCTTGCGTGATTACGTTTTCGCTCGCCCGCGCCGAGGAACCTCAACGCCCGAACATTATTTTCATACTCGCCGATGATTTAGGGTATGGCGATCTGGGTTGCTACGGCCAGAAGCAAATCAAGACGCCGAATCTGGATAAGCTAGCCGATGAAGGAATTCGGTTCACGCGGTTTTACGCGGGGAGCACGGTCTGCGCCCCTTCGCGATGCGCGTTCATGACCGGTTATCACATGGGGCACGCGCGAATTCGGGGCAACAAGGATTTGCCGCTACAGCCCGACGACTTCACCGCCGCCGAAGCGCTCGCGCTGGCGGGTTACCACACAGGACTCGTCGGTAAATGGGGACTGGGCGATCCGGGAACGACAGGCGAGCCAAAACATCAGGGTTTTGACGAATCGTTCGGTTTCCTGAACCAAACACACGCGCATACTTATTATCCCGATCACCTTTATCGCAACGGCGCGCGAATCGAGATCGAGAAGAACAAAAACGGCGCAAAAGGGGAATACGTTCAAGACCGATTCACGGAAGAGGCGAAGGAGTATATTCGACGCAACGGCGCGAAGGACGCGGGTCGCCCTTTTTTCCTTTATCTCGCGTTTACCGCGCCTCACGCGAATAACGAATTGGGAAAACTGACGGGCGATGGAAACGAAGTTCCTTCCGATGCGCCTTATTCGGATCGCGATTGGCCGCAACCGGAGAAAAATTTCGCGGCGATGGTGACGCGGCTTGACGCTTCCGTCGGCGAAATCATGACCCTGCTACGCGAAATGGAACTGGATTCACGGACGCTGATTTTTTTCAGCAGCGACAACGGCCCGCATCACGAAGGAGGACATTCGGATCGCTTCTTCGAGAGTTCAGGCGGTCTTCGCGGCTCCAAACGCGACCTCTATGAAGGCGGCATTCGCGTTCCGATGATCGTTCGGTGGAAGGGTAAAATCGCGCCGCATCAGACGAGCGATCAAATATGGGCGGCTTGGGATTTCTTGCCAACCATTTCCAATGTGGCCGGAATCGAGCCGCCTTACGGCATTGATGGTGTTTCGCTTTTGCCGACATTGCTCGGCCAGTCCCAGCCTCCGCGCGAGTTTCTTTATTGGGAATTCCATGAAGGGACCTTCAAACAGGCGGCAGTCTTGGAGCATTGGAAAGCGGTGATTCCAAAAACCGGCGGCGCGCTCGAACTTTACGATCTCAAATCCGATCCGAGCGAATCGCGCGATGTTTCCTCCGAACATCTTGATATTGCGAAGCGAATGGGCGATTACATTCGTTTGGCCCGGACGCCGAACCCAAATTGGCCGACAGCAGAGGAAAAAGCAAAGCAACCATGAACGGCATTGTCATTGCGATAGGGGACTACTGGAAATCAAAGTCCATTGAATGGGCGACGGAAAAAGTGAGGATGTTCGGCGCGCCTCGTCGTTGGATCGAATCGCCCGAACTCACGTTGATTACGTTTGGTGAAGTTCGGTCGTCCGAGGATGACCGAACGCTTCTGCTCGGCTTTCACACAACGCCGGAGGAATTTGAGGCCGCTGAAAAGGCATATCGGGATGGGACGATTCGCGATTGCGACATTCGGCTTTGGGATCGAAGCATGTTCGTGGCTTTCGACAAGAAAAGTCGCAGCCTGTTTATGCTGAAAGGCGAAATGTGCGAGGAGTCCGTTTACCATGCCTCGCATGGAAAGAGTTTTTTCGTCGCATCATTGTTGAAGGCGTTTACCAACCTCGATTCGGTTGACGATGTCCATTTCTTTGAAGAAGGTACGTCGCTTGAAAGATCGGTTTCCGACGCCCAACCCAAAATCACGGATCGAAAGACTAAGTGGAAATTCACCAAAGACCCGATGCCGTACGAAGAGGCCGTTAAGCAAACTCGGGAAACGTTAACCACGATTGTCCGTGAACTTGCTGAAAAGTCTCCTGACCCGCCCGCCATGTGCTTAAGCGGGGGCATTGATAGCTGCGTCGTTGCAATGCTGCTGGCCGAGAACGGAACGCGATTTACTCCCTTTCACGTCACATTCGATTTCGATACGGCCAGCGAAACCGTCCCCGGCGATCTCATCCACACGCGGTTCATGGCTAAGCACCTCGGCGTCACGCTGGAAGAAGTGCACGTTTCTGAAAAAAGCATGCGAGAAACACTGGACGAGATCGTATACATCAGCGAAACGCCCTGCGTTCCTTACCTTCTCGAATCGGTTTACTATCTTTCGCTCGTTAGGGCGATTCGCTCGGCGGGTTTTGCTCGCGCATTTCATGGCGAGGGAAGCGACCTCATTTTTGGCGGGCACAAACACTTGACCGAACTCGAGGACGATAAGGAGTATCGAAAAGCCTATTTCAGAATGATGAAGCACAATTCCAGCCAATCGGCGGGTCGAAAGCATTTCATTCACGGCGGAGTCGAGCAGGTCATGCCTTATGCTGACTTGCGATTGATCAAACTCGTTGCGCCGCTTCCGCGTTCGTACAAGATGCTCTCCGATCGCGCGCCGGGGTGCGAGAAACGGCTCCTGCGAGACGCGTTCGCATCCAAGTTACCGCGCGAAATTCGCGAACGACCGAAAGGAATCCCCTGGCGGCAGAATAATCTTCGGCAAATTTTTGATAAGGACTTTTCATCATCGCAGGAAGTTATGGGATTCTTGAAGCAGAAGTTTCGCCAGCTCTTGTCCCCACGCGTTTTGGGGTAGGTTCCGGACCGGAACTAAAAATCCCCCGCGCGTTTAGGAAACGAATTGACAGCCATTACGCCGCGACTACAATGTGGAGTCGAGGTAGTTGTGAAAACTTTCTCGCGGTGCCGGTTTGTGCGACAGACTTTCGGCGGTCGTCCGATCCCCTGTTTCCTTATTGAAGGGGGCGCGGCGTCCTCGAAGGATTGGGAAGGCTCCACGGGGCTTGCGGTTCGTTGCAAGCTTCTGTGATGGCTTGTCCCGGCGCACAGGCGGGCGGTAAAAAACGGAAACCCATAACCATGAACCCCGATTTTGAAACTGACGAGTACGTAGATCCCGACGAACAGCAAGTCCAAGCCGGCCATGACGAAATGGACGCCTTGATGGATCAATATCTTGACCGCATGGCGGAACCCGTGCGGACAACCGGCCAATTGATCAAAGTTCCCATCGTTGCCTTCCATGAAAAGCACGCGGCGGTGGACGTCGGCGACAAAGCCGAAGGGATTATTGACATCGCCGAACTGAAAGACGAAACGGGGCAGCTGCGTTATAAACAGGGCGACGTCATCGAGGCCATCATCAAGGGTCACGATGAAGAAACGGGCAACATCATTCTTTCGCATGCCGAGGCCCGGCGACGCGTTGCCTTCGACGCCGTAAAGGCTTCACTTGAAACCGGAAAGACCATCACGGGACGGGTCGTGCGCGTCGTCAAGGGCGGACTGATCGTGGATATAGGCACTACGGCCTTTCTTCCCGCTTCGCAAATTGATCGCCGTCGAATTGAAAACTTCGAAGAATGGGTGGGACAGACCGTCGAGTGCGTGGTGATTGAGTTCGCGCCCGAAAAGCGGCGGATCATTCTTTCGCGACGCAAAGTCGTCGAGGCCGCCGAAGCGCAGCAACGCGCGGAGATGATGAGCCGCCTACAGGTGGGTCAGATCGTCGAGGGAACCGTCAAGCGGATTGTCGAGTTTGGGGTTTTTGTGGATTTTAACGGAGTGGACGCGCTCATACCCCGCAGTGAGATTTCATGGCATCGAATGGCGCGAGCCGAGGATTATCTAAAACCGGGCGAAACGATCCGCGTCAAGATTATTGACGTTGAACCCACAACAGGAAAGGTGACGCTCTCGCGCCGCAAACTCGAACCCGATCCTTGGGATTCGGCGGCGGAGCGTTACCCCGTCGGAACTCAGGTCGAGGGCGAGGTCGTTTCCATCACCAGCTACGGAGCATTCGTCCGGCTGGCTGAAGGTTTGGACGGCATGGTGCATATCAGCGACATGGCGTGGGATAGTGGCGGAAAACAGCCCGGCTCTTACGTTGCGATCGGACAAAAGCTTGGCGTGCAGGTGCTGAACGTTGACGCCGCGCAAAAGCGAATCTCGCTTGGACTTAAGCAACTCGTCGCCGACCCTTGGTCCGCGCTCGAAGTTGATTATCCGCCGATGACGCGCTTTAAGGGTAAAGTCACCGGACTTACCAAGTACGGCGCGTTCGTCGAACTGGTTCCCGGCATTGAAGGGATGGTTCACGTCTCGGATTTTTCGTGGGATCAAAAAGTCCAGCATCCGCGCGATAAGGTCGCCAAGGGAGATGAGATTGAGGTTTGTGTTCTGAAGATTGACACGGCTCAGCGGCGGATTTCGCTCGGAATCAAGCAGCTTTCGGAAAGCCCGATCATGCAATATTCCCGCGCGCACCGCGTGAATGAAGTGGTCGAGGGAGAAATACAGAGCCTAACGGAATTCGGGGCCTTTATCGCGCTTGCCGAGGGCGTCGAGGGCTTTATCCACGTCTCGCAGCTCGATAAGGGCCGCGTCGAATCGCCCGCGAAGAGTTTCAAGGTGGGCGAGAAGCTTCAGGCCGAAATCACCAAGATTGACCTTCATGCGGGCAAGGTGAATTTGAGCCGTCGGCAGTTACTAAAGCGCGAGGAAAAGCAGACGATTGCGACTTACATGAATAAGCGCAGTTCTAAGGGCGGCGGCACGAACCTCGGCGAACTCCTTTCCGAACTACCCTTGGACGAGGACCTGACTAAGTCGTCCTGATCCCGCGAGAAGGTTTCCGGTATGATCCTCGTCGTTGACGCAGGCAATACACATATCCATTTGGGGCTTTTCACCCGCGGAGTGTTGCGCGGAACGTGGAAGCTATCGAGCGATCTGCGGCGCACGTCGGATGAATATGCTTTCTACCTTCGCGCCGTGCTGGGAGACGACACGCCCTACGACGGCGCGATAATTTCGTCGGTTGTTCCCCCGCTCACTTCGACGCTCGTGGACGCCGTGCAAAAGAACTGCAACGTCAAGCCGCTGGTCTTGGGACCCGATACCCACATTGGCCTGGTGAACGGATATAAGCATCCCACAGAGGTCGGCATGGATCGGCTCGCCAACGCCGTCGGCGGTTGCTACTTCCACGGCGCGCCCCTTTTGATTCTTGATTACGGCACGGCGGTGACTCTCGACTACGTCGCCGAGCCGGAAACGCCCGGAAGCAAACCGATTTACAAAGGGGGAGCCATCATGCCCGGTATGAGGCTCGCCGCCGAAGCGCTGGGTCGTGGAACTTCCAAATTGCCGACGATTGATCTCGTGGATCCCGAAAGCGTCATCGGCGGCACGACCGTCGAGAGTATCCGCTCCGGTTTGGTTCACGGTTATTTGGGCGCGATTACCGCCCTTGTGGAAAGGGCGCGCGAAGAGATCGGCGTCGAATGCAAGGTCGTGGCGACGGGCGGCGACGCGCTTTGGTTCAAAGATCGGATGCCGTTCCTTCACGCGGCCAATCCTGACTTGACACTTTACGGCTTGCGGCAAATTTACGGACTCAACAATAATTGTCCGCTGCCGAAAAACCCGCGCAAGGGGTCTTAACCGCTTGCGCGCGAATGGGTATTCGGAGTCGTCGAGGACGTGGGTCGGCTCCTTCATGGAACAAAATCCCATACTTTCGGTCATCACCCCGTGCTACAACGCCGAGCGGTTCGTCGCGGAAACGATCGAGAGCGTCCTCAACCAAACTTCACAAAATCACGAGCATATCATTGTGGATGACGGTTCGACGGATCGGTCGTGGGAAATTATTCAGTCGTACGTCACGCGTTATCCGGATCGGATTCGCGCGCAGCGGCAGGAACATTTCAGCGGCGCTCGCGCTCGCAATCGGGGCGCAGAGTTAGCGCGCGGAAAATACTTCCATTTTCTCGACGCCGACGATCTCGTCCTGCCGCACACCTACGCGGCAGTGATCAAGGGAATGGCCGGGCAAAACGACCGACTCGGATTCACGGGCTGGGAATTCTACCAAAAAATCGGAAACGATTGGGTCGTGCAATCCGTTCCGGGAAAGCTTGCGCCCTCCGACGGCGACTACCTCGACGCATTTCTCCGTCGAAAGATTTTCGTCGTCACTTGCGCGCTCTATTGGCCAAGAGAATTATTTGAAAAAGTGGGCGGATGGGACGATTCCATTACGGCTTACGACGACATGGATTTGGTTTTCCGCACGCTCATGGAGAATCCGGGCGGAATATTTATCCCCGAAGCCGTTTCGCGGTATCGGCGGCATGGATCGGATCATGTGCCCCTTAGCGTCAATACGAAGAGCACGGTCTATTTTAAGTCGAGCGTGACGGTGATGGATCGAATCGTGGCGCGGCTGCGTTCATCTGGACGGCTTGAAGGCTATGCGCTTCCGATGGCGCGCAATTATTATCGGCTAGCTTGCCGTTACGTTGGGGCGGATTGGAATTTGGCCGTTGAATGCGATCGAAAGGCGCTGGAGCTGGGCGGACTCCAGGCCATTCCCAAAGGCGGAGGCCGCCGTATCGCGCATGGTTTGATGGGCTTTAAAGGGAAGCAGCGGATCAAGGACGCGCTACGAATGATGGGCGTTTCCGATGCCCGACGCGAACAATGGTACCGCCGATTTATTCTTCGAGAGGCCCTAGATTAATTTCTGTCATGCCGCCCCTGTTTTCGGTCATTACTCCTTGCTACAACGCGGCGCCGTTCGTAACCGAAACGATGGAGTCCGTGCTCGCCCAAACATTTTCAGACCTCGAACACATCGTTGTGGATGATGGCTCGACCGACGGGGCCGACCGAATCATTGCGGATTATGCCGCGCGGCATCCCAATCGAATTCGCGCGGAATTGCTCCCTCACACGAACGGCAATCGAGCGCGCAACCGAGGCGCGGAATTGGCTCAAGGCCGTTACCTGCTATTCCTCGACGCGGACGATTTGATCCCTCCAAATTTTCTTGAAACCTTTCAGAGCGTTCTAGGCGGAGAGCGGGATAAGTTGGCGTTTTGTCCGTGGATCAAATTGGAGCCGCGCGGATCGAATTGGGAAGCGCAACCGCCCGAACCGGAGGTCTATGTCCCTGACGGGGACTGCCTTAAAGCTATGCTGACGCGGTCATGGTGCGCCGTGCCGTGCGCCTGCATTTGGCCTCGTGAACTTTATCAGCGAACGGGGGGATGGGATGAATCGCTGCTCGCGAATCAGGATAAGGACATTCTTTTTCGTGCGCTTATGATCGAACCGCGGACGATATTTGTAAGCGGCGTTCACGCGATTTACCGAAGGCACGGGCCGAATCATCTGTCGGTCAGCGCAAACTATCATGACCCGCATATTTTTCGTTCTCGTGTGCGAGTCAACGACAAGATTGTCGAAACGCTAAGATCACACGGGATGTTAGGCGAGTACGCGATCTCTGTTGCCCGCGTTTACCATCGAATGTCATTGCATCATGCAGAAGCCGAATTTGGCCTTGCCGCGGAGTGTGATCGTAGGGCGCTGGCGCTCGCCGGTTACGAAGCGATTCCTGATCAAGGGTTGCGGCGACTCACGCATCGCCTTTTGGGATTCAAAGGAAAACACAGGCTCAAAAAGGCATTAGCAAGTCTCGGCCTTTCGGATGAAGCGCGGATGCGCTTGATGCGACTGCTGCGTAAGACAAATTCCCATATTTAAGAGAATCTTAATGCACTAATTCGGCATCGGGTATTGCCTTTGCAGGAGGGGCAAAAGGATGATAGAAAAAATTCCGTTGGCGTAATTCGAACCCGACTTCTTCGGCCATGCGTTTTAGAGTATCGAGCGTCAGCATGTGGTTCGTTCCCGCCGCGCGGACGACGTTTTCCTCCAGCATCAGCGATCCTAAATCATTGACGCCGAAGAAGAGCGAAAGCTGCGCAATTTTTTCTCCCTGCGTCACCCAGCTCGCCTGCAAATTGTCGAAATTATCGAGATAAAGCCGCGCGACGGCGACCATTTTCAAATACTCGAACGCGCCGCAGAAGCGGTCTTTGTAAGGCGTGTTCTTCGGCTGGAACGTCCACGCGATAAAGGCCGTAAACCCGCCCGTTTCGTCCTGCAAATCGCGGAGACGGCGGAGATGCTCGACGCGGTCGGCGTTGTCCTCGATGATGCCGAACATCATCGTCGCGCTGGTGCGGAGGCCCAGTTTGTGCGCGACTCGCATGACTTCGAGCCAATCGTCGGCCTTGGTTTTTTCGGGCGAGATTTTCGCGCGGACTTTATCGCTCAAGATTTCCGCTCCGCCGCCGGGGATCGAATGCAGCCCCGCCTTCATAAGCCGACGAATAACCTCTTCGAGCGGCATTTTGAAGTGATCGCGAAAAAACGAAATCTCCGTCGGCGAGAAGCAGTGCAGATGCACCATCGGGTATTCCGCGCGCAGCCACCGAAGCAAATCCTCATACCACTCGAAGGGGAGATCGGGATGCAGTCCGCCTTGAAGGAGGATTTGATTTCCGCCCGCCGCGAGGAGTTCGCCGATTTTTTTCCGGAACTCCTCGCGCGTCAAAACGTAGGCGTCGCTGTCCCCTTCCTTGCGATAGAACGCGCAGAAGGTGCAATCAATCTCGCAGACGTTCGTGTAATTGATGTTCCGGTCAATGTTGAACGTGACAACGCTTTCGGGATGCCGACGCAATCGCACGGCATGGGCGGCCCGACCAATGGCAAGCAGATCGTGACTTTCGAGCAGCCGAACCGCTTCGGCCTCGGTCAATCGCTCCCCCGCCACCGCGCGATCCAAGATCGGACATATCTCCGTATCGGCGACGGTGCAGGTGAGAATATCATCGCAAGTTGCGCTCATGGCTTTAATTTGTCCCGCAATCTGGAGAAATCTTTGGCCAGGTACTTCTCGTAGCGAGGCAAGACGTATTCTTCCCTTTCTTTAGTTTCTTTGTTCTTCCTCATTCCGCAGAATTGAATTTCGCGTTCGCCGATATTCTTTCTTGAGTTTGGCGATTTCGGGTTGGTTTCCAAGGCAAACTCTCTGGAACTCAATATCCACATGCGATCAAGACGCTGCGAATAAAATATGAACCAGTAATTGGGCCGTCCCTCGTGCTTTATGGCGGCGAAGAATCCCGTGTCTCCGAGCCCTACCCGGTTTGAGGTTGCTTTGATTTGAACTTCGATGAAGGAACCGTCCTGTCGCCGTACGACGGCGTCAATCTGCTTGTCATCCACAAGGGGAACATAAACATCAAGTCCCTCGATGAGCATCCTGCCCAGAATCCAGCACTCAATGCCTTTGCCGAATCCGGGACTCTTGCGAAAATCCATCATGGACTTCTCTTTCATTCAAATCTGTTTGCCATTCGCACTCCGGATAAGCGACTTCGTCCTCGACAAAACTCGAGTGTTCTTTTGGAGGCGCGCTTGTTCCTCCAGCAGCCTCTTTGTGCCCTTCGCCCAGTACGCCAATTCTTCTTCGCGGGTCATTCCGCGTATCTCGCGCTGCACCTTTTCCGCGCCTTTATGTTTCATTTTCACGCAGTCAAATGTCTTTGTCTTGGTTGCCATGACCGATAACCTCCAAGGGGGAGCAGATTTGTAGCTCGCCATACCCCCGCATCTTGTTAACCGAATTATACAACGGAATTTTCTGGAAATGCACAATGTGCTTGAAGTTCCAGCTTACGATCATCGCGCATTGCGATACGGAAGCCAAAGCGACGTGCAGGGCGTCGTCGCTCCATTTTCTTGAGAGGATACCCGCCGCTTGGTAGGCATCCCGCAACTCAAGGGCATCCTCACCAACGGCGGTAACTTCGGTCAAGCGAAGGATTTCTTGGTAAAGTTTGCGCACCGCCTTTGGCGCAACAGCAACCTCTCTTGCAACGACATCAGAAATCACAGGCTGAAATTGGCCCGTTCGAAATGCGTTGAACAACTGCCAACTTGCTTCTTCGAATTCCTCGTCGAAAGCCCCGCCAAAAACAGAAGTATCAACGTAGATTCTTGGCGGGGATTCCCTCACGCTTTTACCGCTTACTTCGCCAATTCCTTCTCGATGGCCGCCGTGACTTCCGCGTCGTCGGGCTTGACCTTGCTCTCGTACCGCGCAACGACCTTGCCGTCTTTGCCGACCAAGAATTTGGTGAAGTTCCACTTAATGTCGCCGCCGAATGCGCCGTTCTTTTCCTTGCTCGTGAGGTCTTTGTAGAGCTTGGGCGCCTCCTCGCCCTTGACCGTAATCTTGCTGAACATGTCGAACTTCACGTTAAACTTGCTCGAGCAGAATTCCTTGATCTCGGCTTCGGTTCCCGGCTCCTGCTTGCCGAAATCGTTGGCGGGAAAACCGAGGATGACAAACCCCTTGTCCTTGTATTTTTCATAGACCGCTTCAAGCTGTTCGTATTGCGGCGTGAAGCCGCACTTGCTCGCGACGTTCACGATCATAACGACCTTCCCCTTGTATTTGGATAGGTCCACCTCCTTGCCGTCAATGTCCTTCATTTTGCTATCGAGCACTTGGGCACCCTCCTTGGCGTCTCCGGCATGGGCGACCTTCGGGGCGACCCCTCCCAGAATTGCAGCCGCGCAAAGGGCGGCGAAAATGTTACGGATGTTCTTCATGTTCATGGCGTATAGCGTCTCCTTTCGTGCCGCATTATCGCTCAATCACCCCTCCTGACGCAATGACGTGTGTTTGAGTTAAGAGCTTCCGTAGTTTTTACTGAAAGCCTCGCTTTGGAGTGCGCGGGCTTGACCGCGCTTTTCCTCGCCCCGACTTGACGGGGCGGAAAAAACGCTCCAAAGCGGCGTCAAGCCGCCGCACTCCAAATTAGGACACTTCCAAGGCTTGAAAAAAGCGCGCCGTTTGCTCCTCTGACCAATATCGCGCCGACCACGGAACCCGCCCCGAGACGAATCCGACGTGCCCGCCGGTCTTCGTAAATTGTGGATAGAGCCAAGGAGATCGCGCCGCCAATTCGCGCGGATGAGTTGAACCGGGATTGAAGGGGTCGTCCTCCGCCGCGATGAGCAGCGTCGGACGCCTTACGCCTTGCAGAAATTGACCACAGCTTACGCGTCCCCAATAATCTAAGTGGTCGCGGAATCCGTGGAGCGGCGCGGTCGCGTGAGCGTCGAATTCCGCGAAAGTGCGACTTCGACGAATCAATTCAAGATTCAACGACCCCGGATACTGATTTTCCTTTGCGATGGCCTTGGGAATCAAGGTTTTCAAAAATCGCCGTGTGTAGAATCCTCCGAGCGCAAGATCGGTCGCGGGTCCGGATACTGTCAGATCGAACGGAGGCGAGATGCACGCCGCGCCGCGCACGATCGGATGCGCCTCGTCACCCGTTTCGCCGAGCCATTTCGCAGTTTGATTGGCGGTTAGCGAAACTCCAACCACGTAAATCCGAGTCGCGGACGTTCGGTGCGAAAGCTCGGCGACGACATGGGCAAGATCGGTGGTTTCCCCTGAATGATACATCCGCCGGGCAAGGTTGATTTCACCCGAACAGGATCGTTGCTCCATCGCCGCGACGTTCCATCCGATCCCCGCGAAGCGATGTGCAAAACCGCGCAGATACTTCGAACGTACACTTCCTTCCAGTCCGTGCAGAAGGAGAACCCAAGGCGATTCTGGATCAACTTTACGCGAGTAAACGTCAAGAAAATCGCCATCGGGAGTTTCCCATCGTTCGCGGGTGAACCCGGGGTCGCCGATCTGTCGGAACGGCGGGCTCCAGACCGTATGGGCATGACCACCGCGCAGCCACCACGCAGGCTGAAAGGGATGGCGCCCGAGTTCGGCCATGACTTTTCGCTTCAGTACTTCGGCGTTGTGATTTTCTTCGCTTACGATCACTTGGTTTTTTTGATTCTCTACCTCTGCATATTTCCCTTGTCCATTCGTAAGCGTATCAAATTAAATGTAAAGCGGAAGTCGGAGTGCTACGATAGTTAAACGCGGGACGGCCTAGATGAGCTTATTGCCCAAAGATTTGACCGATAAAATTCGCAAAACCGTTGATCCCGAGGCGCTCCTCAGGAAGATCGGCTATCGCACGGAAACCATTCAAGTCTCCGGACCCAACGTCAAGTCGTTTTGTCCCATTCACAAAGACCAGATTTTCCGAACGCTCGTTCTGGATCGCGATCATTGGAATTATCGTTGCACGAATAAGCAGTGCGCGGGAGCGGCAGGCGGCGACCTCATTGATTTCTACGCGAAGTGCAAGGGCTTCACCTACGAAGAAGCGATGATGGATTTGGCGCGCGCCTTCGACATCGCGCTCGATCCCAAAGTCATCGAGGATTACATCAAACAATCGCGCGAGATCGCCGACAACTACCGCGAAATGGGTGTCTTTGCCGAAGCCGAACCGCAATACGAGCGGATCGTCAATTTTTATCCCAACGATCTTCCCGCGCTTCGGGGACTTCTTGCCGTTCAACAAGCCCTTGGCAAGGCGGGCAAGCAAACCCAGACCATGGTTCGCCTCGCTAAGGTGCTGTTCGAGACGGGTGAATATGAGGAGGCGGCATCGCTGCTCGCCGAATACGTCCGATACAACTCAGAAGACGATGCGACGCGCCAGCTCTATATTGACTGCCTAACCAAACTGGGCCGCAAGGACGAAGTCGCCCGCGAATTGGTTCACCGCGCCGAATCGAAGACCGCCATCGGCGACATTGACGAGGCCTTGAAGCTCTATCGCACCGTCGAGGCGATGCATGTGGATTCTCTGGATGTTTCGTCCGAAATCATTCGCATTCTCATTTCGGCGGGTCGTCAGGATGAAGCCGTCGCGGAATTGCTCCAGCGATCCAAAGTCCTGCTCCGGATGGGCGTTCCGCAAGGGGCGATTCGCGCGCTCAAAACCGCGCTCGATATTGATCCCTCGCACGACGACTTGCGCGTTCGAATTGCCGAGATTATTGCCCATGAGAAGTTGATCGGCGAACCGCTGGACGACATGTTCCTCATGATCCGGCAGATGCTGAAAACGCAGGCGCACGGTCCCGCCGCGCAATCGCTTGATCGTCTCGAAGACGCCTTTCCCGAACATCCCAAATTATGGGAACTCAAGGGCGACCTTGAGGAGGCTCGCGGACACGATGAGGCCGCTCTCGAAATCCGCCTCCGGGGAGTGGATCGCTACGAGAAGCGCAAGGAATATCAGGGCGCGCTTGATCTGCTCGATAAGGCGTTGCAGTCCCAATCCGACCAAGTTGCGCTTCTCTCCCGCCGCGCGGGGATTCTGGCCGAACTCGGCCGCCACGAAGAAGCCGCCAGCTCTTACCTTGATGTCATTCAGGCGTTTGAAATCGCAAAGGACTTTGAACAAGCGGCCGTGGCGTATCAGGCCGTCATTGATCTTCAGCCGACGGAGATCATTCATCGCCAACGCCAGTTCGATCTCTATTTGAAGTCGGGTCGCGAGGCGATGATCCTTGCGAAGGTTGGCGAGCTGGCCAAGGCCTACATGGATCGGAACGAACCGGGCAAGGCTGCTTCGTGCGTTGAACGGGTCTTCGGCATCATCGAGGAAAGCGCCGACTTGATTACACTCCATGCCGAAGCCCTCGAATCGTTGGGCCGTCTGGGCGAAGCCGCCGAGCAGTTCCTCGCCGCCGCCAAGCTCTTGATTGCGCAGAAGCAATATGATCAGGCGCGGGCCAAATTGGATCGTTCGCTCAAGTGCCTTCCTGAACACATGGAATCGCGCGAACTCCGCGCCGACGTCCTGAACGAGCAAAAGCTTACGGCGCAGGCGATTAGCGAATACCAGCAACTTGCGCAGTTCTATCTCCGCGCGGGTGAACCGAAAAACTTGATCCGCGTCGCGGCCAAGGTTCTGACGCTTGAACCCGAACAACTCGATACGCTCCAGCTACTCGCCGCCGCGCACGGAATGCTCGGCAACAAAGATCAGCAGCGCGCGACCCAAATGCGGCTCGTTTGGCTCTTCCGGCAGAAGCAGTCTTATACGCCAGCGACTGAAATCTGCGAAAAAATCCTCACGGAGGATGAAAGCTATACTCCGGCGATTGAACAGATGCTCGCCATCGCCGAAAGCACCCGCAAATCCGATGATGCCTTAAAACAGCTTTGGCGCCTCGCGCAGGTTCACGGCAACGCGGGACGCAAACAAGAGGAACAACACGCGCTCGATGCGATCATTCAGCGCGATCCGCTGCACGAAAAAGCTAACGCGCGGCGACTTGAATTGATCGCGCAATGGGGCGAACCCGATGAACTTGCCGCGGCGGTTTTTCAGGCGATCCAACGCTATAACGCGGCCTCCAAGCAAGATGAAATCCTTCGGGTCTTGGATGGTTTGCGCGGCGGTCCCGCAGCCAAACCCGAACTGATGGCGGGACTTGTTCATATTCATCGTCTGCGCGGCGACGCGGCGGGCGTCAAGGACGCCTTGCGAAGTCAGGCTCAACTGCTCGCGCGCGCTCTTCGCGATGAAGAGGCGATCAAGATTTGGGGCGAACTGGCCACGTTGCTTCCCGAGGATATTTCGATCCGTCGCTCCCGAATCGAGCTCATGCTCCGCTCGGGCAAAAGTCTCGATGCCGCCGAGGAGTACCGGTTCCTTGGGAAATTTTATGCGGAACACAATCAGATCGAAGCGGCTGAATCTTCCGTGCTTGAGGCGCTCAAGATCATTCCCGACGATCTTCCGCTTCGTGAAAAGTATATCGAGCTTCTCGTCCAGCAGGGAAAAACAGACGATGCATCCGCCGCCATTGAAACTCTCGCCGGACAGGCCATCGCCAAAGGCAATTACGATCTTGCCGTTGCCACCTACGAACGCCTGCTCAAAGTGCACCCGCAGCCCGAGGACATTTACAGGAAGATCATCGCCGTCAAGCAACGCGCGGGCGACGTCATCGGAGCATTACAATATTACGATCGGCTTCTGAATCAATTTATCGAAGAAGGCCGTTCCGGCGCGTTCGAGCAGACCGTCCATGAAGCGCTTCAACTCGACGCGCAGAATTGGGCGATTCGAACGCGCCTCTCCGACCACCTGCTGAAAGCGGGTCGGATCAGCGAGGCCGAGGGTATTCTCCGCGACACCGCGATACTTCAGATCAAGGCTAACCATCTGGATGCCGCAGAAAAAACGGTGGATCAGATTTTGGGACTGAACAAGGAGTCGGTGCAAGGGCGCGCGCTAAGGGCCCAATTGCTCGCCCGCAAGGGCAACAAGGATATCGCTCTGGATGAATTCCTCGAACTGGCGGGCGCGCTTTCCGAAATGCGCGGCTCGGTCATGGGTCAACCCTCTTCGCCTTTTGCCTTCGGCAATTACGAGGGATTGACGCGCGTTAAAGAATACACCTTTGATCAGTTCGTCGTCGGCTCGCGCAATAACTTCGCCTATGCCACCGCTCAGGCCGTCAGTCGCGCTCCGGGTAAAAACTATAATCCGCTATTCCTTTACGCCGACGTGGGCCTTGGCAAGACTCACCTTTGCCACGCCATCGCCAATTACGTTCTCGATCATCATCCGAACATGAAAGTCCTCTACACGATGACCGAGGATTTTGTCGGCGCGCTCGTGGACAGCATCTCGAACAACATGGTGACTCATTTCCGCAATCGCTACCGCCAATGCGACGTTCTCATCATTGACGACATCCAGTTTCTTTCGGGCAAAGAGCGCGCGCAGGAGGAATTTTTCCACATCTTCAACGCCCTCTTTGAAGGGGGTAAACAGATCGTCATCACTTCGGATCGTCCACCCAAGGAAATTACCCACCTTGAAAAGCGGCTCCGCTCGCGATTCGGCGCGGGCATCATCGTGGATATCCAAACGCCCGACCTCGAAACGCGCATTGCAATCATCCGCAAGGAACTTATCCTGCGGGGGAAGAACCAAGGCGTTTCCGACGAAGCGGTGCTCTCGCTCGCTGAATGTATTCCTTCCAATATCCGCGACCTGAAAGGCGCGCTTACTCAAGTCCTTGCGCGTCATGAGGTCTCGAAAGAGCCGATCGGCAACGACCTCATCCACGCCGTTGTGGATCGGATGCTCGACCGCGTCGGCAACGAGAAGTCCTGACAAGATTGACGAAACCTATCATCTGTGGTGTAGGATTGCTTTATTCCTCGTGAGGAGGGAATTGTGGCTCCGACCTTTGCACCTCCCGAAATTCGCCGCCGCGCCATTACCGTACAGGAATTCTTCCGCATGGCCGAGACGGGCATCCTTCAACCAGATGAGCGCATCGAATTGATCGAAGGAGAGATGGTTCAAAAAATGAGTCCCATTGGCCGTCGTCACCATTGGATAGTTACTCTGCTCGACCGGATTCTCCGGATTCAGTTGGGGGGAAAGTATCCGGTCTCGATCCAGGGGCCGCTCCATTTGGGCGAGACCACCTACGTCGAGCCGGACATCGTGATCGCAAAGGAATTTCCCGCTTCACTCTCCGCTCCCTCGCCCGGTCCGCGCGACGTTCTCCTGCTGATTGAAGTTGCCGATTCCTCCTTGGCTTATGATCGAGACGTCAAACTACCCCTTTATGCTCGCGCGGGAATCGGGGAAGTATGGATTGTGGACGCCGCCGCGCAAACTTTAACCGTTCACCGCGATCCTTCACCCAAGGGGTACTCGACTTCCGCCGTCTTCAACCGCGAATCCAAAGTCACCGCCCTCGCGATTCCCGAACTCGAATTGGACCTCACGCAAGTTTTTCGCTAGGAACTTTTTTACGCTCGAACTGCTTTTGATAACGCTTCCGATTCCGCGGTTGTGAGCAATCTCCATTTTCCGAGAGCGAGATTTTCCAACGCAATCGGCCCCACCCGAGAGCGATGCAAAGCGACCAACTCGAATCCCACCGCTTCGCACATCCGCCGCACGATCCGCTTTCGTCCAAGGCCGACGACCATTCGGAATCCGCGCTCTCCTGCCGGATGTTCCGCGCCGACCATTCGCGCGGATTCAATTTCTCGGAATGTTAGTGGCGTCACTTTGATCGCTCGCGCAAGTCCGTCTTCAAGCGCGACGCCCGCAATGAGCGCGTCCTCCTGCTCCCGCGTGATCGCGCTCGGGCCGAGGCAAATATATTCCTTTTCAATTCCATATCGCGGATGCGTCAATCGGAACGCGAGTGAGCCATCATTCGTCAGCAGAAGCAGCCCAGTCGTGTCGCGATCCAATCGTCCAACCGCTTGCACCGATTTCGGCATGTCTCGCGGCATGAGTTCATAGATCGTCCGCTCAGCATATCGGTCGCCCCGCGTCACGTCGTATCCCGCAGGCTTGTTCAACATGTAATGAATGGTCGCCGAGGGAGGCTGAACCGGATTGCCATCAAGGCAAACGGCATCCCGATCAGGATCAACTTGGACGCCCAACTCACGCACCGTTTGCCCGTTGATGGAAACTCGGCCTTCCGCGACGAGCGCATCGGCTCCGCGTCTCGAAGCCACGCCGCATTGGGCTAGAAAGCGATTGATGCGGATCATCCCCGTAACGACGCAGGAGCGGACTTAATCGCGTTCGTCGTCGTCGTCGTCGCCATCATCCTCGTCATCTTCGAAATCTTCCTCGTCGTCATCATCAAAATCATCTTCATCATCCAAATCTTCGTCATCCTCAAAATCTTCATCGTCATCCAAATCGTCATCATCCAAATCGTTGTCCTCGTCGTCATCGTCCAGATCATCTTCTTCGAACTCATCCTCATCCTCATCCTCATCCATATCGAGTTCGTCTCCTTCATCACCCGCGTCCGCGTCGGCCATTCCAGCGGCTTCGGCTAAGGCATTCGCGATTGGATTCTCTTCCGATTCTGCGCCCATCGGAATGATCTCCGCTCTCGGATCGGCAATCTCGCCCCGAACGGGTTCCGAAGGCGCGGTCAGCACAACCTCGGGCGCGGCGAACCGCTCCTTCAATCCCCGAATCGAAGGAAGATCGGCGAGACTACGCAGACCAAACGCCGTCAGAAATTTCGCTGTCGTCGAATAAAGCGGCGGACGCCCTATGACTTCCTTATAACCCGAAATCTCGATCAATCCCAGATCGAGCAGATTGCGGATCATGCCGCTCGTCTCCACGCCGCGGATAGTCTCGACGACTGCACGAATGACGGGCTGGCGATAGGCGATGATGGCGAGCGTTTCGAGCGTCGCGGGACTCAAGGCGTGGCGCTTCTTCTTTGCGCCCAATCTATAAATCCGCTCGAAGAATCGTTCGCGCGTTCCCATCCGCCAGCCGCCGTGGGTTTCGGCGATTTGCAATCCGCGTCCCTCGCGATCATAACTTTCCGACAAATGATGCAACGCCTGCAGCACCGTTTTCGAATCGGGCGCGTCGTCTCCGCCCGTATCCAGCGCGTCGGTTAATTTCTTGAGCGTCACCGGTTCGGGAGAAGCAAATAGAAGCGCCACAAGAGCGGCT
>CAZPIK010000030.1:13374-20810 GCA_964586185.1 uncultured Candidatus Sumerlaeota bacterium | reverse complement strand
TTATTTGGGGGATTGCCGATTACAGCGCCGATACCAACCTGCCAAAAATCGTGAACAACCATCCGATGTGCGATTGGGCGCGATACGAAATCGTCAATATCTGCGGCGGCCTCAACGTTCCCGCGATTGACTGCATGACGCTCAACTATCCGACGCCGATCTATCGCGACAAAGAATTGACCGCCGAACAGCGTGCCGCGAACAAAAAGAAAGTCCTGGGCGCGCTCAAAGAAGTTTACGACGACGCGGTGCACGGCATCGAACTCGGCATGAGCGGAAAATGGGTCGGTCATCCCGCGCAGTTGCTCATGGTCATGGCGGCCTATCGCAACGCGATCCCGAAGAAGCAAATCGAGAGCGACCTCAAGGAGATCGAGGATTACAATCGCGCGGTTGCATCGGGTGCGGGTGCGACGATGCTGAAGGACGCCAAGGGTCAGGAATACATGGCCGATCGCGCGACCGACCGCCACCTCCGCGCGCGTCTCCGCAAGGCAACGGCATGGCGGATTCTTCCGGCGGCCAAAGCGCTCGAACTGGGGATCATTACGGCTGGCGAAGCGGCACAGTTGTAGTGCGTGTCTGTAGTTAACAGGGATAAAGAGGATGCAAAGGATAGCTTCTCAATCAGAAGTTTTCTCTGATCCCAATTCGCTTGAAGCGTTATAGATTTTTAGCGTGAGTGAAGTTTCCGTGCGCTCCGAAGCATTTGGGGTTGAACCATGGCCGAGGAAGTATATAATTCTGCCCAGAATAGGACACTACTCCGACCGGCGCCGCAATTTCCGCTGGCCGAGCATCCCATGGAAACCGTGAGGTCGTCGTGATGAATATTCACAAGAAGCAACTGGCTGTGGCGGCGAAGTCTCACCGACGGCACCGCATGGGACTTGGTGGTTTCATTTGGACCTGCCTTGCACTGAGCGGCGCTACGCTCGTTCGCGCCGATGGAACGGTTGACATCAAGATCATTCCGACGGCGACCACTACGATCAGCACTCCGGGCAGCTATCGGGTAGTCGCCAACGTTACCATGAACGCGGGCATTGTCGCTCTTACGGTGAATGCCAGCAATGTTACAATTGACTTGGGCGGGCACACGCTAACGGGCGGCGGTGGCGCGTTTATCGATGGAATCGCAGCTTCCGCCCAGTCCAACGTTACCGTCTTTGGCGGCACCATTACGGGATTTTCCCAATACGGCGTTTTCGTAGGCGACCGTGCCCATGTCTATGACGTAAATGTACGATCTTGTTCTGCGGGGGGCATCAATGTCGGAAACGATGCGGTCGTCGAAAGATGCCATGCAACGGGTAACAACACGTTGGGTGGGTTTGCCGGAATTCGAATCGGCCAAAGCTCTGTCGTGAAGGATTGTGTTTCATCCAACAACGTCTCTTCCGCTGCATCAAACACTTATGGCATTTACCTAGGCGGATCGGGATGCCGCGCCGAGGGGAATCTTTGCGAAAACAACACCACGCCCGGCGGCTATGCTTATGGAATCTTTTGCAACTCTGTGAGCGAACATATCGTCAACAATGTATGCAGGGGCAACCGATCTACGTCGGGCACGGGCGACGCTTGGGGCATCGGGAGCGTCGTTGCCAGCGATTCTATGTTCGCGTCGAATAACATCTGCGATGCCAACACATCGGCCGGGCGAATCAGCGGCGGGATTTACACTGGCAAGGCTTCAACAATCGAAAACAACGTCTGCACTAATAATACCGCTAACAGTTCGAACTTTGCCTACGGTATTACCGCTGGAACTGGAAGTACGATCCGCGGCAATACTTGCACGGGGAATAGCAACACCAATAACAGTTCGGCCTACGGGATCTACGCGCTGGCCAACAGCACCATCGAAGGCAATACATGCTCCGATAACAATGAAGGGCCGAACGCTCTTTCGCTAGCGGTCGGCATCTCCGCCAATGCGTGGTGCGTCGTCGCTCATAATACCTGCGGTTCAAACAACGCCACCGGAGCCGACGGGATTTCCTATGGGATTTACGCGGTCGGGGGTTGCCTGATTAAGGACAACAGTTGCAATGCTCAGACCGCGACAGGCACGGGACTCGCCGCAGGCATCTTTGTCCACCAGAACAGCCGAGTTGTGGAGAATCACTGCACGGGGAATACCGGTGGGTCGCAAGCTCACGGTATCCGGATCAACAGCTCGGGGAACCTTATCGCCCGCAATTTCACTCAGGGTAACGCGCTCGGCGGGGCGATCTTTGTGGATTCCACCGTGCCCAATAAAAATCGTTCACAGGAAAATCTATTCCGCGAGGCGACGGGCATTGACCTCGCTAACGGCTATGCCCCAACCAGTTCCGGTACCGGCGATCTAGCCGACATTACCATCCCTTGAAAATAAAAGGGGACGGTTCCGTATTCTGAAATTTAATTCTTAATGGCTGCCCATCGCGCGTTCGATGGCCGATTTTTCCGCCGCAATCACGCCATGCTCGGTGATGAGTCCCGAAATGAGCTTCGCCGGGGTCACATCGAACGCGGGGTTACGCGCTCGAGCTTTTTCGGGAGCGACTCGCACCCGCGCGACTTCACCGCTTTCCAATTTTCCGCACACATATAGAACTTCGTCGGCGTTGCGTTCCTCGATTGGAATCGAATCGCCCGAAGGGCACTTGAGATCGAACGTCGAGACGGGTGCGGCGATATAAAACGGCACGCCGTGTTCGCGAGCCAGCAACGCTTTTTCGTAGGTCCCAATTTTGTTCGCGGCGTCGCCGTTTGCGGCAATTCGATCCGCGCCTGTAATGACCAGTTGGATTTCCCCGCGCCGCATGAGCCAGCCCGCGGCGTTATCGGCGATGATCTCACACGCGACCCCTTCCTGCCCGAGTTCCCACGCGGTGAGGTTCGCCCCCTGCATCCGGGGACGCGTTTCATCGGCGAGGACCTTGGGCGCGCGACCCGCCCGATGCGCGTGATAGATCGGCGAGAGCGCCGTTCCCCAATCCACGCAGGCGAGCCATCCCGCGTTGCAATGGGTCAGGATCGTCATCCCTTTTTCGATGAGCTTCGCGCCGTGCTCGCCGATTCGGCGGCAACGTTCGGCGCTGTCCGCAGCTAGTCGCTTGGCTTCGGCGAGCGCGCGCTCCGCTTGATCCTTCGGCGCGATGCCCGCGATGGCCTCACGAATCTTGTCGAGATTATAAAAGAGATCGAAAGCCGTCGGGCGAGTGGATCGCAGAAGTTCATGCGCGGCGTCGAGCCATTTTTCGCGGCGTTCATCGAGCGGTGCTTCGGCCACGGCTTGGGCGAAACCATAAGCTCCCGCCGCTCCGATGGCGGGCGCGCCGCGGATCACCATCTCGCGAATCGCCCGCGCGGTATCGGAGTGAGTCGGCATTTCCGCAATTTCAAACCGGTGAGGAAGAATCCGCTGCTCGATCATCTTAACGAGCAAGCCCCCTTCGCGCGGTTCAGCCCAGACTGTTTCAAAATGTTTGCCGCTTACATTCATTCTTGGGATTTCCCTTGCCATCACTTCGACTTACACTTACTCGAATAACATTCGAGTAGGCGTTAGAGTACAAGAAAAGTCGCAACGTGCCAGAAATGTCTGTTGGAATGGTTTAGGAGTCGAGGTGTTTGTATCATCGCTTCACTTTACAAAATGCATCCACGACCGGCACACATTCCCTGAAACGACCTGCGAGTCGGAACGGGAAGCAATTCGCCCAAACTCAACCAGTACACCTCGCCGAACTCTTTAACGATATTCGCTATAATGTCATATACAACATTTATCAATACCGCGTCTTGAGTGAACACTTCGATAGTGAGATATCCCCCCAGTGCAATCAGCCTATCTGCCACATCTCCGATCAAAAGACGGTCTTCATTAATTGTGGATCCATCTTGAACTATTTGGCTCAACTGGCAGAATATACCCCCACCATCACTTGATACAAGGACGATTAAGAATGGAGAGTGTTGAGTTTCTCCGGGAAGTCGGTTGATTGTGCCGATCTTGCCATCGCTTTTTAACTTTTCGCACAATCCAGTTATCATATCCTCAAGATTGATTGCACCCAACTTAAAGACGATGGTTATGTTGTCCATATCCTGAAAAACTCCAACTCCGTTTTATGCACAACGCTAATGAATCCGCCAATAGGACTGGAAACTATATTTCGTGCTTACATATTTCCCAAAACCTCGCGATAAACCGCGCTGATTCGCTCTGCCATTTTGCCTGCCGTGTAATTCTCCATCGCGCGAATTCGGGCCGATTCACCCATCTTGCGACGTTGCTCAAGATCGCCGAGTAGCTTTTGCAACGCTCCCGCCAACGCAACCGGATCGCCCGGCGGAACGATCAATCCCGTCTCGCCGTGGCGGTTGATTTCCGGAACACCGGTCGGAAGGTCGGTCGAAACAACCGGTAGGCCGCAGAGCATCGCCTCGATCTGGCAAAGCCCAAACGCCTCGGAACGGAGCGTCGCCGGAAGACAAAAAACTTCCGCCGCACGCAGGAGCGCGACCGCCGTCGGATGATCCACCCGCCCCAAGAAATGAACGCGATCCGAAATTTCGGCGGCGCGTGCGCGCAGTTCGGCTTCCTCCGGTCCTTCGCCCGCAATGACCAAATTCACCGAAGGTATTTGACGCATCGCTTCGATCAAGATGTTCAAGCCCTTGTAATAACGCAGCACGCCGATGAAGAAAACAAACTTGCCCCATTTTGCGCGATACGACTCCGACATCATTCGCGTCGCTTCGGCTTCGTCGTAATCCTCCGGCGGCAATCCGAGCGGCACGACGCGGCATCGGCCCTTGTGCGGCGCAAGGATTTCTGAAGTCGCAAGGTACCGCTCGCTCGTCGGCATGATGATTCTCATCCGATTTAGAAAGCGATGCATGAACGGGCGATAGATCGCGAGCGCGGCGCGTTGGCGGACCACATCGCTGTGATACGTGACGACGGCGGGTGTCTTGAGTCCGGAGAGCAGAAAAGCCGCCTCGCCCGTCGGATGCGGAAAATGGAAATGAAACAGGTCGGCTCGCGAGCGGCGGAGGGCGGCGACGAAACCCGGCGCAAGCGGCGTGGAAAGCGCGCGTCCCATTGATGCAATTTCGATCACCTCAATATGATCGGCGATCCGGCGCACGCAGCCTCTTGCTCCACGCGCAGCGGTAACGACGACCGGCTCGAACTCATCCGATGTCAGCCGCGCCATGTGATAAATCGTCCGTTCGATTCCGCCTTCGACGGGCGGATAAACGTCCTTGTAAACGTGGATGATGCGCGGTCGCGACATGCGGAGAGTAAATCACCGTTGCGAGTCAAATTGCATCACGGAAATCGCGCGCCGAGTCATCGCGCTTGACCTGCGGCGGCCAATGGAGAATCATCATGGTTGGCGTTGCCGGAATGTCGGGGCGTGGCGCAGTTGGCTAGCGCACCTGCTTTGGGAGCAGGGGGTCGGAGGTTCGAGTCCTCTCGCCCCGACCATTTGGTTTGAGTCGCGCCCAATCAGCCCAAGTTTCAAATCCATCAGGGTAGTAGTCGCTGCTCAATCAAATAATCCGCCGTCGTCCGCGCAACGAAGTCGTTTCCGTTTGCGTTCCAGTGGGGATCGGCTGGAAAGACGAGCGGAAATTCCTGCGTCGCCTGAAACGCGGGCAGCATGTCGAATATCGGAAACCCAACTTTGCCCGCCTTTTCCTTAACGAAGTAATCCTGCAGCGCGTTACGGTACGGCTCGTTGCGGCGATAACCTGCTCCTTCGAGATTCTCCGGACACTCGCGGTCGCTCCAAAGGAAAAAACGCGGCGTCACCATTAGCACGAATTTGGATTCGATCTCGCTCGCCATTTTCGCAACGTCCTCAATGTTTCGCATCGTATCATCGAAATAGGGGCGCGTTTTTTCCGGCGGAAATTTTAGGATGAACCATCGGCTCATTGCTGTGTCGCCGTCAATTTGCAGTCGGAAGTGATACCAGTTGTCGCCCGCACGCGGTTTGTCGGGAAACCAAACTTTCCAAGGGCGCGCGAGCGGACGGAGGACGACTGGGATGAAAAACCGCTCGATGACCGCGCCGTAATATCGGATCGTCCTCGCGCGGTCATAAAACTCCCCGGACTGCTTCTCGGCGTCGGCGATTCGATATTCTTCCATATAAGATTGGTCGTCGCCGATGTCGGTCGCGTCGAGATAGAGCAGGGTAAGCGTCGGCTTATAATGCCGGATTTCGCCTTCGAAGCGAAGTTTTTGAAGGAACGGCGAGTAGCTGATCGTTCCCGTGTTGAGCACGGCGAGGTCGTCGGTTTTGAGTCGCTCGCGCAGGAGTTTTTCAAGTCGCGTCGCGAGAATGAATTCCTCTTTGACGTTGAGTCCAAACGTGAACGAATCGCCGAGCAACACGATCCGATGCTTGAATTTCAAAAACTCCTCACGCGAATACGGCGTGCGGAATCCGTCTTCGTTGGTGCGCACCGTGACAAGGTCGCCGCCCACCTGTCCGATCAGCATGACTCGATTAGGGGGCATTTGATGATGGTGCGATTTGGAACCCAAACCTTGGTATGACATGAGCGCAAGTTCGGGAGCAAGAAATCTAATTCCCGCCTCCAAAAAGAGGAGACAAAAGAGTGCTGAGAAAATCAGCGCAAATAATTGCTTTCGATGCGACTTCCACGCACGAACAATTGCGTAAACGGCGGATGCGACCAACCAATAAACGATGGCCGAGGCAAGCATTTGGCGTCGCGGATGATGCGAACTCCAGATGACTGCGGGCAGCGCAACGCATCCATAAACCGCCGAGGCGGCGAGGTAACCCAGCCATGCGCGCAAGAATTTCGGAAGGTTCAATGCCAAATTGCCCGCGCCTCTCGGGTGATAAAAAAATACGAATTAACCACAGAGACACAGAGGCACAGAGAATTCAGAATTTGGAATTTTGAATGCTGAATGACGAATGACGAAACCGGAAAACTATCACTTGTTTTCTGAATTCTGCATTCTGAATTCTCCGTGCCTCTGTGTCTCTGTGGTTTGTTATTATTCAATTACCATCAGCACGTCGCCCGGCAGGACGGGACGCTCGTTCTCGACCATGATCTCGCGAACTTTGCCCGACATGTGCGCGCGGATTTCATTGAACATTTTCATGTTTTCGAGCAGGGCCAGGATTGTTTCGTCCTCGATAATCTCGTCGCCGGGATTCACGTAGAGCGGTTTATCGGGCGAGGGGCGCAGATAAATCGTGCCGGCAAGATGCGCGACGACGTTCGGTCCGCGCACGACTTTCATCGCCCGATTGATCTCGGCCATAAGCAGCGACTCGATCTCGCCCGCGACGCCCGCCTTTCGAATCGCCCACTTGAGACGGCGCAATCCATCGGCAAACGACGAGAATTGCGTGGGGTTCATTTGCGGGTGCGCCGAGAGG
>CAZPIK010000030.1:0-13364 GCA_964586185.1 uncultured Candidatus Sumerlaeota bacterium | reverse complement strand
TTGGAGTTCCGTTTCGATGGGAGCCAATGTATTCGAGCTGGGCCAATGTTCGGCGAGTTTATTTTGAAGCGCATGAAGGACGTGCGCAATTTGCTCGGTCTCGCGCGGCGGCATTGAACGCGGAACGACGGCCTGAACGGTCGCGTCGCGCAGTTCTTCAATCACGATCTGACGTTCGCGCGAAAGTCGGACATTTTCTGGAATGAAAAATTCCAAGTCGCCCGGGTTGCGCTTGAACTCATGGATTCGCGACGCCGAGACGGCCTCAAGAATCTTGGTCATGACGGGCGAATGCGCATCGCCCAAGGCTTGGATGGCCTTCGATTCTTCAGCAAAGAGCGAAAGTTGAATAAGCCGCGCCAGATATTCTGCGGTGGCCGAGCCGATTCCGACTTTTTCTTTCGATTTCGATTCCCGCGCGCGGCGCTCAAACATGCCGAGCGCGATGGCGAGTCCCGGTTCGGTCTTGAGCGCGCGTAATCCCGCTGTCAAAAGCCTCGCGAGCGGATCGCTTGCCTTGATTTCACTCGGTTTGATTTTAACCAGCGCGTGATGGATGAGGGCGCCGAATGCGAGGAAGATCTCGCTGAAATCGGTGCGGACTTTTCCGTACGGCGCGGAGGCTCCGAGCAAGCTCAACACTCCCAGATGAAACGCGCGGGTCGTTTTGAGTTGTTCGTTGCCTTGAATGACAAACGTCTCCAGCGAACGACGCGCGTAATCGAATGATTCGGTTTGAGTGGGCGCGATAAAAACGGCCAACCCAAAATTGGAATCGAAATTCGGCACAGCCCAGCGGCGCCGACGTCCCGCCTCGAAAAGTTCCGCCGCGCCGCCATCGTCGTAATAAAACGATTCATCGCGCGGAGGAATCTGATACCGTTCGATCACGCTGCCCGATGCGCCGATGAGGAAATTCGGATTCGACGTGTTGATGCGGAGTTCCGTCGAGTACCCGACGAACTCGATGTCCTTTTGCGTGTAGCCCAGTTTTTCTCCCGCGCCGATTCTGAATTGCTCGCCCACCAGCCGCACGGGTTTGCCATGCACGCGACAGACCGCCTCGCTGACACGGTGCTCGACCTGAATCCGCGAGTTGATCTCCATGAAATGCGGCTTGCCGTAAACTTCGGGACCGCCATCCTCGGCGACCAAAAACTCAACCGTCGCCGCGCCGCGATACTTGAGCGCGCGCATGATCTCGACCGCCGAATTGCAGGTCTCCTCGATCCGCTTTTCTTCTTCACGGAGTTGCGCGATCAACCCTGCGTCCTTCCTGGGATCGAGCGTTTTAATGTACGAGTCAAACTGACGCGGATGGAGACCGACCTCGACAAACTTCTGGCTGCCTGCGTTCTGGATCGAGCACTCGCGCGCGCCAAAATGAACGTAGGTTTCGCCGTCGCTGAACGTCTGGACCTCCCAATGGCGCGGGTGCATGAGGTTCGCCTCAACGAGAATCCCTTTGTCGCCATTGACACCACGCGCGGAAATTTCCGCCCAGATTTGCCGAACCGCCGTCGCCGCCTGCGCAAGCTGGGTCACGAGCCGCTGTCCCTTGCCGCCGCCGCTCTGAACCGCTTTCAGGCGGATAATTCCATCGGGCGATTTCATGAGGATCGCCTCGACCTCGCGCTCGACCGATTCGATCAGCTTGTCGTCGCTAATTCCGTCTTTCATCGCAAGCGCGGCGGGCGCGTCCGATCCGGGAAGCACGCGTATCTTGAGTTCATCGCGCACGAATTTTTTCGCTTGAAACTTCGACGCCGAAAACGCCATGACCGAAGATGGCGGCGCGCACGGCGTCAGACCCGTCTTCTCGCACTTGCCGATAAACTCCGAATTCTCGGCGTTCATTCCATAGCCGACGTAAATCCCTTGAAGGTTGTGCTTCTTCGCGATGGATAGGATCGCCTCCTGATCGCGATAATCGTCAACAACGTGCATCATTTCATAAAGGTCGTGGTGGCCTGCCCAAGGCGCAAAGGCGTCCGCCGATTCATAAACTTCGCGCTTCGAAACGATCATGTGCGGGCGGGGCATCCCGAGCGAACGGGCGACCTCAAGCGCCTCCATCGCGATCGGTCCGCGGCAGACGATGAGCGTTCGAAATTTATCGAGGGGCACGGCCCCGGCTTTGGCTTTGGTGGATTGACTCATGTCCCTCGCTACCCCGATGATTCACCTGTTCCCGATGATCGGAAAACTCACGTTTCTACCCCGTGACGGCTGAAAGATCAACCTTCGCTTGATTAGGGGTAGTGGATGTTCGTATCGGGAAAATCGGGGACGGTTTGTTTCAATGTTTCGAGATTGGATGTCAATTGACGAAACTTCTCGCGTGCGTCGGCGTCCGTCGGGAATAGATCATCGGCGATTCTCGCCGGATCGTAATTGAAAAACGGCGTATATATATTGAAAGCGTAATGCGAGAGATCTGCGCCGCCATCATGCAGCGGGGGGCGGTTTCCGTAACGCGCGTCCAGCATCCTATCGCTCTGAACGATCCTCGCAACGAGCGATTCATAAGTTGGAGTCAGGCAGCGCACTACAAGTTCCTCCACAACCTTCGGGTCTTCCGAAAAGCGCTGTTTCATTCGCGCGAGATCCAGCGGCGAGCGGCTTCCGACAAGAATCAAATGGTTATAGCGACCAATGAAGAGAAGGGTATTTGGAAACGCTTGATTGAATGCGCTCACCATAAGATCGGTCGCGGGGGCGGAAACTTGATTGAGCGGCAACCACTGCGTCATGATCCCGTCGGGCGTCAGATGTTCGAGCGCCGAGCGATAGTATTCGAGCGAATAGAGACGAAAAATTCCTTCATGCACGGGGGGCGGCGGCTCGCTCGTAATGAGATCGTACTTCCGGTCGGTGACTTCGAGAAACCGGCGTCCGTCGTCGGTGATGAGCGCGACGCGCGGGTCTTCGTAAACTTTGAAATTCGTCGCGGCGAATTCATGAGCGGTTTGAAAGACACGATCATTCAAATCCACGATGTCGAGCTTTTGTAGGGTCGAGTGAGCGGCGATGGCGGATGCCGTATTGCCGACGCCAAAACAAATGAGCAATGCGGACTCCGGGCGCGGATGGGCGAGCAAAGGAAAATGAGCCATGAGCCGCATGTAAATCTGATCGCCCTTTGAAGTGGCCGACATCGAATGGCTATCGAAGTAAAGGCTCTTGGAATCGGAATGCTCGGTCACGTAAGTCGTGTGGGTTCCGTTGCTTTTGAGCGAGCTAATGCGCGCCCACTGGAGCGGATCATCGGGCCGAAAGAATCGGCGATCAAACCCGCGCCCCGTCAGAAAGATAAGCACGAGCGCTGCGATTGCGGCGGCGGTAAGTTTCCAGATTTGCGGTTTCCGATCGCGATTCAGCAAGATGACCAAGACGGCAATAACGGCAAAGATCGCGGCATGAAGTTTGATGGAATAAAAAATACTAACACGCGGCGCGACGCGTGAGAAAAGGAGCATCCCCGCGCAAAAAGCGAACGTGTTTATCGCGTAGAGTTTTTCCACGCCACGCCCCTTCGATTGCGCGGCGTTGCAAACATAAGGAAGGAGAAGCGAGACGAGGTAACATACGGGGAAGACGACAATCCCGACGAACATCCAGAGCGAGCCCATGCCCAACCACTCCGCGTAAGCGGCGCTGAGCTGCACTTTGTTCATCCCGGCTTCAATCAAATAGGCCTCGTAAAAGCTACGACAAAACTCGGAAATGGAACCGAATCGGTGCCGAATCACGAGATAGAGGATCGCTGCAATCGCGTATCCCGCTTTAAGAAGGGAGAAGTTAGTTCGTTTGAATGTGTGAACGGTCCAACTCGCGAGGAAGATCGCAAGAATCGCCCAGAACGAAACGAACGACATCGCGACGGCGAAGGGATAACCGGCAAAGGAAACAATCTGATGCATTCCGGCTTCGAGTGTTCCTGCCGCAAGGCCGCCCAATGCCGCGCAACCAATAAGAGTTTCGTCGCGAATTCTATCCCCAGTACTGGGCGCTTCCAGTTCGGTATGGGCATCATAAACGGGATGAATATTGCTGGTGGAAGACGCGCCACAAATTCCCGGCAAGAGGAAACATACCGCAAGCGCAAGATTCACAATCCATACCAGCACGAATGCCGAAAACTGACCGAAGCGCGGGAGAAGAAAAAACTCACAAATCAAAACGGACGCGCACGCGCCAAGTGTATTCCACGCGTATAGCGACGAAGGAAATCGAGGCGCATGGGGAAAGGCGCGGCAGAGAAGCGGAAACGTCGTTCCCATGATGACGCACGGAAGAAACACAACGGCGCAAGCGATAACAGATTTGAAAAATTGGACGCTCCATGCGGGGTAATAAATTCCGTCGTGAAGATCATAAGGAAATGGACCGAAAAGATTTGCGGGGATTACGCGAAGTAGCGGGGTCAGGAGCAGGAGCAACGCGAGCGCAAGTTCGAGCGCGCCATAAATGCGGAGCGGATCGGACCATCGAAAAAGTTTCGAGCAAGTCGCCGCGATCTCTCGGCTGAACCATGAGCCGATTCCCAAACCGCCGATAAAATTCAAAATGACGAGCGTGAACGTGAGATTGTTCGCGCCGAAACGCTCGACGAAAACTCGAAACCAATAGACCTGATAGCCCAGACCAATGAAACCAGAGAGGGCGTAGGCGACGTATAAAAAATGAATGCGGGTGGGAACGCGCGTGGGCTCAGCGCTCATTGCGTGACCGCTTTACCGAACGCATCCAAAACGGCGGCGACGGAGCATTTGAGCGCGCCCAGATCGTATCCCCCTTCGAGCAGCGCGAGGCACTTTCCACCCGCGCTTTCGCCTGCGATCTGGAGCATCATCCGCGCCATCTCCGCAAAACCCGATTCGTCCACTTCCATTCCGCCGAGCGGGTCATCGCGATGGGCGTCGAATCCAGCCGAGATCAAAACAAATTGGGGATCGAATTTTTTCGCCGCGGGTAAAACAATCTCATGAAAAGCTTGCAGGTATTCATCGTTTCCGCAGCCCGCAGGCAGAGGAATGTTCAAATTGAAACCCTTCCCTCTGCCTATTCCCGTTTCATCCGCCGCGCCTGTGCCGGGATAAAAGGGATACTGATGCAGCGAGATGTAATAAACAGTAGGGTCGTCGTAAAACGAATTTTGGGTGCCGTTGCCGTGATGCACGTCCCAATCGAGAATCAGAACGCGCTCCACTCCGTGATGCTGCTGGAGGTAACGCGCGACGATGGCGACGTTATTGAAAAAACAAAACCCCATCGCGCGGTCGCGTTCGGCGTGATGTCCCGGAGGACGGACAAGCGCAAAACCATTTCGAACTTCACCTGCAATGATCCGATCCGAGAGAACAAGAGCAGCTCCCGCCGCGAGACGCGCCGTCGCGTAGGTTTTGGGACACGTAAAAGTATCGGGATCGAAGGAATGGTAACCGGAGTCAGCGGTCGCGGCGACCCGGCGAATGTAAGCCGCATCATGAATGGCGGCGATCTCCGATTCGGTGGCCTCGCGCGGATCGAAACGAATCAGTCCCTCGCGGTGATACTCGCGCATGAGTTCCTGCAAGACCTTGACGCGATCAATTCGCTCGACGTGACCCGGAGGGTTGGTGTGATCGAGAAATCGCGCGTCGAGTACGTAACCGGTCTTGGTCATTCGGAGTTTTTCTCTTCGTCAGCGCGGTTGGACTCTTTCAGCATTTCTTCGGCGTATCGTTCCGCCAGTCGCCGAGTATAGATCATCGCGCCATCGGCATTCAAATGGTTGAAATCGTAACGATTTTTAGTGTCGTAGAGATCGGGAAAACGCTCAGGATCGCTGTAATCCCAATGGGGTTTCAATAGACCCTCTCGATCCAGCAGCAAACAATTATCCACGAAATAGATTCGCGGCGGGGAAAGATGAATCTGATTAAAATGGGTTGAGTTGAGAAACTCTTCGCGCTTAAGAGTCAATCGGCGATTCTCGGCAAGGTTTTGGCCGGTGAATTTTTCTATCGCGGCCTTGCGTCCTTCAAGCAGGATTCGAAATTCAATGAAGTCCGCTTCCCTGCCGACGAAATGAGGAAGAAAATGTTTTGCAAAACCCGCCCGCGCGGAAAGAGGGGTAAAGCCTTCCCGACGATCCACATCATCATACGGTATATCGAGCGGTTTGATTCTAAGCATGTATTGCTGCCACCGCTGCGACCACCGACCCGCGTTGGTGCAATGCAATAGCGCATGCTGGAGATGCAAAAGTGTCCACTCGCGTTTGACCTCATCTGTGAGCGCGGAATTCTTGACGACCCTCAGCGCATCAAGTGTTCGTGGAATGTCGTGCCATCCGACCCATCGTTCGGTGAACAGGTCCTTGCGGCGGCCTCGCGCTATCCATGGCCCTGTTTCGATAAACAAAGTTTTGAGTCGTTTAGGTTTCAGCGCCGCAATTCGCTCGATCAAAATGTCCGCTTCGTAGGCCAGAAGTCCGTTGATCCCGAAATTGAAGGATCGAATGGGCGCTTTTTGCGAAGCTATCGCATCGAAGGTCAGGGGATCCACTCCCATGCGAGTCGTGCTCGCGCCAAGAAACACAACGTCGTATTCATCTTTGCGAAGCGCAAAGTAATCGAGCTTGGCTTTGATTTCGGCGGGTATTAACGGAAACCAACGGTTCCACGCGGCGAGAATGAGCGCAAAACAAACCGCGAATCCCAGAAGGTTTTTAAAAGTGCGCTTGACCATGAATCAATTCGATTCCTCGAATCCTCAAAACTGAAAATAAATGAACGGCTGATAGTCCCGACTGATCAGAGGCAATGTGCCCGCGATCATGAGCGCAGCTAATAATATAAATGCAGCGTCGGTAAAACGTTCCGACCAAGACGGCAAATCCACTTTTGCGGCGATACCATGAGCCACCGCCGCTAGAAGCAAGAAATATAAAAGCAGCGCCGGAAACGTGATGTCCCCACCGGAATTCCATCCGTACAAGACTGAAAATATTTTGTTCGCGATGGACACTTCCGGCGCGCGAAAGAGCACCCAAAGCTGAGAGACCACGAAGAACGTAAACAAAACGCCGAAGATTTTTTGCATTGTAATTCCGGTATTCGGAGCGGGACGTGGAGTTCCCGTTAAACGGTGAATCGCCAATGCAATTCCGTGCAGAAAACCCCAAAGAATAAAATTGATCCCCGCGCCGTGCCAGAGTCCGCCCAGGGTCATCGTGATGAGCACATTGCGGATTCCAAATGCGACGCCTCCGCGATTTCCACCCAACGGAACGTAAAGGTAATCGCGCAGCCAAGTCGAAAGACTCATGTGCCATCTCCGCCAGAAGTCGGTGATATTCGTTGCGAAATAAGGATGGCGGAAATTTTCGCATAGCGTGTAACCAAGCAATCCTGCCGACGCAATCGCCATATCCGTATAGCCAGAAAAATCGCAATAGATTTGCGCGGCATACGAAAAAACGGCCAGCCATACAGCCGAAGTCGCGTACGATTCGGGCGACTTAAACACGGCATCCACCAAGGGAGCCAGATTATCGGCGACGCAGGCTTTCTTGAAAAAGCCGATGAAGAAAAGGGTGAGGCAATACTTAAACCGAACCGCGTCGTATCGCTTGGGATGATCGAGCTGAGGAAGAAAATCGGAAGCGCGGACAATTGGACCGGCAACGAGCTGCGGGAAGAAGGCGACGAAGAGCGCAAAATCTGCAAGACTTTTTGCGGGCGGAATCGCGCGGCGATAAACGTCCAGTGTATAGCTCAGCGATTGGAAGGTGAAAAAACTAATCCCAACGGGTAGGACGATCCGCAATTCAAAGTAGTCGGCTCGTGCTCCAAAGGCATTCAACATTGCGATTCCAGATTCGATGAAAAAATTGAAATACTTGAAAAATCCGAGCACGCCGAGGTTGATCGCAAGACTCAAGATGATGAGCGCTTTGCGGCGGTTTTCTGCCTCCGTGCGGGCAATCCACGCGCCCAAGGCGTAATCCGTCATCGTTGTAAAGCCGATCAAAAAGAGAAATCGCCAATCCCATGAACCGTAAAAGTACATGCTTCCAACGAGCAGAAGCCACTTGCGCTCGCGATGCCACGGCAACATCCAATACACCGTGAAGACGAGAGCAAAAAAAATAAAAAAGATCGGTTGGGTAAAGATCATGCTGAAGTTTTTGTGATTTCGAGCGAGCGATATCCCCACGTTTCGCGTATCCGCCGCGCGAGCGATTCGGTTTGGTTTGAAGGCTTGATTTCGCGACCCGTGAGTTGCGTGAGCGTTACCGGCGCGATATCCGGTTCGCCGCACGCCACGATGCGTCTCCACGGTTCAAGATCGTTGCACATATTGAGCGCGATGCCGTGCATCGTTACGCCCCCTCGCCCCGAAACGCCGACGCTCAGGAGCTTTTTTCCCTCCGCAAAAAGTCCGGGATGTCCTGACCGTTGCTCGGCTTGAATGCCGAATTCGGCGGCAATCCATTCTTTCATCATCACGACAATGGAGCGCGCGAATTTGCCCGTTCCAAGAGAACCGTGCGTGAGTTTCACGATCGGATAAACGATCAACTGACCCGGATTATGGAGCGTCGTCATGCCGCCTCGATCAATCGTTACAATGGGTATTGCTGTTTCCGAAAATGCCATTGACGGTTGGGATGGAACCAGATCTTCCGCCGTCCCGCGAATGCCCTGTGTAATGACCGTCGGATGTTCGCCGATCATCCATACGTCGGAAATCTCATTCGCAAGACGCTGCGTATGGAGCAATTCTTGAAGCCCAAGAATACGGTGATATTCACCGAGGCCGAAATCCAGAATTCGGGCGGATTCCAACAAAGCCAAGATTTGAGACAAGGAAGAGACCACGGGCAAATCCAACGCGAGAGCAATATAAGCCCAGTAAACAAGGAAAGGCAAAGTTTCTACGGCGCAGTTTAGCTTTCCGTCGCGTCCGGCCTATGACAACATAATAGCGGTGGCAGACATGAACGAAGCTCAACGCGAATTCGAGTTGCGCAAGGGTTATCTTTACGCTCGGTTTCATGGCGATTTTAACGCCATGAACAACATCGAGCATTTCCGGGCGACTCTCGAAGAATGCAAGTCGCGGGGTTGTGATCGCGCCCTTTGCGATCTCAGTACCGAAGTAGGCGTGATTAGCTTTCTCAGCCGTTTTCATATCGGAGGCGAGGTCGCCAGTTTCTGGGACAATCGCATCAAGATCGCCTTGCTTGGACGACCTGATCAAATTGACAAGGATCAATTTGGAGTCACCGTTGCGCGCAATCGTGGCGTCAACGTTTCCATTTTCACGGATCAGGATCGAGCGGTCGAATGGTTGATGGCTTGAAGGGCTGGATTCGTTTGGCGGTTTCGGGTTGAGTGTCCCGAATGAAGCGCTTCCAATAATTTGCCCGTTTGCCTTTTGAAATCGAATCCATGTAAAGTCTCGCTCCATGAGCGATGAAGAAGCGACAGGCGACGCGTCCGAAACAGGTAACGCGGGACCGCCCCTCAGCAAACGCCTCGGTTTTTGGGGCGGACTTGCCGCGCTCGTCATCATGTGCAAATTCGTGCAGCTCGATCCCGCAAGTCCGCAAGTCTCGGCTACGGCGGGCGTCGCGCTCCTCATGGCGATTTGGTGGGTGACCGAGGCGGTTCCACTACCCGCGACTTCGCTCCTCCCTCTCGCGCTCTTTCCGCTGCTCGGCGTGATGAAGGGATCAAAAGTCGCCTCGATCTATACCGACAGCACCATCGTTCTTTTCATCGGCGGTTTTTTCATCGCGCTTGCGATGGAACGCTGGAACCTCCACCGCCGAATTGCGCTCAACATTATTCGCATTGTAGGGGGGCAACCTCATCGGCTCGCGCTCGGCTTTATGCTCGCCACGGGCTGCCTCTCGATGTGGATGTCGAACACCGCAACCGCGATGATGATGACGCCGATGGGACTTTCGCTCGTTTTGCTTTATGAGGATTTGATCCGGAAGCAGACTGCGGAAAGCGGAATGCCGCCCGACCCGCGCGCCCGAAATTTTGCCGTCATCATTTTGCTCTCGATCGCTTATGCCGCTTCGATCGGCGGAATCGGAACGCTGATTGGAACGCCCCCCAATCTGGTTTTCGTTTCGGTTTTTAAGAAAGAATTTCCCGACGCGCCCGCGATTTCATTCATTCAATGGTTGGCTTTCGCGGCGCCTCTCTCGCTCACGATCATGGTCATTTCTTGGTTCTTGCTATGCCGTTGGATTTATCCGCTTCCCAAGCAAAGCCCCTTTAGCGGCAGGGAATTCATGCAACGTCAATTCGATGAATTGGGTCCGATCAAGATCGAAGAAATCCAAGTCTTGGCGGTATTCGCCCTGACGGCCATCTTTTGGATTTTCCGCGCCGATATGGAGCTTGGGGAAAGACTCACGATCCCCGGTTGGTCGCGGCTGATGCCATACCGCGAATCCATTGACGACGGCACGGTCGCGATTGTGATGGGACTCCTGTTGTTCTTGCTTCCTGCAAGCCGAAAACATGGCGGCGCGCTCCTCGATTGGAACACGGCCAAGAAAGTTCCCTGGGGAATCCTGCTCCTTTTCGGCGGCGGTTTCGCACTGGCCGAAGGGCTGACCGTATCGGGACTTTCAAAGTGGATCGGCTCCCATTTCGTCATTATGAAATCCTTTCCGCCGATCTTGACGATCCTTGGCGTCTCGACCGTAACGACCGCCGTCACCGAAATGGCCTCGAACATGGCGACGATTCAGATGGAGCTTCCGATTCTTGCCTCTCTAGCCCGCGCCATCGAAGTCCACCCCTTGCTGCTCATGATCCCCGCGACGATTTCCGCGTCGCTCGGGTTCATGATGCCGATGGGGACGACGCCCAACATGATTGCGTATGGAACGGAAAAATTCACAATGCGCGAAATGATGAAGGCGGGGATTTATCTCAATATCCTCTGCATCATTCTCTCGACCATCTGGGTTTATACCGTCGCGTTGCCGATCTTCGGAATTTCACCGGGAGTTTTTCCCGAATGGGCGGCGGTCAAACCGTAGCTGCGTCGTTAGCCGCGCCGTCCTAAGAAGTTGATTGAGAAGGAAATATTTGAGTGTGGCACCGGCGCCCTCGCTGGTGGATATTGGGTGTAGGCCACGGCTATTTGAAAAGTCCGCACAGCCGAGGGCGGCTGTGCCACACTGCTCAAACACTATTCTCTATGACGACGAATCGCATCACTCTCATCGGCGCGATTGCAGCGATCTCCGGAGCGGCCATCCATGCTCTGATTCCACATCTGCTGCCGCTGGTATTGGATTACGGGTTCGTCTTTTCGATTCTCCTCCTCGTCGAGGATTTCGGACAAATCCTCGCCGTTGCTGGAGCGCTGCTTTGTGCCTATGCCTTTGCGCGCGGATGGCGAAACGGCAAGCGATCCATGCTCATTCTCGCGGCCGTGGGAATTCTCGCGGGGTTGTCCACTTTGGTGACGAGCATCTTGGCTTTGCTGCTTGGAATCGCCATGGGTAGCGGCGGAGGCATACCCCGATAAGTGTTTCCTTGGACAAAAAGGGCACGAGATCGAGCGCGTCCTTGATCTTCGGCTCGAAAACTGGAATAAGGCTGGCGTGTCGCGTGTGGCCTTGGCCCATCGTCGGCGGCACAATAGGCAATAGAGGAATCGTCATGAAGTTTTTGAATACTCGTTCGTCCCGTGTCTTATCGCAATGGGTGATCCTGTTCGCGGTCATCGCGATTGCGGCCTCCTGCGCGCAGGGGAAAAAATCGAAAAGCAAATCCAAGAACGTCGTCAAGCTCCCGGCAAAAACCCAACTCGACGATTACATCGCCAAGCCCGATCCCAGCTTCGAGTGGAAACTCGTCAAAACGGTCCCCGGCAAGGGGTACACTTCGTACATCCTCGACATGAAATCGCAGACGTGGCGCGACGAGAAGGAAGTCAATAAGCCGCTTTGGCAACATTGGGTGACGATCATCAAGCCCGACGTGGTCGAGAGCGACATCGCCCTTCTTTTCATCAATGGCGGCAGCAATCGAAGCGGCCAGCCGCCCAATAAACCCAGTTCCATGTTTGTCGGTCCCGCTCAGCAAACCAAATCGGTCGTCGTGGAATTGGCCATGATCCCGAACCAGCCTCTCATATTCAATGGCGACGGCAAGGAGCGTTCCGAGGACGATCTGATTGCTTACACTTGGGACAAGGTGATGACGACGGGCGACGCGACATGGAACGCGCGATTCCCGATGGTCAAATCCGCCGTCCGCGCCATGGACGCAACCCAGGCCTTTCTAAAATCGCCCGACGGCGGCGACGTAAGCGTCAAAAAGTTCGTCGTCGCGGGTGGATCAAAACGCGGCTGGACGACGTGGCTCACGGGCGCCGTGGATTCGCGCGTCGTCGCCATTATCCCCTTCGTGATTGATATTCTGAACGTCCCCGCATCCATGAAACATCATTGGGCGGCCTACGGATTCTGGGCGCCCGCCGTCGGCGATTACGTCGCGCATAAAATCCCCGGACGCGCCGATACGCCCGAACATAAGTTCCTCATGGATTTCGAGGATCCCTTCAGCTACCGCCATCGCCTCCTGATGCCGAAGTACATTGTCAACGCGGCGGGAGACCAATTCTTCCTGCCCGATTCGTCGCAGTTTTATTTCAGCAAATTGCGCGGCGTAAAATATTTGCGCTACGTTCCGAACGCCGATCACGGCTTAAATGGCTCCGACGCGCCGCAAAGCTTTCAGGCGTTCTATCAGGCAATACTCAAAGGAACTCCGCTTCCGAAATTCTCTTGGAAAAAGCAAAAAGACGGCTCGCTGCTCGTCACCTGTGTGGATAAGCCCAAAGTGGTTAATCTCTGGCAGGCGACGAACCCCGAAACGCGCGATTTCCGCGTCGAAAAAATCGGCCGGGCGTACAAGAGCACGACGCTTGAAGCGCAAGCCGATGGAACCTACCTCGGAGCGGTCTCCGCTCCCGAAAAAGGCTTCACCGCGTTCTTCGTCGAACTGGTTTATGACAGCGGATTTGCTCAGCCATTCAAATTCACGACTGAGGTCAGCGTGGTTCCCGACGTGCTTCCTTTCAAGGATAAGCCGTTTGATTGAGGCTACCAATGAACTTCGAGACTCAAACCTGTGTGCCTCATGAATTGGTGAATGACCAGGAAGTGTATATCTGATTAGCAGGCTTTAGCCTGCTCACGTTGATGCCCGCGGCTTTAGCCCTTGTCATTACCCATAACTCAACAAGAGTAGTAGCAATGCGCACATACTTGACGTGCAAAATATTTAGCCCGCAAAGCGGGCGACGTAATAAAGCCCAGGGTGAAGCGAGCC
>CAZPIK010000029.1:0-20840 GCA_964586185.1 uncultured Candidatus Sumerlaeota bacterium | reverse complement strand
TGTTTAGAACCGGGCATCCTTCCAGGTGAACATTCGCAAGGTATTGGTTCGTCGAAGTTGCTGTTGGCTCTTGATGGTTAGACAAAGTCAACGAAGCGGGCAAGTAAATAATGGCTGTTGGAGATCAAACAAGGGCTACGGCACGGCAATATCCAGACGCTGGCAAATAAACCTGCCGGGTCGTTGTCATTGAGCAACGCCGCGCAATGTGGGATAATGCCGCGATTGTCCCCGCGCGGAGACGCCCATGAAGATCCAACCCACCCTCGAAGAATTTAAGGAGAAAAGCCGTAGCGGTAATCTCGTACCAGTATGGGGCGAGGTCTTGGGTGACATGGAAACGCCGGTCTCCGCCTTCAAGAAATTCGAGCACCATGAATACGCGTTCCTCCTCGAGAGCGTCGAGCACGGCGACAGAATCGGGCGCTACTCCTTCATCGGATTCAATCCGCCGGTCGTGATCCGCTCGCGAGGTCGCGAAGTTATCATCGCTCAGGGCGGCAACGACGAGGAGGTCATCTCGGATTGCGCGAATCCCATGGCCTTCATGCGCGATTTTATGAAGCGATATGAGCCGGTTCCTGAACCCAAGCTTCCGCCGTTCGTTGGAGGCGCGGTCGGATACACTTCTTATGATTTGGTTCGCAGCTTTGAGAAGTTGCCCGATAAAAATCGCGACGAACTGAAACTCCCCGACTGTATTTTCATGATCGCCGATTCATTGCTGGCGTTCGATCACGTGAGACGGAAGATTCTCCTCATCCACAACGCGCATGTTTCGGATTCGCCCGAAACCGCCTATCGCGAAGCCGTGCATAAGATTGAAGTCATGGCCGAACGGCTGAAAGGACATCCGATTGCGCATTCCGAAAAGCCGCTCGTGAACGCGTCCCGCGGAAAACGAGGAGACGAAATCGCCTCCAACATGACGCGCGATGAGTTCAAACACGCCGTCGAAAGCGCGAAGCAATATATCCTCGCGGGCGACGCTTTTCAGATCGTCCTCTCGCAACGATTCAGCCGCGCTTATGGCGGCGATCCTTTTGACGTTTATCGCGCCTTGAGGGCCGTCAATCCCTCCCCTTACATGTTCTATCTGAAATATGGCGATATGAAACTCGCCGGTTCCAGTCCGGAGATTCTGGTGACCGTGACGGACGGCGAAGTCTGCGTGAGACCCATCGCCGGGACGCGCAAGAGAAGCGATGACGCCGAAGAAGATCGCCGACTCGAAAAGGAACTTTTGAACGATCCCAAAGAACGCGCCGAACATATCATGCTGGTGGATTTGGGGCGCAACGACGTCGGGCGCGTGAGCGAACCGGGGAGCGTCCGCGTGAGCGACCTGATGACGATTGAGCGATATTCCCACGTCATGCATATCGTCAGCAACGTGCGCGGGAAACTCAAAAAAGGATGCGATGGGTTTGATGCGTTTGAGGCCACGTTCCCGGCGGGGACTCTTTCCGGCGCGCCGAAAATCCGCGCGATGGAGATTATTGACGAACTGGAAAATCTCCGTCGTGGAACGTATGGCGGCGCGTGCGGTTATTTCGGTTTCAACGGCAACCTCGATACCTGTATTACAATTCGCACCGTCTTGCTCAAAGACGGCATGGCCTACGTTCAGGCAGGTGCGGGATTGGTTGCCGATTCCGATCCCGAAGCCGAGTATCAGGAAACAGTCAACAAAGCCCAAGGGATGTTCACGGCGATAGAAATGGCTGAAGCGGGGCTTGATTAACGGAGTTTGCCGCTCAATGCGAGCGGGACGCAAGGAACGGTAAATCCACCTGCTACGCACCAGGGAGTTGAACCGGAAGCCACAGTTGTGCCAGCATATGTCATCGGGTGATCTGACGATTCATCCGTGTCGTTTTGGAGGACATCGGATCATGACACATCCTGACGAAATGGTCGCCGAAATGCGGGAGCTACCCGTGGAGGCGCGGATTCGTATCATGAACGCCGCCATGGAGAGCCTCAATCCCCCCGACGCCGCTTGCGAGAAGCGCTGGGCCGTCGAAGCCCGGCGACGCCTTCAGGAATATCGCGCGGGACGTATTCAAGCCTCACCCGGCGAGGAAGTATTCGCGAGGCTCCTCTCCCAGTATCAAAAATGAAGTTTCGATTTCTTGATCCCGCCGAGGCCGAGTTCAAGGTCGCGGCCGCTTTTTACGAATCGCGAGAAGCAAATCTTGGCGCGGACTACATCCTCGAAGTTCATGAAACCATAGATCGGATTCTGGAATATCCGGAGGCATGGCCGGAGGTCGAGCCTGAAGTCCGAAGGTGTCTGGTGGGGCGGTTTCCCTATGGGGTTCTTTATTCAATGGACCACAATGAAATCGTGATCCTTGCCGTCATGCACCTGCGGCGAGATCCAGATTACTGGCGAGATCGAACCTCAGACGCCGATTGAGTGGTAAACATCCCGGAAGTTACGGAACGAATTGTTAATTTGGAAAGCGTCACGGAATTCGATCCCAAGATGGAAAACACGGACTTGGAAATCCTTAGCGACGAAGTGGTCGAATTCAAAGCAGATCCGAATGCTTGGCTTCCCGTTTTTCTGTTGGTCGGCTGCATGGCTACCGCCCTCGGAATTCTCATCAGTGTCTTCCTACATTCTGATCTTACGCTCAAGTACGGAGTAGCCGGTTTTGCTGCCATCGAATTCCTTTTTGCCGGATGCGCCGCGTTCTGCTTTTGGAAGGTTCTTTCTCATCCTCCGCCGAACTCGCACCGCAGATCAATCGGAGTGAGCTCAAAGGGTATCGTCTCCCTTGATCCGAAGCGACCGACACCGTTCATTCAATGGTCACAAATTACCGCGCTTCGAAATCGTCCCATCTTGGAGAGAATTGAATTGTTGGATCATACAGGGAACAGCGTCTTAAGGATTGAATTTCAGACGGAGCGCTTTCCTGAGTTGCTGAAAATACTTGTCCACAATGTCGGCTGTAGTCGGGACGAAATGGAGATCCCCATCACAATTCACAAACCCATGCCCGTTAGCCAGATTGCGTTGCGCGTTCTAATTGGGGCGATATGCGTTTTATTAGGCGTGCTGATGATCCTATCACATTCAGGGAGAAACGCCCCTAACGCGGCTTTTGCTGTATTGTTCATGACATTGCCAATAATGGCATTTGCACTTGAGGGTATGACTCGAATTCGAGCAATCGCCATAGATGAGTCCGGCATTGAATTAAAGACCGGGATGAAGTCAAGGCGGATCGAGATTAAGGATATCAACTCAGTCAATGTGCATTGCCGGAACTTTGGGAACGGAAAAAGCATCCTTGAAGTTGTCGCCCAAATGAAATCCGGCAATTCGATTCCCATTTGTAGATCCGGAACATATGTGTTTGACATCTATTTTGCTATGAATACTGCATTGAACGTTACAAAGCGAAGCCAGTAATAGTCTGAAAAGGGTGGTTAGTGTATTCTTTGACCGTGGGATGAGGGGAAAACTATGAGACTTCATGTGGACAAGAACGCGGACGCCCTCTATCTGCGGCTGGATGATTCCAAGATTGTGGAATCGGACGAAGTCGCGCCCGGTGTCATTCTGGATTACAACGAAAGCAATGAAGTCGTCGGAATCGAGATGCTTCACCTATCCAAGCGGACTCCGAATCTGAAAGCGCACGCGCTCGAATTTGAAGCAGTGTAAATATTCCTTAATCCTTCACTAAATCCTCTTCAGCGCCAAAGGCGCGCGTCATTTCCAGCCTGGGGCAACGCCCCAGGAAAGTGGGCATAAAAATTCAAGGGCTGAAAGCCCGCTCTAATTAGGGCGGGCTTTCAGCCCTTGCGATTCTTGGGGTGACCGTTCACCTAGGGCGTTGCCCTAGGCTCAAAATAGAACGCGCCTTCGGCGCTGAAGAAGGAAGGCGAGATGATGGATTAAGGTGTTCGCATTCATCCGTTCCGTATTTCTTGACACGCCTTCCCCTGCTCGGTCTAATAAGGGTTCCGCTTGCGCTCCGGAACTCTCCGCGAGGGCTTTTGCAATTTCAGCGTTCAGAAGGAATGGATCATCATGGCCGACAAAAACGTTTTCCTTAAAGACAAAATCGAGCATTACGACATCACCAAACAGAATGTGGTTCCCGTCGTCGAGTCCATGCAGAAAATGGCGTTTAGCTCGCGCGATCTTGCCCGCGCCGCCGATATTTACGACCGGATGATCCGCGACACCGATTGCGGGATCATGGTCTGCCTCGCCGGGTCGCTCATCAGCGCGGGACTCAAGAAAATCTTCGTGGATATGATCCGCTGCAACATGGTGGACGCCATCATCAGCACCGGCGCGAACATCGTGGATCAGGATTTCTTTGAGGCGCTTGGATTCAGCCACTACATTGCCGAGGAGCGACTAAAGGCCGGACTCGATGACGACAAACTCCGCGATCTCCACATTGATCGCATTTACGACACGCTTATTGACGAAGACGAACTTCGCATCTGCGACGAGACAACCCAAAAAATCGCCGATGATTTGGATCCGCGCCCTTACTCTTCGCGCGAATTCATTCAAGCGATGGGGCAATATCTGGATCGCATCGGCTGCAAGGCCGAGGACAGCATTGTTTACGAGGCGTTCAAGAAAGACGTTCCGATTTTCTGCCCCGCGTTCAGCGATTGCTCGGCGGGTTTCGGTCTCGTCGCGCATCAAGCGGCCAAGGGCGATGCGCCCAGGGTCTCGATTGATAGCGTGAAGGATTTCTACGAACTCACCCAGCTTAAGATCAAGAGCAAGGAAACGGGCATCTTCATGATCGGCGGCGGCGTCCCGAAAAATTTCACGCAAGATACCGTTGTCGCGGCGGAGATTCTGGGCGAGGAAGCCCCGATGCACAAATACGCCGTGCAGATTACCGTCGCCGATGTTCGCGATGGCGCGCTCTCCAGCAGCACGCTCAAAGAGGCGAGCAGTTGGGGCAAAGTGGACACAGTCTTCGAGCAGATGGTGTTCAGCGAAGCGACTCTCGCTCTGCCGCTCATTGTGGGTTACGCGTATAACAAGGGAAACTGGAAGAAGCGTTCCGAACGCCGCTGGAGCCGGTTGCTCGAACCCGTCGCGGCCGTTTAGTCGCAATAAAATTCCGTGAAATGTTTTATTCGCGTACGCGCATTCTATTTTCCTCCACGACCCAAAGTCGCTGGTCGCAGGTTTCCACCGCCCATATGGGAATCAAACGATTCAGAGCGGAGAGCAAACTCAATTTATCCTGATGAGCCAAGCGGAAGACGATAAAACCGGGATACTCTCGCGGCGGATAAGTCCGAATATCTGCAAAGTCCAAATCGAGCGTAACTAAAATTCGCGCCTCCCGAAGGCATATTTCTGCAATGCGCTCGTCCGGCTGTCCGTTCAATCGTTGTTCGGGAACGGTCATTGCATCATGACCAGCGGATTGAAGAACTTCAGCGAATTCCGCAGGAAGATTCTCATCTATTTTGAATTTCACGCCCCAGTTCCCGCTCCAAGGGGAATTACCCGTTCATGACTCAACTCCGCTGCGTAGGCGATGGACGCCCTGATATCGGCTTCGCTCAGAGTAGGATAGCTTTTCAAAATCTCCCGCTCGCTGATCCCCGATGCAAGATTGTCGAGAATTACGGAAACGGGAATGCGCGTTCCTTTAACGCAAACGCGTCCGTGACAAATGTGAGGGTCGGAAACAATGCGTTCGGTCCATTTCATGTTGCTCATGCTTTGCCCCTCCAATGCGAACGTGCTCGGCTACGAATCGCGCGAGCATTGCACTGTATAACCTATACCACGAGCTAATCGAATTCGGTAACGACAATCACAGATCGCCTATCGCGATCACGCGTTTGCAACCTCGGTGAGAATTTCGTCAATTCCCACCGACGGTTTCCAACCCAAGACTCGGCTTAATTTGCCAAGATCGGGAACGCGGCGTTCCATGTCCTCGAATCCGGGGCCGTTCGCCTGCTCGAATTCGACAAACTTGATTTCGGATTTGCTTGGCGTGTTTGCGATCACCTTGCGCGCGAGTTCGAGGATCGTAATCTCCCGATCATTCCCGATGTTAAAAACTTCTCCCGCGGCTTCGGGCTTCTGCATAAGCTCAACCACTGCGCGCGCAACATCCTTCACATAAGCAAAACAACGCGATTGTCCGCCGCTGCCATAAACCGTAATCGCCTCGCCGCGTTTTGCTTGTTCGACAAATCTTGGAATCACCATGCCATAGCGCCCTGTTTGGCGCGGCCCAACCGTATTGAAGAATCGGCCAATAACGACCGGAAGTTTTTGCTCTTTCCAATACGCAAGCGCAAGAAATTCGTCTATGGCCTTTGAACATGCGTACGACCATCGCGGGCAGGTCGTTGGTCCCAATAGCAAATCGTCCGTTTCAGCGAGCGGCAGCCGAACTCCTTTGCCGTAAACTTCGGATGTTGAAGCGATGAAAACTTTCTTCATGCCGTGCGCGGCAAGCTCAAGCACAACTTCGGCGCCGCGAATATTCGTCTGAATGGTGTGAGTCGGCTTGTTGAAAACCAGTTGGACGCCGACCGCCGCCGCGAGGTGATAAATCTCATCGGCTTGTTCGATCAGCGGCCGCATCGTTTCGAGGTTCGCAACGTTCCCTTGATGAAAACTTACGCGCTTGTCTTCGCGAATGGAATTCAGATTGCTGAGGCTGCCCGTCGAAAGGTCATCCACGATCGTGATCCGCGCGCCGCGACGCAAAAGTTCCTCGGCCAAATGCGAACCGATGAATCCCGCCCCGCCGGTGATGAGACACGTCTTCATGTTTCGCGATTCGCCTTCCTTCCCTTCTGAGGGAATAATCGGTTGATTTTTGAGCAAGAGCAAAGGTAAGAGCAAGGACTACTCCGACGCCACGAGGCGTGGGATGAATGGAGAGAGGAAGATTTTGGAAAAGTTGAACATTCTCATCATCGGTTCGGGCGGGCGCGAACACGCCCTTGCTTGGAAGATTCGTCAGAGCGAACATTGTGGCAAACTCTATTGCGCGCCGGGAAATCCAGGGATCGAGCCACTCGCGACGTGCGTCCCGCTCGCGATCAAAGCGCCGCTTGACGCCCTGATTCAGTGGTGCAAGACGGAGAAGATTGGGCTTGTTGTTGTAGGACCGGAGGACCCGTTGGCCGCTGGAATCGCCGACGCTCTCATCGCCGCTGGACTTGAAGTCTTCGGGCCAAAGGCGGCGGGAGCACGGATTGAAGCCTCGAAAAAATTCTCCAAGGAACTGATGGTCGCCGCGAGAATTCCGACTGGTCGGGCGGAATACTTCACCCGCTCCTCCGACGCGATTGCCGCTTTGAAATCCTTCACCCCTCCTTACGTCATCAAAGCCGACGGACTCGCGGCGGGAAAGGGCGTCACGCTCGCCGCCACGCGCGAGGAAGCGGAATCCGCGATTCGCGCCGCGCTCGACGACAAAGTTTTTGGCGCGGCGGGAGCGGAAGTTCTCATCGAAGAATTTCTTGAAGGGGTCGAGGCAAGCCTACTCGCGTTCACCGACGGGACCACGGTCGTCGCAATGGATTCGGCGCAGGATCACAAGGCGGTTTTTGACGGAGATCGCGGACCCAATACCGGCGGCATGGGAGCGCTCTCTCCCGCGCCAGTTTTGACGCGCGAATTGAAGGACCAAGCGACGAGGGAAATTTTGGAACCACTCGTGGCCGAAATGCGGAAGCGGGGGGTTGATTATCGTGGCGTCATCTACGCCGGACTCATGATCACGAAGACGGGTCCGCAAGTGGTCGAATTCAATTGCCGGTTCGGCGATCCGGAAACACAGGCGCTATTGCCCCGGCTCCAGTCCGATCTCGTGGAAGTTATGCTCGCGTGCTCGCTAGGAACACTTAAAACAATAAACCTTCGCTGGCGTCCCGAAAGCTGTGTCTGCGTCGTTGCCGCATCGGAAGGATACCCCGGAACTTATCCGAAAGGCCGCGCGATCACGGGTCTTGATCCAAGCCGCGACAACGGTGACATCGCCCACGAAACGCTGGTCTTCCACGCCGGAACAACTCGCGCGGAATCCGGAGAAATCGTGACCTCCGGCGGTCGAGTGCTTGGGATCACGGCTATGGGAGAGGATCTCAATTCCGCGCGATCCAAAGCCTACGCGCGACTCAAGGAGATTTCGTTCCAAGGAATGCACTATCGCACCGATATTGGCTTTCGCGCGGGCTGATTCATGCCTCATCAACTATCCGCGATCATCGTCGGCGGCGGAGTCTTCGGACTTGCCGCCGCGCTTGAACTGCGCCGACGCGATTGGCGCGTGACGCTCATCGAACCCGGTCCCTTCCCGAATACGCTCGCCAGTTCGACCGACATCAGCAAAGTCATCCGGATGGATTACGGCGCGGATGATGACTACTTGGAGATGATGGAAGAATGCCTCCGCCGTTGGGATGGATGGAACGCGCGGTGGGGCGAACCGATTTACCATGAGGACGGGTTTCTCGTTCTGACTTCGAGTGTAATGCAGCCGGAGAGCTTTGAATTCGAGAGTCACGCGCGAATCATTCGGCGTGGGCATAAGGTGGAGCGCGTGGACACGGCCTATCTGCGCAAACGGTTCCCCGCGCTTAATGCGGAAATGTTTCGCGATGGCTATTTCAATCCGCGCGGCGGCTGGGCGGAGAGCGGACGGGTCGTGGCAATGCTCGCTCAGGAAGCCCGTGACGCGGGAATCGAAATCATCGAGAACACGAAAGTCTCGAATTGGATCGAGCAGGGATCGCAGGTCATCGGAGTGCGAACATCAAACGGAATAGAGCGGCGGGCCGATTGGATCGTCGTCACCGCAGGCGCTTGGACGCCGACGCTGTTACCTGAAATCGTCGGAATGATGCGGACGATTGGGCAACCGGTCGTACACTTTCGGATCAAGAATCCTGAGATCGCGCGAACGCCGAATCTTGGATGTTGGGCGGCGGATATTTCGACGACGGGTTGGTATGGATTTCCCGCGCTCGCGGACGGCACATTCAAGGTCGGCAATCATGGGCCGGGCGCGCCGATTCATCCCGACGCGCCGCGTGAAGTAATGGAAGAACAAACGAACGCGGCGAAAGTATTTCTCCGCCGGGCGTTCCCAATTCTTGCCGATTCAGCCGTCGTCCATACGCGCCTCTGTCTTTACTGCGATTCGTGGGACGGCAACTTCTATATTGACCGGGTACCTGACCGCCCGGGATTGTTCGTTGCGGCGGGAGGTAGCGGTCACGGATTCAAATTCGCGCCGATGATCGGCGAACTCGTTGCCGACCGCATCGAGAAAAAGACAAATCGGTGGTCGCGAAAATTTGCGTGGCGCGAAATGGGCAAAGGGGTGAAGGAAGAAGCGCGGTTCAAATCGGTGGAAACGCCGCTATAGCTTGCGAGCGGAGCGATACGAATCGAGCGATTTTATCGCCGCGCGAATGTGCCTTTCGGCGAGCCCGGAATCGCGGTCGGCAAGGGCGCGGCGGGCCAGCGAGAGTTCATACACCGATTGCCGCGCGTATTCCGGAACCGAAGAAATTCCGGCTTCAATACTAATGCGCGGGGCTTTGGCTTCCAAACGCGAAAGGCCGCGATAGGTGATTTCGATTTTGGATAGCGCGACCTCCGTATCCATGAGGCACACCTCGCGACGCGGCAAGTCGGCGCGAATATCCTTTTGCAGATCGAACTCGAAACTGAGACCCGTCGTGCCATAAACCTTGACCGATTGAACGCGCACGTCGCCGTGCGAAACTCGGAACGCAATCGCGCTGACGCCGGGAATCGCGCGGGGGAGCTGAAAAACGTCCGTATCATCCACGGCGTCCTTCGCCTTGCCGCGATCCACAAAATGCCAGCGGTAGTTGGGCAGCTTGGGATTAGCTCCATCAATGCGTCGGATATAAGCAATCACAGAATCGAGTCGGCGTATCCAACCGTCCTGAGTTTCAGTAGCCAGATTTGCTCCGCCGCTGTGAATCGAATCGGCAGCGTTCTTGAGCGAAGTCACCGCTTCATCGAGTGAAAGTGGCGGGCGCTCTCCTGTGGCGACAGTTTCAATTTCGACTGCCGCTGCAATGGTTTTTCCACGAGAAGCCGATTCATCTTGTTCGGCAAACGCCGACATCCGCAGAGAAACCAAATTCGCCGCCGCAAGTAAAATAAGAGAAGTCAAATAACCTTGCATGGACACGCAAGCCACTCCCCTAGAGCCCGTACCGACAAAAAATCACGCTTGATTATAATAGACTAAGATTTAAAAAGTTGCAACGGCCCCCGATTCTTGACGCTTCACCTGACGCTGGCGACAGTGCGCGCTGGCTTGTAATTGAAATAGGTTCGCATTATTTCCCGCGCGATAGGAGCTGCGGTGGTTGCCCCGTGGCCTTCATTTTCAATTAGAACTAAGATACAGATCTCGGGTTTATCCATCGGAGCGAAGCAAGCGAACCAACCGTTTGCTTCAATCTGCCCGGTGACTTCCGCCGAGCCTGTTTTACCCGCCGCGTTCCATGCAGGATCGAACTTTTTTCGGAAGGCTGTTCCACCTTCTTTTTGGATAACTCGCCGGAAACCTTCGAGAAGAACGGCTCGTTGGGCTTCATTGATGGGAAGCGTCCCCATGACTTTAGGTTCATAGTTACGGACAACTTCGCCGACGGGTGAACGCTCTTCCTTGAAGATATGCGGTCGCATTCGGACGCCTCCATTGGCGAGCATTGCATACGCGCAAATGAGTTGCATGGGCGTGACGCCGATCATCGCTCCCTGCCCGATACCCATTTGAATGATCGAACCACGATAGGCGGGAAAACCTTTACGCTTGCCCAAATATCCGGTCGTTTCATGCCCCGCGAGCGCAAGATCAATTTCAGTCGGAAGACCAAACCCATAAATTTTTGAAGTTTCGACCATTCGATCGAGACCCAGTTGATCCGCCCAGGTATAAAAGTAAACGTTGCATGATTTTTGGATCGCCTCGTAGAGGTCGAGCGATCCGTGCCCCCATCTGACGTCGCAATAGAAGCGTTGCTTGAGATTGGGCAGATTGTAATTACCGCCGCAAAAAATACTTCCCTCGGGTCCTCTGCCGACGATGAGACCTGCTGTGGCCGTCACGAGTTTGAACGTCGAAGCTGGAGCGAATCTGCCTCGAACGATTTTGTTGTATGTCGAGACCGTGCCTCCCGCATTGGCCCTGCGCAGATAATTGGGATCGTAATCGGGCTTGCTGACAAACGAGAGGATCGCCCCGTCCCGCGGATCCATCGCTATGGCGACTCCAAGACGATCGGCCATGATGGCATCGGTAAACGCCTGCAAGTGAAGATCGAGGGTTAGCACCACGTCGTTACCGCGCAACGCGGCTTCCTCGACGCGACCTGAACGAGGTCGGCCATGCGCGTCGTGGATGACGAGTTCGGTTCCGTGCGATCCGCGCAAGGCCGACTCGAATTGACGCTCGGCTCCCAATTTGCCGATATTGTCACCGCGCAAGTAGCCTCGATCGAGATGCCGTTTCAGTTCCTTTTCATCAATGGGACCGGAGTAGCCTGTGATATGCGCGAATAACGATCCATAGGGATAATAGCGGCTGTATTGGGGTTCGATCACGACGCCGGGCAATTGATAAGCGCGTTCGATGACCGGAGTAACCTCGGAGAGATTGAGATCGCGCGCAAGCGTCACACGCTTCCACTTCGGGCGGCAATCCATAACGGCCTTCGCGCGATCCGCCAGTTCGGGTCGCTTCATCAACTCCGCCAGTCGGTTGATCGTGCGGGTGATTTCCTCTTTATCCAGACCGAAAGGTCCCATTTCGATATTGTAGAGGGTACGGTTGAGCGCGATGGCCGTGCCGTCGGACGTTACGATTTTTCCGCGCAGAGAACCGATAGGCTGTTCGTGAAGGAAATTCTTTTCCGAGAGATCGTAAAAATAAGGATTCATGAGGACGGTCAGGTAATAGACCCTTGCCGTGAACCCGCCCAATAAGGCCAATGTCACTAATCCGAGAAACGCCAGCCGCCACGGAACAAAGGGGGTATTCTCGCGCGAAGGTCGCGCCCGCTCCTCGACCATGTCCTCCGGTTCGCGCCTAAACATTTCATCTAGCCCTTTAAATCATAAGCCACCATCTCGCGATCGTTGCGGATGAGGAGGCGTCCACCCGCCAGCGCCGGGAGATTCCATGTCTTTCCATCCAACGCCTGAAACTTTGAAATCTCTTTATAGGCTTCGGGTGACGCTTCAACTAATGCGAGTTGGCCATCTTCGGCAACGACGATGAGGCGACCATCCGCGAACATCAATTGTCCGTGACCGTAGCGGCCGCCTTTCCATTTACGTTTACCGGTTTGGGCGTCCATGCACGCGAGGAACTCCTCGTCCAATCCATAAACGTGTCCTTCATGCAGAATGGCCGGGGCGAATTTGTTTTTCATATGCGGGTTATCCCACAGTTTTGCCGCTTCAAAACCGCCGCTTTCGCGCGGGCGGATTTCGATGAGCGCGCAACCTTTGCCGTAACCCGAGGAAATGAACACACGGTTCTCGCCGATAACGAGCGGCTGCGAAGCATTGATGTCATTCGACATTTCCCATGGGAAACTCCAGAGCGGTTTTCCATCCGCAATTTCGAGGCCGAAAAGAAAATCGCCCGCGAAATCGAGCAACTGTTTTTTTCCGTTCAGCGTGACGACTTCGAGCGAGGCGTACGATTGTTTGACGTTTAGCGTCTTCAATTTCAATTCGCCCGTCAACTTGTCGTAAACCAACAGTGAATCGCTTCCTTTTGTGGCTCCTGATGCAGTGACGTAAACGCGATCATCCAGAATTAGAGGCGAACCGCTCATCGCCCAATGGAGATTCTCCGACTTTGTTTCTTTGAGGATGTTCGCGCTCCAAATTTTTGCGCCCGTGAGCGCATTCAAGCAGCACAGTTCTCCTTCGGCGCCAAGGGTGTAGAGCCGGTCGCTGTCAAGCGTTGGGGTTGAGCGCGGTCCCTCGCCTCCCATCTGCTCGGTGAATCGCGCGGGATAACGGTGAGTCCAAAGTTCGTCTCCGTTTTCGAAGTCGTAGCAGGCAACGACTTCATCCGCGCCGCGCTGTTCGAGGGTGAAAGATCTGCCGAGTCCGATGGCGAACGCCCCCCACCCGAGGCCGATCGGCTTGCGGTAAAGTTCGCGAGGGCCTGTGGGTGGCCATTCCTTCAGAAGCCCCGTCTCTGTGGATTTTCCGTCACGCAACGCGCCTCGATAACCGGGCCACGCGGGAAGTTTGGAAAGCTCCTCGATATTCGCCGGTGGAGTTGCTTCGCGCTTCGGTTGCTTGGCGCGGTCGGCCTCGACAAGCGAGGCCGTCTGGGAACTTGAAAAATCGAGATAGACGCTCATGCCGTCGCCGCGAACTTTGATGCGATGGCGATTGAGAACGGCCAATAGAATAAATACGGCTAGTAGGCCAAGAATCCCAAGAACGATTTTTTTCCAACTCTTCATGGAGTGCATTTCCCAGCTTTCAGCGACCTAATATTATGCATTCGCAATGGAACCAACATTAGCCACAGAAAAGCTATCACGCTTAGTTCAAAGTAGATATCGGACATCAGTATTCCAATTGCCTCGCCCTCTGTCACGTTTACCCAAGGGCTACCCCTAGTCGTATGTGATTGGAAAATTCCATTGTGCATGCGTAACGCACCAATATGGCGCCACTGCATGATCGCGATGAGGATATGGCAAGCGATAAGAAAGGTAATGAAGTAGCCAGTATATCCGTTAATTGTTGCGCTCTTACCCCCTGCAGTTAAAATGTTTAACAACATGGCAATGACGAGCGTCCACATCCACACTGAAAACATACCGTCACTTAGTCCAATTATTTCATCAAGCTTGGGACGCCAACAGATTTTCAAGTAGACGTGAAATACAAGAAGAACCGCGTAGCCAAGCCAACCAATAACGTAAGCGGCAGTTGCGATTCGCGTGCCGATTGAGCGATACGTTTTCAAACCGCCTGAATCTCGACACGGGTGGAGTATCCGAGACGATGGAGGAAGCTTTCGCAATCTTCCCACATAAGGCCGAAGGCACGCACGTCGGCCAAACCCAACTGGGCCAAGACATCGCGAATATCCGTAAACCCTTCGTCCTCGATTTCGCCGTCCTGTAGGGCGTCCTCGGCCCAAATTACAAGGTCGCTCAAAGGAAACTCATGGCGCAGATAAGCACCAAGTTTTTCGGCGACGTTTTTCCGGGTAATCATCACGGGCTAATCTTTCAGACGGCGCGGTGACCCCGATCTACGGGGAATTTCTCATGGATTTCGATGAGCGCGCCCTGCTCATCGTAAATCTCCTGCCAGAATCGCACGGTGTTTTCTTGCGCGTCAACTACTTTGAGATATCGTGCTTTCCAGCCCTGACGCCCAGGAACTTCAAGCCAATATTGCCTTCCTCCGTCCGGCAATTCGCCCCACGCGCCATACTTGCGCTCATTTTGCTTTCTCGTACTCAACGGACACTCCGGTTTGCCTTCCGCGACATTATATCCTCAATTTTTCGCCTTGACGCCCCAAAGTTTCACGTCGTCGAAGTTCCCCGTGTCGTCAAACGAGCCGAGTCCGACTCGACCGGACTTGAACGTTGCGTCCTGCGCCGTCATCGCGGGCTTCTCCAGGTCGTCGAAGTAAACAGCGATTTCGCCCGTCGCGGCTTTTCGCACGACCCTGACGGTGTGATATTTCTCCGACCAGACCGTGCCGTTCGTTCGGGTCTTGGCGATGGAAAGTCGGGGTGAGCCGTTGACGATAAAGATCGAGTTCGCATGGTCATCGCTTTTCAGCGCGAAGTGAACGTAGTAAAAATGCGAGGGGTCTCGATGTCCGAAAATCAGGCAAAGGTCGCGGTGATCGTAATCCTTGGTCGTCGAGCGGAGCTTGGCTTCGAGCACGAAATCGCCGACGACGTGCTCCTTGAGGAGCGCGATATTCAGAGGCGAGCGAACTTCGGGTTTGTAGTCGCTTTTGCCGAAGAGTGAAAGTGCTTTGCCGCCGCCATCCTCGGCGATTTTCCACGCCTTGGGATCGGTCGGCTCAAACGCGTCCATTTTTCCATCCTCAAAATCGGCTGAAAAAAGGAGCGGCATTCCCGCCGGGGGATCGCTTGCGGCGGCGGAAACGGGTGTGGGCTGCGAAAGCCCGAGGCCGATTCCCAATGCTAAAACGAGAAAAACTGGGCCTTTTTTCATAATTCTGATCCTCTGCATCCCTGGTGAAGTGTCCCTGTTCGTCGCTTTCATAGCCTTTTCATGTTGACATAAGACGTCCAGTTTTGGGAGCATCAAATGTTTTTTGACCCCGAAAAGGGTCATATAGGATTGGAGAAACGAGTCATGGCACAGACCTGCGCAATCTGCGCGAAAATCCCCTCGGTCGGGAACACGGTTTCCCACGCGAATAACAAGAACAAGCGTCGCTGGAACGTCAATTTACAGACGGTCCGTGCGCTCGTCGCGGGTACGCCTCGCCGGATTCGCGTTTGCGCCAATTGTATCCGTTCGGGACGGGTCACCAAGGTTCCGCATAATTATTCGGGAGCCAAGGGCAAGGGCGCTGGCGCCGCTGCCAACTAAACTTCCATCATCGCCATGAGCGAACGGCAAGATTCATCCAGCGAGCCGTCGGGTTCTCCCGGCGGCTTGTCTGTTTTGTCCAACTCACGTTCACAAAGTCCCCTGATTGAACTTTTGCGAACGCATCCCTACTGGGGACTTTTTCTCTTCGCATTCTTCTTTCGGTTGATTTATATCGCCGAGTCCGCGAGCAATCCCCTTTTCGGCGTGCCGGTTGTGGACGCCTCCGCTTATCACGAGTGGGCGATGCGAATTGCGCGGGGCGAATGGCTTTGGACTACGCTAAGTAATTACACGCCGGTCTATCCTTACTTTCTTGGTATTCAGAAATTTCTTTTCGGGCCGAGCGATATTTTCAATCGGTGGATCCAATGCGCAATGGGCGCGCTTTCCGCCGTGCTATTGGCTCGCGTCGGAGAGCGAATTTGGAACCGCCAAGCCGGAATGGCGACGGGACTCATCCTTGCGACCTACTGGCTGCTCGTCGTTTATGAATGCGAGGAATACGCGGAAAGCTTCAGCATCTTTTTCCAGAGCGTGGCTCTTTTCTGTTTGATCTGCCGGAGTGAATCGAGAATTTCGGCGCTCTTCGCCGGGATTGCATTTGCCCTTTCGGGGGCAGCACGGCCCAATATCCTGCTGCTCTTTCCTTTTATTGCGGCTTGGATTATTTGGAAACATTGGGGATCACTCGCGCGATCATTGCAGCGTTCCGCGCTATTCATCCTCGGAGCGGCGTTCGTTCTATGTCCGATTCTCGCGAGGAATTATCAATTGGTCGGCTATTGGACGCTGCGGACGCAGGGAAATTGGAGTTTTTATTCCGGCATTGATCCCAAGTTTGAAGGCCTGCCGATTCCGCCCGGTTTTGTTTACGACAGCCACATGCGCGAGCCGCTGCTGGCGGGAGCGAAGACGAGCGCAGACGTTGAGCTATATTGGAACAATCGCGCGCTCACGATATTGCGGGATCAACCATTTGAGGTGCTGAAGGTCGTCGCGCGGCGTGGCCTCATGCTTTTCAGTCGTATCGAGTTCAGCAAGGAGTTCGACGTTTATGCTTACCGAAATTATTCGCGGCTGCTGTCGCTTCCGTGGCCCGGATTTTGGCTGGTTGGACCGCTCGGATTTCTCGGCATCCTCCTTGTTTGGCGTTGGTCTCGCGATTCGTTTTTGATTCTTCTTTACCTCGCGGTCGGAACGCTTTCGGTGGTGCCGTTTAAGTTTGCCGACCGCTATCGGCTTCCGATCGCTCCGCTATTGGCGGTGTTTGCGGGGTTCGCGATTTGGAGGTTAGCGTCATGGATCAGGCAGAAACGAACCACGCCTCTCGCCATTGCGGTGACGATCCTCGCGGGACTCTGCGCGCTTTCGTGGCCCGATTGGCTAGGGCTAAATTCGCGTCGGATCGCCCGCCACGATTTTTTTGTCGGCGAGCATTACGCGCAAATCGGCAAGGACGATGAAGCGATTGAGGCATTCAAGCGGTCAATGGCCGATTACTCATGGGACGCCGATTCGCCCTATCACGCCGCGCGCATTCATTGGGTTCACAGCCGATTCGATGAGGCCGAATCACTGCTGAAAGAAGCGCTGAAGCGTGAGCCAAGTTATCCTGAGGCATTGAATTTGATGGGAGGTATTGCGCTCGAACGAGGTGATGTGAAAGGGTCCGAGCAATGGACGAGCCGAAGTTTGGAGCTTTATCCGACCTACGAAGCGGCACTGCTCCAACGGGCAAAAATTTCCCGACGGCGCGGCGACGTCGAGCGTGAGATCGCTGACTACCGCGCGGCTTTGGAAAATGGAAGGAATCCCACGCTGGCGATGGAATTTGCGTTGCGACTCGATTCGATGGGACGCGCACAAGAAGCCTTGGATGTTGCGGAGCCTGTCGTTGCGGACGCTGGAGCAGATCGGTTTCTCCGCGCGCGGGCTTTCATGTTTTCCGCCGACGTTTGGGTACGACGATTGGACAATGTTTCGCGCGCGACGGAAATTTGGAAAACCGTCGTGCGGGAATTCGGTGACGTACCCTTCATGCAATTTCAAGCGCAGTACTTGACGGAGCAGATGGATCAACCGAGTTTTATAGTGGCTATGCGAAAGCTCGATTCGCCCGTTGCAGAGAAATTTTCAAAATATACCCTCGCCTTGGCGCTCTGGATTTCAGGAAAACGCGACGACGCGCGCCGCGAATTCACTGCGTGTTTGGATCACCCGTTCAATCCCGCAGTTCGCCCAGCAACTTTGCCCGAGGCGTGGGCTTGGGATTTTTTACAGAAAAGATAAGCGTTTCACCTTGGCTGCTGCAAGAACGCGATCAAGTCGGCAAACGATTCGTGCGGCATGTCTTTTTCTAATTCTTCCGGCATGAGCGAGAGGCCGCTGGCGTACATTTCCTTGATCTCCGAGCGGGGAATGAGGGTTTCCTTTCCTTCCCCTTCGCGCAAAGCAACGCTCGACGCCGTTTGTGAAACCATCAGACCGTTCAGCGTCTCGCCCTTTTTCGTGACGATGGTGTAGCCGATATGCTCCGTCGCGACGGCGGCGTTGGGATCGAGAATATCCTGTAAGAGTGTTTCTCCGCTTTTGCGGAAAATGTCGGTGAGGTTCGGTCCGACGTTATGCCCTTCCGCGCCGATCATGTGACATTTGGAACAAAGATTTTTCCAGACTTCGCGTCCTTTGCCTGCGTCTCCTTTGAGCTTCAGCGCGGGACGCATCTTTTCGAGCGCTTCGGCGCGGGTCACGACTCCAGCATCGGAAAAGAGGCTCGCGGCGCGTTTGCGAACGTCGGCCTTCGGCGAAAAAAGGAGCGCACGTCGGCGTTCAAGGTCAAAGTTCATTTGGCCGACCAATAGCTCCTTGTTCTCGAGCGCGCTCAAAAGCATTTCATGATTTTCTCGGCGGTAAAGCAGAATATTTCCTGCTCGGGCCCGCGTTTCAGGTCCCAATTGTTTCCACGTCTTCAGCAATCGTAAGGCAACTTTATCGTTTGGCCCGTGCTCCAATTGGCGCATCGCTGCGACTTGAATTTCAGTTGGATGTCGGATGTCGAGGAAACTCCAAAGTAATTCTTCCCGCGCGTCGAACGGCTGAAATTCGAGCAGCTGCAGTTCTTCGATTCGCGTTTCGAGTGGAGCTTGTTCGTTCGCGGCGGTTTCTGCGGCACGAGTAAGTCGAGTCTTTTGTCCTTCACCAAGAGGAAGTGAAAGCGCGGCGGCAATCCTCCATGCAGGTCGAAGTAATTCGGGCGAGGGATTCTCCATCCACGGTTTCAGTTCGGATTGAATTGCTGGATTTGCGGCTTGCATCCACGCGCTCGTGCCGCCACGGGCAAGCCCCTCGGCTAAACCCTCGAGCAGTCGCTCGCGAACTGGAATTTCCTTAATAAGGCGCAAGATCTCGATGATTTCAGCCTGTTCTTTTCTCGCGCCCACGATCTGAGCAAGTGATCCCAGCAATTCCGTTTGAGTCTCCATTGAGGCGCGCTTGGTCTTGCCGAGGAGCGCAATGGCGCGGAACGTGGACATGGGGCGCTCGCCGAGTCCGGAGAGCAGAGCCGCTTGCATCCATCGGTCATTTGCCGCCGGAGAAGTCGCTGCTTTAATAAAAGCCGCCTCGATTAGGTCGGCGCTCTTCGAATCGGTCGCATTGCCGTAAAGGAGATTGCCCAGCGAAAGTGCGGCCTGAAGCCGGACGCGCGAATCGGCATCAGTCATCGCTTTGATCGTCGAGTTAAGAAGCGGCGCGGATGTGCCCAGTCGTGGCTCGGCGAATCGAATCGCGTTCTCACGGATTCCCGCGACCTTGTCCGCCATTGCCGCGAAGAGATGTTCGTCCTTAAGTTGCCCCAAGCCATCAAGCGTCCCCATCGCGTGGAGCCGCGCCATCGGCGAATCGGAGCGCCTAAACGCCGATTGAAGGAGCGGAATGGAATCCGGCTCGTTCCATTCGACGAGCACACGTTGCGCGGTTTGGCGTGTCCATTGATTGCGCGAGGCGAGCGATTGCACGGCGGTTTTCAAATCGGTTCGCTCAAATTTTGGAGTAACTCTGGGCAGTCCCGCAATCGGCGCGATGCGATAAATTCGCCCTTTGTCCTCCCCCGCGCGGACGTCGAGTGTCTTTTCGATCTCGTCGGGAATCCACTCGGGATGCTCAATCGCCGTTCGATGGAAATCGAGAACGTAAAGCGCGCCGTCGGGACCGGTTTTCAAGTTAACCGGACGAAACGCGCGGTCGGTTGAGGCGAGAAATTCGCTCCGTGATTCAGAGCCGCCGCGCGAAGCAATGAAACTTGATCCATCACGTTTTAAAACATCACGATGGATCAGATTCGTCACCACGTCGCAAACGAATAGATTTCCGTTATACTCGGAAGGAAACGCGCCGCCACCGTAATGCGTGATGCCGCAAGCGCCCGAAAAATAACCCGATTGCTCCGGATGGTTGACGCGAGTCTCCGGTTCGCCTATGGGGAACACCCGCGCGAGTCCCCCCTCGTTATGATCGGAAATTGCAGGTGTGACCGATGGGAAATCGAGCGCGGAGTTGCGTTCAAAATATCGCGAGAAGAACATCGTAGTAAAGACGTGCTCGGTGTTGTGCGTCGAGAACCAATGGCCGTAATCGTCAACCGCAAGTCCGAATCCGCCCGATGTTTCGCCCGTCAACTCGAATCGCTCAGTTGCGGGATGGTAGCGGAGATCGTATCCCGAAATGGAAAGGCGTTCGGAGGGGCGATCCGGGTGATAGACCTTTCCGGAATTGCCGCCGTTATCAATATAGAGCCAGTTGTCGAGTCCCCACGTTAGTCCGGCGAAATTGTGCTGCGCGTTGCCCGCCGCAAAACCGGTCAGGAGCGTTTGCCGGATTTCCGCTTTGCCGTCGCCGTCGGCATCTTTCAGAAAAAGAAGGTTCGGCGGATCGGCGACGAGCATGCCTCCCCGATGGGGTAGAATCGAATCGGCATAGCGAAAATCTTCAGCGAAGAGAGTTCGCTTTTCGTAAACGCCATCACGGTCGGCGTCCTCTATGCGGACGATCTTGCCGGGGTAAGGACGTTCGTTGGCCGGAGCGAGCGGATAACCCGCCAGCTCAAGGACGTAAACGCGGCCTGATTCGTCCCATGCCATGTCCACGGGATCGAGCACAGTAGGTTCGGAGGCAAAAAGCGTAATCTGAAA
>CAZPIK010000028.1:13179-20963 GCA_964586185.1 uncultured Candidatus Sumerlaeota bacterium | reverse complement strand
TAGCTTAGCCGCTTCAAGGTTGGCGATTTTTTCAACGCTATTGTAGTTGGAACGCAACAGCGCTTCGACGGCAAGCTGGCTGAGTCCGCCAATCTGACCCAGGAAGTCCTCGAGATAACGACGTTGAATTTCTTCGTAGGCAAGCTCTTCTTCGTTCTCCGAGCGGATATCAAGACGATAGCCCGTCAGCTTCGCCGCGAGTTTTGTGTTTTGCCCTTTGCGTCCGATGGCGATAGCCAGATTCCCCTGCGCGACAATCACATGCGCCGTCTTGGCCTTCTCGTCGAGCTCGATGCTGACGATCTTTGCGGGATTCAACGCGTTGGCGACGAAGGTCTTGGGATCAGGATGCCAAGGAACGATATCAATCTTCTCGTTTTCAAGTTCGCGCACGACCATCTGAACCCGCGAACCCTTCATGCCAACGCAAGCGCCAACGGGATCAACGTCGGAGTTCGTGGACTTAACGGCGATCTTCATCCGAACCCCCGCTTCGCGCGCGATGCCGACAATCTGAACCGTGCCATCGAGAATTTCAGGGACTTCCTGCTTGAACAATTCGATGACGAGATTGGGAGTTTTACGCGAAAGGATAATCATCGGACCGCGAGGCGTTGACTCGACGCGAATGATCATGACTTTAAGTCGCTCATTAAAACGATACTTCGAACCGGAGGGTTGCTCGGAAAGCGGAAGCGCGCCTTCGGTCTTGCCGATGTTCATGATAACGTCGCGGTGTTCGAATCGTTGGACAATGCCCGTCACAACCTGACCGACCTTATCCTTGAACTCGTTGTAAATCTTCGTGCGCTCGGCGTCTCGGATTTGCTGCATCACAATCTGTCGCGCCGATTGTGCCGCGATTCGGCCAAATTCTGAGGGGTCAATAGGAACGATGACTTCTTCACCCACTTTGAGCTTCTTGGCTTTCAAAAGTTTCTTGGCGTCTTTAAGCGTAATTTCGGTGCGGTTTGCGGGGTGATCGTTCTCCACCACGGTTTTGGTAACGCTAACCGTTAGTTCACCCGTATCAAGATTGAAATTTGCGACGGCGTCCCGATAGAGCGAAAGGTTCTTGCGTGAGGCTTGCAGAATCGCCCGTTCAATGGCGTCCTTAATGACTTGAATCTCCAAGTCTTTCTCTTTGCTGATTTGGCGCGCGAACGCTTTGAGAGTTGCTGAATCCACTTTGTCTTCTCCTGATCCACCGGGTCAAAGCCCGATCTGTTTTATCATGACCCCGAAAAACCGAGCGGGCATCGGCTTTTAGCCGATGCCCGCACTTGATTAAGAGAGGGTCTTGCCCTTTTTCCGAGAGCGCCCTTAGGGAGTCACAGTCGGCGCAAGGAAGTTGATGTTCGGTGACTTGTGAGAAATCTGCCACCGTCCGAGAGGCGCGCCGTTGGAGGCATTGTAGCCCTTCTTCGGAGCGACCCAGAACTGCTGGGGACCTTCACCATGAACCACGGAAAGGACTTCGGTTGAAGTCGTGTGTTGATCCCAGTTCGTGAACATTCCCGGGAAGTTGTGGGTAAATTGCCCAGCCAATATCTCGGTTCCGAACATGGGGCCTCCCGTAAACTTCAGCTTCACGTCGTACGCGTAGGCGTTTTGCTGCGCTGTCGGGCGACTGTCGGTCGAAATCAAGGTCGTCGGCGTGTACGGGATGAACGGAGGAACATCCGGCATCGTATTGGCCTTAAGGTTCGCCGAAGGATGCTGCCGTCCAAGGAATCCCGAACCCGGAACTTGGTACAGAATCGGTCCAGTGCCGTCGGGATTAGGCCGAGCTTCAACTTTGATCAACATGTCGAATTCCCAACTCGTAGGAATTCCCAAGTCTTCCAACGGAAGCGCGAAGATGTCTTGATAGCTCTCAACCGGAGCGGGGCCGCCAGGTAGAGAAACCACCGTCTTGCGCTCATCAATTCCGGGAGCCGTGATTCGACGGAACCGGATGACGTAGGAACGGATGCCCGCGAAGGGTGTGGGATCGTTGTAGAAGATGTTGGCGTTTCCGGAATCGTCATCCGGGTGGTATCCGATGATAAGGTTGTTGACAGCCGTCGGCGAAGGAGTAACCGAAGCGCCGGGCGTTGCCGAGGGCGTATTCGTCGGAACGTTGGTGCTGGTCACGGTGGCCGTTGCCGCCACAGTCGGGGTTAAGGTCGGAGCAATCGTGCTCGTCGGCGTCGTCGAGGGTGCTACCGTTGGTGACGAGGTCGGAGAAACCGAAGGTCCCGGCGTCGGAGAGGACGAAGGCGTGGGCGAGGCCGAAGGCGTCGGCAGCGGCGTTTCGACATTCACGTAGGCCGAGCCGGAAGGAATTGATACATGGTTGTCAAGATTCGCGCCGATAATGAACGAATCGCCGCTCTGGCCAACGGAACGGCCATAATTGGCATTCAGGAGCGCATCGGAAGCGTTAACTTCCGAAACATACGTCCAAATAGCCGGAGGACCTGCCGCCGTGCGCTGGAAGATGTACGCGGAACCCGTGTTCGCATTGATAGGAGCCTGATCGCCCAGCGGCGCTCCGACCATCACGCGATTGCCCTGAATGGACACACCCGTTCCGAAAAGGTCACCACTCAATTGGTCAGGCGCCTGAAGCTTGGCTTCCTGCACCCAACCGGGATTCATATTGAAGATATAAGCCGCGCCCGCCGAGTTGAGAGGATTGGTCTCTTCGAGATCCGCGCCCGCAACAATCGTCGTGCCGCTGATATCCACGCTCGCGCCCAAATGATCGGCATTGGCAGCGTCGTTCGCTTTGAGTTTTACCTCTTGGCTCCAGTTGCCAAGGCCGTCATTCATGAACACATAAACTGCACCGGAGTTTGCCGCCACAGCGCCGTCAAGATAAGCGCCAATCGCCGCGCGCAAACCATCAATGGCAACCGCATTGCCAAACCGCTTGTTGGCCGCAGGATCCGTCGCGTTCACTTTATCTTGTTGCGCCCAGACTCCCGCCGTTCGCAGGAAGAAGTAAGCCGAACCCGCGCTTGATCCTCCATCATCGTCCAAAGGCGCGCCCGCAACGAGCACATCGCCCTGAATATCTACTGAGGTGCCAAATTCATCCGCACCCGCAAGATCAGAGGCATAAAGGACGGTTTCGGTCACTACGGACCAATCGCCAAAGCCTGAAGTGTCACGGAAAACATATACGACACCGACATCGTTGATATCGGGCGTCGGATTGGGCTGGTCAAGTTTATGATGAGGAGCACCGACGGCAATCGTATCCCCACTGATGGATACGGCAGAACCGAATTCATCACCGGCGCGCGGCCGCTCCAAAGGATTGGAAACATCATCCGGAACCAAGATACGGATTTGGCTCCAAACGCCCGCCACGCGACGGAACACATAAGCGTGACCCGAATCGGCGCGGGGCGTCGGCGCGTTGGCAAAAATGCCGTCGTGCTTGGGTGCGCCAACCACGGCGTAATCGCCGTCAATGGCCACCGAAAAGCCGAACTCGTCTCCGCCGGCGCGATCGCTGGAGTTCAGCTTCGCTTGTTGAGCGGCTTCGGTCGTAACCGCAAGTCCTAGGCTCAACACGGCCAATCCTGCGGAGAGCCACGGTTTGATTCCGTAGTGCCCCTTAACCTTGGTCTTGGTGTGATCCATTTTCATAATGACCCAACCTTCCCTTTCATGATCTCAAAATAAACTTCGTTTCCAACGCTTAAACTTTGGATTTTATCCAACAGTACCCGAGGCGCCACGTTATCGTGGTGGATCGGCAAACAACTTTAAGCGATCCTCAACCAGCTAAAGCCGCGAGATGTATAACCCACTAGATTAAGATTTTCAACCCCCAACTTGAGCTTTTTTTTAGCGCTCCAAGATTATCGTCCTATATCCAACACCTTTGTAGAACAAAACTTTTACGGCCACGTTCACGTTATTGGGGCGGAGTCATCCATTTGCTCAAAGCAACAAGCGAGAGAGGCGGGTTAAAATGGTGATAGACTGTATAGTCCCTGCCAATCTTCGTTTCTTCGAAGGTGATCCCTTGAAGTTTCAAAATTGCAAAGAATTCTTCGGTTTTGAACGACTTTCCGGGCTGAAACTCCTCCACAATCCTTGGCATTCGCCATTCTCGATCGAGGACAAGGGTTAATGGCGCGCCCTCGTTTTCGACCCTTTCTACGACTTTCAAATTGTAATCTTCATTAGGATCGTCACTATTTTGACGGTCAAACTGGAACATATAAGAAGCGCATAAAATCCGTCGGTTGGTGTGAAACATTAATTTCCATTTAATCTCGTAGGGGGTCATAACCGTGGTCATATGGTTGGACTCGAGGTAATTCGCCAAAGTCTCGATTTCTTCACCGTGAGTCGTAATTCGCCATTCAGTCGTGGTTCGGTCGGCTGCGAGAATACCCAGAAACCAAACCTGTGTGATGGCAAATATTGCAAGAAGTGACCAAGCCAATTTAGGAAATCGTGGTATTATATCCAAAAACGCCCAAGCCATGACGGCGGGAACAAACGGATAAAGCGGCAGGAGATATCGCGGAGCTTTGCCTCCAGAAAAGGAAGCGCAATAAAGGCACATGTATATGAGCATAAAGAGAATGAAATAGACGGGACGATCCTGACGCTCCAAAGCTGGAGTTTGCGCTTTAAATAAACTTCGAAGCCAAAGACCAACTGTTCGTCGTTTGCGCCAGATCAAGTAAACGCAAGATGCCATGAACAGCGCATGAGCCGCATAAGAAAGCCAACTGATTCGTTCGGCGAAATCGTAAATCTCGATGCTAAAAAACGCGGGGAGGTCATGAGTAAAGAGGTTCAGGAATTTTGTGAAAAATTGTTCCAGCGACGATTTCTCATTCCGCCCTGCCGTTCGGACAAAGAGGTTTTCAAAGTTTCTCCAGCCATTGTTCATGTTGTAATAGATGAGCGGCGATGCGCCGATACCCAGTCCGGTAAAAAAACAGACGAACGACAGCGACTGACGCCATATACGCCACTTTTCTTTCAATGCCCAAAGCAGCCCAACCAGAAAAATATAAAACAGGGCATAATCAAAACAGTAGTAAGCGAAACCAAGCGCGAGGCCGGAAAAGAAGATGGCGAGGGGACGCTCCTTTTCGCCAAGAAAAAACTCGAGGAAGAACGCCATGCCAATCCATGAAAAGAGCATCGTCGTCATGCTTCCATTGACGTAATAATTGTAGGTCACAAACGCGCAGGAAAAAGAGAAGAAGGTTGTCGCTACAAGCGCGAGGCGTTTTCCCCAGAATCGGTATAACGCAAAGTAAGCCACGGCGAGATAAAGGCAGGAAATCATCGCCGGGACTCCCGCCACGACGACTCCCGAAGGTCCGACCAACTTCAGTCCCGGAACCATGAGCAACGCCTCGAAAATGTGCCCGCCCGCGTAGTCGTTACCATAGGGAAAGATCGGGATCGGTTTCCCTTCGGCGATATCGAGCGCGATCATCCCGACCAACGCCTCATCGCTTTGAAGAAATTTCTGGGAATAAAGCAGGAGCGCGATCCGAAAAATCACACTCACGATCATGAGCGTCGCGAACCAGAGGGCTTGATTCGGAAATGGCTCATCCGATTCCGCTCGGGAAGAGGGCGTTGTATCCGAGGGAGCCTTTGGCTTTGGAGTGGTTTCTGACTGTTCGTTCTTATCGCGTCGTTTCTTGCTCATAATCCACCGCTTGGGATTGCAGTTTGTCCCGCTCGGAATTCGAATACTTAACCGCAAAGAGCGCAAAACGCGCAAAGAGATAAAATCATAAAGTCGTCGTCAAGGGCTGTGCTTTGCGACTCGAGCGGAATCCCACGATGCCCCGCCACACCGCAAGAATGAAGAATCCGATCCATGCAAGAATCGTGATCCAAATGCCCGCGACGTAACCCGGTGGCTCAAAATACATTTCAATATGATGCTGACCCATTTCCAACGGAATACATCGCAGAATGTAGTTCGCGGGCAACACTTGATAATGTCGGTCGGGAAAACCGGCCGAGGATCGCGCCTTCCAACCCTCGCTGTAGGTATCCGTGACAATCAAGAGCGACGGACGGGACACGACCGCATTAATGGACAAACTGTCGCTGTCTCTCTTAATGATTTCGACGGCTCCCGGATCCAAGTTCGGGTTGGCTTCGGGCATTGGATTCGGCGCGCTTTCCAAAATCACCTGCGCCGACGGATTAAACTCGGGTGTCATCATTGCCGCGAGAATTGGATCACGTTCCTTGATGATCTGGCAGGCACTCACCAAATAGGCGTGTGGCGCGGTTTCGCCAATGTCCCGAACAGAAAGTTCGTTGTCATCCGGCAGAAAAACGTACCGGCATCTCAACATCTTAAACAGCGAATGGACCTTCTGAAAATCCACAGAGCTGGTTGCGTCGTTTGGATTTTGTCCCTGACTAGCCGCCATGAATTCGGCGTATCGGCGGTTCACGTGCGGATCGTAACCCCAAATGCTGCTGATGCCCGACGACATGAGGATATTATTGTTGCCCGCCGGGTGCATGACCCGAAAATCACCCGACGTCTTTGATTTGAAGTCCCTAATAAATCCCGGATGCATGGCCTCGCTCAAATCGAAGACGGGTCGGATCATCCGCGCGAAAATAAATACTTCGAAGACGGCAAAAGCGGCAACACCGTACGCCGCGCCGCGATGAATCCGAATCGCATAAACCAGTGACGCGAGAATGGCGAAAGTCGCGGCGGCAATCCAAAGTCCACGCGATGCTCCCGACGCCGACTGCTTGATGAATTCCGGCGACGCAAGCGTTTGCGCAGGGACGTACGATTCACCGGTCTGGACTATCTGCATGAGCTTCGTCGCCCACCATCCGGTTCCGCTCGACGAAGACGCATGAATGGAAATCGCGACGACCACGGAACCGATACCGAGTACCGCGAGCGCAACGATCCATCCCGTCCCAACACGAGCTTGCTTAATCAAGCGATCCGCCCCGGCTCCGGCGAGCATTGCGAGAAAGGGAGCGGCGACGGCAATAAACTTTGAGTGACCTCTGAATCGGTCGAAGCCCGGAACGAGCGAATACATGATTTTGAAGAGAGGCGTATGCTTACCCATCGCCATGATCAGAATGATGACCGCGAGCGCCGCGCAAAATTTCCGCGCACGTCGCTCGCCGCAGATCGCGCCATAAACCGCAAGCATAATGCCCGTCACGCCGATGAAAAGTTGCATCTCCCAGAAATAACATCGGCCCCAATAGAGGGACGACATATCGTTTGAGCTACTTCCGAAAAACCAAGGCGCAATAAGCGTTAGAAGATTTTCCGGTGGGAACGAAAAGAACCCCGCCATTTCGATCGGAAACCCCGCGCCGCCGCGCGTGCTCTCGGCCCCCGCGTGGGCCGCCGCCGCGAGTTGAACCGCGGAGAGTGCAACCCCACCCGCGTAGGACGCGCCGTAAACAATCGCCGCCCGCCATCGCGAGCGGTCTTCAATCAATCGAAGCGCGAGGTAGATCGCCGAGGCGATTCCGGTATTGAAAACGGTTTGGGGATGCCCCGTTAGAATCTGCATTGCAATCGCGAACATTCCGACGAGCATCCAGGTCCAAGCGAATCCGCTGGCGTTTTCAATCGCGCCATCCACCGCGAGCAGCACGAGCGGAATCCATGCGATGGCGTCAATCATCGTCAGATGACCCGCATAAATATGCGAGAATCCCGCGCCTCCGAACATGAAGACCGACGCCGCGACGACCCCCGCGATGCGGTTAAGTCCGCGCCGCTCCGCCCAAACAAACAT
>CAZPIK010000028.1:0-13169 GCA_964586185.1 uncultured Candidatus Sumerlaeota bacterium | reverse complement strand
GAACAATCCCGAGAGAAAAACATGCAGCGAGATTTCGAGGTTGAGTGAAAACGTCAATGGAAGAAATAAGTAAAACCAAATCGGAAAATAAAGGAGCGCGGCTTGGAATCCGCCGAAATAAGGAACGCCCGAAAATAGATACGGATTCCAGAGAGCGAGATTTCCTTTTCGCAATTCGCCAAAACCGAATTCGCGCCAGGGCGCGAAGTAGAGAGTGAGATCGGTTCCCAGCTGCGAAAGAACCATCCCCGACCGCAGGAAAAGCGCGTCGCCGAACATGAGCAGCGTCAGCACAACCAAGAACGCGACAGCGGCGTAGGCGGGAGGATTGAATTCCCCGCCGGACTCCGCCGATGGCACAATCGGTTTTGTGACGGCTTTTCGTTTCAAGGCACGTCGCGCCGAAAGCTTAGTTCTTGTTTTCGTATTACAAAATTACGTTATGATAAAAGAATGCACGTGCAAATGGATTCCACCGTGCAAAGTTTTCCCAAATCATTCATATCAATGGCTTCTTTTTTCAATCCTACGTCGCGCGAAATTCGCGGCGACAGCTCCATACTGAAGTCCCAGCTTAGCCCAAGGCGAGGCATTCATCCATTTCAATCGTGCCGTGTTTCAAGGGCATTTCGCGTTCGACTAAAAGCCCGCGTTTGCATTCCGGCTTCGCGGAAAGGCTAACTTGACTCACGCTTGACTCATAACTTGACTTATACTGGACTAATCACCTTGCCCAACTAAGCCAGTGAACCAGCAACCATCACACGTTCTTGTCATCTCCATGACGTGTCTCTTCTCGGAGTTCAGCCAGAAGGCGTTGAAAGAAACTATTAGACGGATAAAGTTCCAGCGCCTTGAGATACCATTCTTCCGCCTTATTTCGATCCCCGAATTGCTCTTCGATTTGTCCCAACTCCGCGTAGGCATAAGAATACCGGGGATTAAGTTCGATGGACTTTAGCAAATACCCACGAGCAGTTTCATGGTCTCTTTCAAATTCGGTAACCGCCAATCCCAACAATATCTCGTGATTCAAATTCCCTTTATTCAGAGGATCGAGCGACAACGCGGTTTGAAAAGATTCCCTGGCCCCATCCATATCGCCAGCATGCCATTGAGCGTCACCGAGCAGGGTATATGTTGTAGAATACTTGCAACCCAGTTGAATGGCCTTCTGATACGTCTCGATGGCCTTTTGAAATTCGCCTGCATCGTAATACATTCCTGCAAGCCCCGAATAGTGAGTGCCTTGCTCAGGTTCGATTCCGATAGCGATGCTAAATTCTCGCTCGGACTCTTCCCACTCTTCTTTGTCGCCTAAAATATTACCCCGTAATCCATGGCATTGAGCTAAAAGCTCCTGCTTGGGTTTTAACTCCATAACTTTATCAAGCAAGGAAAGTGCTTCATCGAAGCGGTCAATTTTCGACAGTACGACGGCTAGGTCATAGTGAAGCTGGGGAGACTTGGGAAGAAGTTCGAGACTAGCGCGGAGGGACGTCTCGGCTTCCGCAAATTTCCCCAATTGGTCCAGCGCGCGAGCCTCCAAAGCCAAACAAACACCTGTATCACGTTCACGAATTGAATGTTCCCGAGTTTCCCGACATGTTTCGATGGCAGTCTGGTAATTTTCCGATGCCAAATATGTGCCTGTCAATTTCAGCCATATCGAAACATCGTTGGGATCAAGTGCTACTGCTTCTTTATAATGCCGAACGGCCGATTCAAAATCTCCCGCATCGCGAGCTGCTTTCCCAAGCGTGATATGTTCCTCCCGGGAAGTCATCTGTTGCCTTCCTTTGTTTTGCAGTTGGCAGAAACTTGAGTCCAACTAGGCCACTTATTGGCTCAAATTAGAAACGCACTGCTGAACAAGCCGATCTTTGTGCGTGACCGTCTGAAGATCAAAATGGTGGCGCGTCATACGATCGGAAACATTTTTGAAGAGATCGTACACCTTGCGAAACAATGTCGGCTTTAGATTTTCCCGCGCAAGGACGTGAAGGCGAAGGTCCTTCTCGGTGGACCAATTCATTCCCGTGGGTTTGTTGCCGCAGGCTTCCCACTTGAGAATCCCGGGGCGGGTATATTCGAAAAGTTCCGCGAACTCCCTCGGGGATAACCCATAGCGCAATCGCACGAACCTAACTTCGTCCCCAGTAAGTCGCGCGGGCTTCAAGGCCACGGCAATGGCCATCGCGTCCTCGATTTGGTCGTAGTTCACGTCGGGGACCCATTCACCATCCAGCTTAATCATCGGAACGTTCTTGAGCGCTACCGGAAATCCGAGGCCGTGAAAAACAAATTCTTTTTCGAACCTCTTTGTCATGATGGGATTCTCCTACTCTTTCAAATTGGGATCAATAACCGTGACCACAAGCATTTTGGACTCCGGGAAAGCAACAACGACCCTTAGGAGCCTGCCATCCGCCCTGGTCGTTCCGATGATGCTGTAACTCCACCTCTTGTACGGTTCATCGAAACGATCCCGTTGCTTTTCATGCCGTCCAAATCTCAGAATGTCTTTTACTTCCATCTGTGTGACCTGTCTGCCCTTGAATCTATCGAGCGCATGAGTCGAATAAGTGAGGATGCCTTTTTCCAAGCATTCGAGAATCGTTTTCATCACGTTCGGAAGCTTGGGCGGTCGCGGTGTTGGTGCGGGAGCGGCAGCCATTTGCGCGAAGTGTAACTCAGTTTCATATCTGGGTCAAATACTTCTCGTTGGGATAGGCATCCAGGCGAACCCTTATGACGGATATTCTCAGGAAGCACGACTCTTCCGTCGAAATTCTACTGCAATCCTTCAAACAAGCGCGGCACGTATATCGTCTCTAGGAGACGACGTCGGGGTGAAGACCTAACCTATCATTGTCAGAAAGATTCTAGAAAAACGGAAACAACAGCTTCCTCGAATCATCCTTCACGGGCGCGCCGTATTCGCTGATTTCATACGCTTCGGCGTAATGAATCTTGTCGCCCTTGTCGTGACCATATAGCTCGATCAACTTCGCGCGGAAACGTTCGGCCGTTCGCGCGCAACGCTCTTTGGTCACGGCTTCCAACCAATGAATACGTTCCTCGGCGTCATCGGGAATTTCGCGCTCAAGCCCCTGATTGTAAGGAAGCCACTCATAAAACTGTGACTTATGACAATCGAGCATCTTCACCTTATCCATAATCACGTCGTCAATCGTAACGACGATCTGTGGCGAGAAAGGATATGGGCGTTGGAATTCGTCCTCCATGTAACAGATGACGGGCATTCGGCGAAGATGCGGCACCTTGGGACAAATGCCGGGAACCGTCAGCATATAGGACGCGTCCTGCACCAAGATTGAAGTGTACCGATGATCGGGATGATAATCGTTCGGACGATGCGTGAAAACGATGTCGGGGTTGTATTGTCGGATGAGTCCGATGAGATCGTCCCGCGCTTCAAGGCTTGGCCAAAGCCGTCCATCTCGATGCGTATGGATGACGTATTCGAGTCCCCCCGCGCCGCCCGCCATGAACGCTTCGCGGCGACGGCGCTCGGCCAACGCGGGACCACGAATTTCCTGATGACCCATATCGCCATTGGTCACCGAAAAGAAGCGGACACTGTGCCCGGCGTTGACGTATTTTTTTGCGAGCCCCCCCGCGCGGTAATCCGGGTCGTCGGGATGCGCCCCAATGAATAAGAGCCTCATCTTTTTTTCCCCATTCGATATGCGGTCTCAATGACGCGATGCGCGGCTAATCCTTCGCTTGCGCCGACCGCGCTTTTTCTCCGCCCCTCGATCACATTCTTCAAGAACACATACATTTCATAACCGAGTGTTGCGGGAAAATCAGCATTTTTCGGATTGTCCCAACCGATCATCTTAAGCCAGCGTTTCTTAATCTCGTTGGTCGTGTAGGTCTGGGCAAGTCCCGTCGGTCCCTGAATTTGGATCGGCGAGGTGAATCCGCCGTCGGTTTGGTAGAAGCGGTTCTCGAAGAAAATCTCGATGTGACGTTCGTTTTCGCGTCCGAGATTATGATGCCAGACGCTGGCGAGTTGGGCCCTGCCACCCGATTTGAACTTGAGTCCGAGCGCGGCCAATTTTTCGATTCCCTTGATTTTTGAAGGAGTGATGAGCGCGTCGGTCACCTGGGCTTCGCCGAAAAACCACTGGATCACATCCACGTCATGGATGCTGTGTTCGATCAGCGTCCCGCCGCCAGAAATTTCGACCTTGCCGCGCCAATCGGAATCATAAACTTCCTTGATCGGAAAGAATTGGTCATCGCGGAAACGGCAGAAAATGAAATCGCCGTTCGCTGGATCGGCCAGCATTTCCTTTAGAACATTATAAGTGGGGCTAAATCGAAGAACGAGACCGATTTGGTGATGGGCTTTGGAGCGCTCCAATACTCGCGCAATTTCATTGGCTTCCTTGCCGTTGCGCCCAAGAGGCTTTTCAAGAAAAACCGCTTTGCCCGCTTTAACCGCCAGCTTCGCCATCGGCAAATGCTCACGGGTCGGCGTGGCGATGACGACGGCGTCAACTCCGGCATCGGCAATCAGCGATTCGCCTCCGGCGTAATAGTCGCATCCAAATTCTTTCGCCACGACGCGTCCTTTTTCGTGGTTCAAATTGGCGAGAGCCGTGAGCTTGATCGGCAGAAGTTTTCGCTCGGCAATTTCGCGGATGCCCTTCAGGTGCTCCTTGCCCATAAATCCCGATCCGATGAGACCGACGCGCAGTGGGTTTGGGGTTTTCGCCTTGGCCATGTATCGTTCTCCGTTCGTTTGCAGCGGGCACTTTACCTTGCTTGCCAGCGAATTCATCAAAATTCGATGCAGACAACGGCGCGTCGAAATCCGAGAATGCCGCGCCATGAAGATCAGAGGAATTTCCCGCAACGTCGTCGCTTTGGGTATCGTCAGTTTTTTCACCGACGTCGCCTCGGAGATGCTTTATCCGGTCATCCCGCTCTTTCTGGTCGGAACACTCGGTATTTCACCCGGACTCTTGGGCGTTATCGAAGGTCTTGCCGACGGCGTGGCCAGCGGCCTTCGTTGGTTCGGGGGGATTCTCTCGGATCGTATGGGACGGCGTAAACCATTCGTGGTCTTTGGTTACGGCCTCTCGGCGGCGAGCAAACCGATCATGGGCGCGGCGGCTTTCGGGTTGGGTTGGCCTGTTTTCCTCTGCGGGAGACTGACCGATCGCTTGGGAAAATCCGTTCGGACGGCGGCAAGGGACGCCCTGATAGCCGATTCGACTCCCTTGGAATCGCGGGGCATTGCCTTCGGGTTTCATCGAATGATGGATACTTTAGGAGCCATTACGGGACCTCTGTTAACCCTGCTGGTGTTGTGGGTAATTCCTAATATCCCGCTGGAGCGCCTTTTCCTATTTGCCGTGATCCCAGGCGGGATCAGTTGTTTTATCGCCTATTTGGCCGTTCGAGATATTTCGCGCCCGAAACCGCCTGTGGAACTCGCGCAGAAAAAGTTCTTTCAACCCTATAACCCGTTGTTTTACAGAGTGCTGGTTGCATTTGCCCTGTTTTCCTTGGGCGCTAGTAGCGACACCTTCCTCATTCTTGCCGCTAAAGAAGCTGGGATGAGCTTCAACCAAATCATGTTGCTTTACGCTCTTTTCAATGCAGTTTATGCATTCAGTTCATTTCCGCTTGGAGGGCTTTCGGATCGAATCGGCCGCAAACCGATCATCCTTACGGGATGGGGACTTTACGTTCTGGTCTATTTTGGGTTCGCCCTTTGGGATTCACCCGGTAGCTTCTGGGTTCTTTTTGCAGCCTATGGGCTTTGCATGGCTCTGACGGAAGGCTCTTCCAAAGCGCTGGTTAATGATTTGGTTCCAATGCCCCAGAGGGCCGGCGCTTTAGGGCTTTGGTCGGCTGTCGGGGGCATAGGCCAGTGGATTGCGGGGATTACCGCTGGGCTATGCTGGAACCTTCAAATAGGAGGATCTATTAGGGTTGCGTTCCTAATTGGTGGGTGTTGGGCGCTGGCCGGATTGATCATGCTGGCTCCAATCCGGATCCGATTGCTTGAAAAAAATTAGACTTTAATTCAAATAATCGGGTTGACAGACCGAAGAGTATTGTTGACCATTCTGGGGTCATGACGCGCGGTGTCAGACGAAGTCCGACACTGGGTCAAAAAAAACAAACGTTAAGTCTGTGTTCTTTAGGAAGTTAAGTCGGAGTCAGGGACAGCCTGTAAGTAGAAAAGTATGGCCTGTCGCGAAACCCGTTCGAAGGCGTGGAGACACAATATGAATCGCTCGTTCACCCGATGGGGTATAGCCTTAGCGATTTTTGCCGGAATTTTGACGGAAGCCGAGTCAGCCTCGACTTCAAAAAAGACAACCTCTACTCCTTCAAAAACTCAAGTTAAGTCGGCTCCCAAACCTGCAGTCAAACAAGTCGCAGCGGTCGCGGCGGGCAAAGTTTCCGATACGCTGCTTCAGAAAACACGCAAAGAGTTCCAGCAATTGGGGCTTGAGATGGTCGGCATGGCCAAGGTCATGGGAGAGAGCGCGGTTTACCTGAAATACAAGGGAATGCGCGACCCGATGATCTGCAGTGAGGGGCAGGTCTTGGGCGGGTTCAAGATTGTTTCGATTCAAGAGGATTATACCGTTTTTGAAGGCAACAGCATTCGGCTTTGGCTCAAGCGGGGCGAAGAGACGCCCGTTGAACATGAACCGGTTTCGGAAGAAGAGCTGGCGGAAGAAGTTGAGGAAACGGATGGCGGTGACGCCGAGGTTAAGCCCGCAGATGGACTTAAGACAAAGACGAAGGCCTACGGTCGCTCGCTCGTGGATACGGCGGGATCGGCCATTCGTTCGATAACCTCTCTTGGCGAGAAATCCGCTCCAAAGGTCAACATTCGCGCCAAAGAGCGGATCGTTTACAACGGCAAGGTGATTGAGATTGCCGACGCCGACACCGAAGACGCAGATTCGTTGATGAAGGATTCGGGGAATATCAAATGGGGCGACACCAAGACTTCGGGCAAGGAAGTCCGGTTCATAATGCCGATCAAGGGGACTCTCAGTTCCGGCTTTGGCTATCGCAAGCAGCCGACGGGTGGCGCGCGCAAGTATCATATGGGCGTGGATATCCAAGCGCCGAATAAATCCCCGATTGTTGCGGCGGCGTCGGGCGTCGTGGAAGAGGTTTCGCGCTCGTGGGCGAAGGGACTCAATATTTTGATCCGACACGACGGGGGCTACCATACCGCTTACTTCCACCTTTCCAAGGCGGTTGTAAAAGAAGGCCAAAAGGTTACGCAGGGCCAGCTCATCGGCAACGAAGGCATGACCGGGGTAACGACGGGACCGCATTTGCACTTTGAGATTCATAAGAACGGCCAACCCGTAGATCCCGCGCGATATTTGCCCCAGCTTTCGCGATAAGAGTTTCCGCAGAGAAATAGAGCGGAGACGCTGTTCTCCGAGCCGAAGTTCTATTACTTTGTGCTTTTAAGATTGGAAATATTTCTACACTAATTTTTGAGAGAGGCTTCTTGAAAGCCATAAGGCTGCACAAAAGCTTTGGATAGCTGGTTTTAGACTTAAAACAAATCTGCAAACAACCGACGCGAGAGGTCGGTTTGCAACAGATTTTCCGGGTCGCATTGACGCTTGAGCGCGATGAATTTTTCGAGATTCGCCTTGGGAAACGCGAGAGGGATTCGGTCTGCTCGGAGCGTTGCATCCTTCGCAAAATAAAATCGCCCGCCCGCTTGAAGAACAATTTCATCTAATTCCCGCGTAAGATTCCAAAGTTTCTCTCGTTTCTTGGGTCTCACCAAATAATCGAGCGCAAGCGAATATCCGTCCACGGCATGCGTCAAAAGGAACGGATCAGGCCGGTGCTTTTTGAAGACGCCAAGATAGGGAGGCATCCCGGCCTTTCGCGAATGCCGCAAAATCGCCTCGAACGCTTCAACGGCCGTCGCCTGTGGAATGAAGGATTGATACTGGATCAACCCTCCGGGCTTATACGCCCATTTCCAATTCGGGATGTAATCGAGCAGAAACGCAAACGCCGCATGCGACTGAAAGTAACGATGGCCGCGCGGCTGCATCCAACGCGCCCAGAATTTCGCCCAATTGACCAATCCCGCCCCAAGATTATTCACAAACGGACTCATAAATAGATACATCATGGATTTTGGGATAACGCCAAAAAGCTTATCGGGCAATCCCTGATCGGTCACGTTCATGTGGTCGAACGGACGAGGGTCTTCGCCCTCGTGAAGATACTTGGCCTGATGAACGAGACCGCGTCCGAGTTTCTTCCCACGTGCAAGACAATCCACCCAGCCCACCAAATAATCGGAATCCGCTTGGCGATCCTCGAACTCTGCGACCATGTCCTTCAGCGTGTGAGTTTCAAACGCCTCGACGCGAAGAAGCCCCGAATAAATCTTTTTCATCTTAAGCTGGATGCGAATGAAACACCCGAGCATGCCAAAGCCGCCGATAGCCGCATGGAAAAGATCGGAGTTCAGCTCACGCGAACAGGTTTTGATTTCGCCCGAAGGCAGTAGGAGATCAAATTCGAGAACGTGATCGCCGAACGGTCCGACTTTAAAATTGTTTTTGCCGTGAATGTTCATCGCCGAGCAACCGCCGACCGTCGTGAACATCGTTCCCGAGACGACAGGCGGCCAATAGCCATCGGCTATGGTGGATTGCCAAAGCTGCTTGAGCGTCACGCCCGGTTCAAGTGTGGCGATCCCCGTCAGCGGATTCCAATCGAGAATCCGGTTCATTCGGGTGAGATCAAGAACGATTCCATCTTGATTCGTTGAGGCGTCGCCATAACTGCAACCCGCGCCGCGAGGGGAAACGCATTTGCCCGTTCGACGCGCCAACGCAAAAACTTCACGGATTCCATCGGCGTCGGTGGGCTGAAAAACATGACTGTAGGAATGAACGGCCATCCCCCAGCCTTCGACTCGCGCCCAATTGCGCACCGAGAGTTTGGGCGAAACGTCCTCCGCCGCCAATGTGCGCGTATCAATCGCTTCAATAGGAGAAGGCACACTTGAAGTTGTTACCGATTCATCGGGAGCAGAACTGGGAATTCCGTTGGCCATCACAAAAGTCCGCTAAATATCCAGCCGCCGAAAAATGAAGGAGGGAATCTTTTGAATGATCCAAGAGACCATCCCCCATCGCGCAGGAACGTAAATCGTGCCTTTCGCGCGCATGGCTTCCTTCACGATTTTCCGTCCCGCCTCTTCCGGCGAGATCATCCAAAGCATGTTTCCCATTCCCGAAGTCATCGCTGTATCCACAAACCCCGGCTTGATCGTGACCACCTTGACGTTGCTCGGCGCGAGACGATTGCGCAGCGCTTCCAAGTAAATCGCCTGCGCGCCCTTCGTCGTATTATACACCGGTTGTCCCTTTCGACCTCGATCTCCCGCAATTGAGCCGATGCCGACAATCGTTCCTTTTTGAATACGCCCGAAAAGATCGGCGGCTTGGTTCAGCCACGCGATCATGCCGAGAAGATTCACCTCGACCATTTGGCGATCCTTCTCGAAGTTGTATTCCGAGGGACCAACGGCAGGCATTGCGCCCGTTGCATAAACGATCATTCCGAGGCCACCCAAGCTCTCTACAATGCGGTCGAAAAGCGCCGGAACTTCGTCATAGTGAGTCACATCGTGAGGAAAAACCTGGGCGCGATTCTCGCCAGCCTGACTGTTGATTTGGTCGGCGACCTTATCGAGTTCATCTTTGCGCCGAGCCACGAGCGCAACGTGCCAACCCGCCAAGGCAAGACGACGCGCTACGGCCGCCCCAATGCCCGAGGATGCTCCAACCACAATGGCGCGCTGATCGCTGTAATTCAAAACGTTCCTTTCGCGTCCTAATTCCGCCGTCCCAACTGAAAAGCCGGGTATTATCCTTTTCGACCCGGCGCAAAGTCACGAAATTTCGGACAGACGCCAGAGATGAACTCCGTTCTTGGTAAGTCTAAGCACGAAGGCACAAAGATGCGAAGAATCACAACGAAATCCCAATTTCGAGCCCTTGCTATCCGGCCACCTTCAATTGAAGGGATGACCATGGGGACAAAAACCCCAACCACCTCAACAAACACCCTTGACCTGCCTTGGGCAATTCGGTTCGTATTCATTCTTGCCCCAGTGGAGGGGGACTGAATCATCAACGCATTTGAAATTCCAACATTTGAACTCCTGCGACGCGAGATTAGCACCGTGATAAAAGGATGGATTCTGGCCGTATGCCTTTCGGTTTATTGCGAGTCGGCCTACCCCGAATCCTTGGAGTGGCACCATAAATCGTGGGTCGGGATGGAAGTCGGGCCGACCGGAGCGCAATTTGGTTCCGATCATACGGACGTCGGATACGCCGCGCACTTTGATGGTCGAGAAATCGTGCGCCGTGCACGCGCAGCTCATAGTCAGTATCTTGTGCTCTGGTGTCGTGACGGGGAATACGCTTACTATGACTCTAAACTTCTTCCCAAATGCCCGGGGCTAGGGAATCGAGACCCGCTTCGCGAAGCCGTGGAAGAAGCCCGGCCCCATGCGTTTCCCATTATCGCGTACTGCGTCGTTCAGCAGGGAGGAGCTTATTTGCGGGAGCACTCCGAATTCGCCATGCGTGATCAGGCAGGTAATTTGATCGAACGCTTCTGCCTGAATTCCGGTTATTTGGAAGTCATGAAGAAATTATCGGATGAAATGCTGGCCTACGACATTCAAGGTTTCCATATTGACATGATTGACCAAGGATTTGGGCCGCCGTATGGGTGCTGGTGCCCGACCTGCAAGACGGCTTACGAAAAAGAATACGGCCATCCCATGCCCAACGGCGTTACCTGGGACGAAGCTTGGTTTCAGATGTTGCAATTCCGTTACCAATCAAGCGAGCGGTTTGAGCGCGCACTTTGCTCACATATTAAAGATAAGAATTCCTCCGTAACCGTGGATTTCAACTATCACGGAAACCCACCTTTCTCATGGGAAGTCGGGCAGCGCCCCGTGCAGCACGCCGTCACCGGAGATTTTGTAACCGGGGAGACTGGCGTTTGGGGATTCAGCGCGCTCACGGTTGGGCTGAATGCCCGCTTTTACGCCGCTGCAACTCCCGGACGGAGACCGCAGGTCGCCATCCAACGTGGCGTGCGCATGTATCACGACCAGACGACTCGTCCCCTGAATGATATCCGGTGGGAGTTGTTGACGCTGCTTTCACATGGAGCGTTTGTTACAATGGTGGACAAGACGGCCTACAATGGCTGGCTCGATCCCGTCGCCTATGAGAGGGTTGGAGAAGCATTTGAAGAAGCGCTAAAAAAGCAGGATCTGTTTACGGGCGAGATTGCGTCTGAAGTCGGCATCTATTTCTCAAGTCGGACGCGCGATGCGTATGGGCGGGAAGAACCGGGGAAATACTTCCAATTCTTTCTCGGCGCACATCGTGCCATGGTCTATGAACATATCCCCTGGGACGTAATTCTCGATGAAAACGCGACGCAAGAACGACTTAAACGTTTTCGCGTTGTGCTTATTCCGGGCGCTGCCGTTTTGTCGCCCGAGGAAATCGCCCTCTTTCAAGAATATGCCCATTCGGGCGGCAATCTTATCTTGACTGGTTTTTGCGGGATGATGGATTCCTTGGGAAAATGGATCGAGAATCCGCCTGTTTCATCGCTAGTCGGTGCCACCGCAGCCAGCAAACTCGATTCCATGGATAATCACATTCGGTTCCCCTCAAATGCGACTGAATCCACGTCATTAGATCATGCCATGCTCCACGAAGGATTGCGCGAGGATTGGCCGTTTTTGGTTGAGGGTCCCGCCATGGTCTGGAAACCCACGACCGCATCGGCTATTGGAGAATTGATGAAACCGCACCGAACGCTCCGGCAGAGGCAAGGCAAGGAGGGGACGGTCTGGCCGATGAGCGCTGATGCCCCGGTGGGACCCGCCATCCTTTTAAATTCCATTGGCCAGGGGAAAGTCCTGACCTTTGCCGCTTCTCCCGATGCCGCGACGGCAGGTGAACATCCCATCTCTGAAGCACGACATCTCTTGCGCAACGCCGTTCGCTTTCTGAATCCAAATCCAAGAATTCGGATCGAAGCTCCTTTAAATGTCGAAGCCGTTGTGACAGAGGACACGAAAAAGCGGATTTTTCGAATTCACTTGATTGGATACACAGCACCCCCGGCGACCATGCCCTTGAAAGACCGCCCGTTTGTCATGCCCAGTCTGATCGAGAATGCCCCGTCCTATGAGATCACAATTGAACTTGATGGGGCGGTACGAAAAGTCAGAACGTGCAACAGTTCCACGGAAATTCGGAAGCACGGCAAGATCGTTAGGGCTCGGGTGAATGACATCCACGAAACACTCACGGTTGAATATCGCTAGCGCGGCTGAGAATCAAAGCCCTACGAGTGCGAAATTTTCGATCTCTTTTTCGGTCGCGATGATTTCCTCGATATTGCGCAGAAACCACGGATCAATCCCGGAGAGACGATAAACTTCGTCGCGGCTCATCCCATTCGAAAGCGCATGATGTACGTAGAAAATCCGGTCGGCGGTAGGAGTCTTCAGTTTGTTCATGAGAATCTTGGGATCGCAGGCGTCTTTGCCATCCGCGCCGAGTCCCGCGCGGCCGATTTCCAAACCGCGCAGCCCTTTTTGCAACGCTTCCTTGAAGGTTCGACCGACCGCCATCGTTTCGCCAACCGATTTCATCTGCGTTCCAAGCGTCGGATCGGCTCCGGGAAATTTCTCGAAAGCAAAGCGCGGAATTTTCACCACGCAATAATCAATACTCGGCTCAAAACTCGCGGGGGTCTTGAGCGTGATATCGTTTGCGAGTTCATCGAGCCGGTAGCCGACAGCAAGCTTCGCCGCGATTTTCGCGATTGGGAATCCCGTCGCCTTAGAAGCCAACGCGGAGGAACGGCTCACGCGCGGGTTCATTTCGATGACCGTCCGGCGACCCGTCTTGGGATCCACCGCAAACTGGATATTGGAGCCGCCCGTATCCACCCCGATCGCGCGGATGATCGTCTTGGCGTCGTCGCGCATTTCCTGATATTGGCGGTCGCTCAATGTTTGAATCGGCGCGACGGTGATCGAATCGCCCGTATGAACGCCC
>CAZPIK010000027.1:1510-20983 GCA_964586185.1 uncultured Candidatus Sumerlaeota bacterium | reverse complement strand
ACATCATGCGAAACACACACTCATCCCAGCACACCCTTCGACCTCTCCTCGCGGGAGAATCCCCGAGGGGTTGCTTTTCAAATGCCCGAAATGCGCCGAGGCCATCGTCAAGCGCGAGTGGGAGGAAGCTTTCAAGGTCTGCCCCAAGTGCGGATTCCATGATCGCCTCTCGGCTAGACAACGAATCGAGCAATTGCTCGACCAGAATTCTTTTCAGGAATTCGACGCCGATCTCGTTGCGGGTGATCCGCTGAAATTCGCGGACGCAAAGCCTTATCCCGAACGGCTAAAAGATAATCAAATCAAAACCGGCATGACCGAAGGGGCGCTTTGTGGCATTGGGAGCATTCTTGGGAATCCGGTTTCCATTGGCGTCATGGACATGCATTTCATCGGCGGTTCGATGGGGACCGCGGTCGGAGAAAAACTTGCGCGGACGCTTGAGCGCGCGATTGAACGGCGGATACCCGCGATCCTCGTTTGCTGTTCGGGCGGCGCGCGGATGCAGGAAGGAATTCTCTCGCTCATGCAGATGGCGAAGACCTGCGCCGTCGCGTCGCGCGTTCATCAGGCGGGTCTGCCGCTGATCACGCTGCTCACGGATCCGACGACGGGCGGCGTGACCGCCTCGTTTGCGCTGATTGGCGACATCGTTCTGGCCGAGCCGAACGCGCTCATCGGTTTCGCGGGACAGCGAGTCATCGAAGCGACTATCCGCCAAGTTCTCCCCGCTGGCTTTCAACGCGCTGAATTCATGGCCGATCACGGTCTCGTGGATATCGTCTGCAAGCGGGGCGAATTGCGCGAAACACTAGGAACGCTTTTGTCGTTGATGTCAAAAAGCGACCCTAACTCGGGTGGTGTGAGAAAGTCTTTGCCCCGTCGCACGCTTGAAGCGCAGGGAGTATAGCCGTAGGAGCGGTTTGTAACCTAGGCCTTCGGTTCCCAACCGTAATCGTGGTATTGGTGCGTGAATGTTCCATCCGCGTTGACGTCAAGAATCCCAAATCCTTCCTGAACGTAATCGTTGTTGGGGCCTTTCCACCAGCCGCCGCTCACCGCGCCGTCGCAGATAAACGTCACGTTGCGAAAATCAATACGGTCAAGTTCGTGGATGTGACCGGAAAGGGCGAGTTTCACATTATATTGCGAGAAGAGAGACGTTAACTTCCGAGCATCGCGGCAAATACCTCCAATACCGAGGTGGTATGCGCCATCCTTAAATTGCGGCGCTTTGTCGCTGATAATCGTGACCGTCATGATCGGAATATGCGAAACGACGACGGCGGGTGTGGCTGCGGGCTTAGCCTTGAGGTCGGCTTCGAGCCATGCATACTGTTCGTCGTCCAAGTATGAGATGTAAGCGCCATCTGGATCCTTCTGGATGTTATCGAGCGCATAAAAACGCCACCCCTTGTGGTCGAAGGCGTGATAAGTCTTTTCTTGCTGAAACCTTTCGCAAAACATCTTCTTTCCGTAGAGAGGCACAGTCGGATCCACTCCGGACTTTTTGCCCCAACCCAAAATGTCATGGTTACCCATGCACGGTTTGACGGGTAGCCCCGTGTTGTCGGCAAAGGTTTTAAGCAGCATATCGTAAAGTAATTTCGCGCGGGTCTCGCTGTTGTCGAAGACATCATAAACGAGGTCGCCACCCAGCATGATGAAGTCGGGCTTGGGATTCAGGGACTCAATGGCCTTAAGACATTTTGTAACGCCCTGATCCGCGGCGCGCTCCGGTTGAATGTGGAGGTCGGTCAGGTGAACGAAACGGAATCCCTTGCTCCCGTCGGCGAGCGCGGGACGTGCGCCCGAGCCTAGAAAGATTCCAGCGGCTCCCGCCGCAGCGGTGGTCAGAAAATCACGACGATGAAGTTTCATGGTGCAGGTTGCCTTTCTCGTGTACGTTGACGTTTGCGCACCAGCCATTGATACCGCACAATGGAAATGCTGCGCTAGTTCAAAATCTGTTAGAGGAGGAATAGAATCAGTGGTTTTCCATCGCCGTGCGGAAAATATCACCGCGCGAGATCGTTCCGTTTGTGGCGTCGTAAATCATCGAAGGCGCCGCAGCCAGTCCCAGCGTCAGGTAAGCGTTACGAACGGAGTTTTCTTCGTTCAAACCATCGGGTCCGCGACTTCGCAAGAGCCAACGTTGAGTCCCCTTAACGGCTAGAAGGGCATGCGGTGGCTGAAAGCTGCTGAAATTGGTCCACGAGTACCAGATTTCGGATCCTCCGGTTCCAGAAATGGACTCGCGAAGAAATACGTCAAACATACTGCTCAAGGAAGTGATGTACGAGGCGGGAGTCGTGAGCGGGACATAACGATCCGGGTAATTGATTTCGGAATCGTCTTCTCGCTTATGCGGCGGATAATTATTGTTCCAATCCACGGCGTACGATTCGAGAGCGGTCACGATCGTTCGTTGATCCGATTTCACCCGACTGATTTTGGCGCGGGTTTGGGCTTCGAGAAAATTGACCACGGCAATCGCAGCAAGCAGTGAGATAATTGCGACGACGATCAGAAGTTCGATCAGCGTAAATGCGCGTAAAGGCTTCTCTGTCCAGTGTATGGATGAACGATGTGCGTTGAAACGTAATCTTGTCATTGTGAAACTGACCTGCTAATTAGAGTTTATCCTACGTCCACAAACTTGACAACACTATCGGTAATATCTTAAAGTCATCTCGATCCGGGCGGTGGAGTCCTAAACACCGTGGCCCGGATTTCAAGACGGTCGGACGTTCGTTTCGACCTTGAGCGACTTCAACGCCTACAAAATCATTCGTCTTGAAACGGGGGGGGGGCAAGGCGGGCGCGTACGGTTTTCGTATGTGTGCCTGTGCCCGTGACTTTTGTCTCCGCTTGAGTCGGAGATTTGAAAAGGGGTCGGTAAGACGATTTCCCCGTTCGTTTGCGAACAGGGGGTTTCATTTAACATCTTAAACGGCGAAACAGGATTGAGGAAGGTAACTATGAAAAATTATTTGGGAGATATCATCTACCAAAGCCGATTGGAGTTGGATTTGACGCAAGATCAGTACGGTGCGAAGTATGACGTTTCTGGTCCTGCGATTTTCAAATTCGAGAAGGGCTATGTTCGCCCTTCTCTTGCGCTATGGCTCAAGATGGCGTCCGATGCGGGCGTATCCGAGCGGCGTTCGGTGTTGCTGTGGCTAAAGTCGAAATTGCCTGAATCCTATCAGGACTACGTCGAGCTTCAAAGCGCAGCCGTCGCCGAGAGCGAAGGCAAGAGCAAAAAGAAAGACGGCAAAACCGACTACTCGAAATTTGAAGGCCGTGAAGCCATTCGTGACGCAAGTTCGAAGGACAAGGCGCTACCAAAGGGGCTCCGCGAATTGCTCGATGACCCTGAACTTTGGGCGCTCTTCAAGCCGACGGGACATGAAATCAACATGCTTCGCGATATCTTTGGCCCATTGGGTCGAGGATCAAAAGGCGCGTTCCGCGAAGCGCTTCGGCTCATTCGCGAGTTTACCCATTCGTTCTAATCGGAACATCTAAACACTCTTGAAAAGCAATCCCGGTCGCAGGCCGGGATTGCTTTTTTGTACCCTTAAGATTGAACAGCTTTCTGCCCTTTGGAATAATACGTCGCGCCGGGGGAGGCGCAATGGGACATGCTTAAATTAATTCCGCTCGCGCTGATGCTGTGCATGGGCTTTCAGAATGATTGCGCCCGAGCCGAAAATTGGCCGCAATGGCGCGGTTCTGAGGGTAGTGGAATCTCCTACGAGACCCAGCTTCCGACCGAATGGGCGAAAGATAAGAACATCCTATGGAAGACCGAAATTCAAGGGGAAGGGCATGGATCGCCCATCGTTTGGGGCGACAAGATTTTTTTGCCTACGGCGGTCGGAAAAGGCAATGAGCGTATGCTGGTTTGTGTTGACGCCAAATCGGGAAAATTAATGTGGGAGGTTACCATCGAGCAAAGACAAGAACTGGAATCACATCATGCCGAAAACAACTTCGCATCTTCCACTCCCGCAACGGATGGAAAGTTTGTCTTTACCTCATTTCATGGCGAAGGCGGAATGAAGATACACGCAACAATGCTCGATGGAAATTCCGGTTGGAGCGCCGATCCTATTCCTTACGAATCCGAACATGGTTACCATCACAATCCGGTCTTGTGTGGCGATCTTGTCATTCTTCAAGTAGATCAGTTCAAGAATCCCGCGACGTATGCCTTCGACGCAAAGACGGGTAAAGTTCGCTGGAAAGCGAAAACGCACAGCAATAAATCGTGTTCCAACGTGCCTCCGCTCGTGATCGAACGCGAGGGTCGTAAGCAAATCGTCACTTCCGGCAATAATCGGATGCGCGGACTTGATCCGGCGACGGGCAAAGTTGTTTGGACATGTCCGGGGCCGACCGATTATTGCGTCGCGAGTCTTTCGTATAGCGGCGAAACGATCATGTCGGCAGGCGGATATCCCGAGCGCAGAATCATCGCCGTTAATCCTTACTTCGGCGATAAACCGACCACGCTCGAGCCGCGTTGGGAGTTGCGCAAAGGAACGACCTACGTTCCGTCGCCGGTTTATCACAAGGGACATTTTTATAGCGTGAACGATGACGGAATTGCGTACTGCTATAACGCCGAAAGCGGTAAAATTCTGTGGCAGGGTCGAATCCCGGGGCATTACCGATCATCGCTTCTACTGAATGGCGAAAATATCTACGTCACGAGTGACGAAGGGACAACGACTATTTTCAAAGCGTCGTCCGAGGGACTCACCGTCATTGCAACGAACAAGCTTGATGATTTTATTTATACGTCATTCGCGGCGTCGAATGGCCGACTATATATTCGTTCGCAAAAAATGCTCTACTGCATCGGATCATGAGAATCGGAGCCGTTTGCTTCCTTGCGTGCTTGTTTGGACTGACTCGGCTTTGCTATTCCGAAAGACCACCCAATGTTCTGGTAATTATCGGCGACGATCACGCGGCGTATGTCTACGGAGCTTATGGCAATGCCAAAGCCGCGACGCCCAATTTGGATCGGTTTGCTCAAACGGCGATGCGCTTCGACCGTGCGTATTGCAATTCACCCGTATGCACGGCTTCACGGCAATCATTTTTGACGGGTCGCGCACCGCACTCAATTGGGGTGACGTTACTCCCCACTGCGCTAGACGACGAACCCCTTACGCTTGCTGAACTTTTCAAGGGCGCGGGATACGCAACGGCGGCTATCGGTAAGATGCACTTCAACAGCGCGAAGTCCCACGGCTTTGATCAATTGTTGGATATTGGAAAACCTCAGAGCGCATTAGGATTGACGGAATCGTTCGACTTCAAAACCCAGCCGCCTTGGAAACCCTTTAAGGATCATGCGCGGATATGGCTCAACTCCGAAAATCTTCCTCAGGCCGCGCATCGTGAAGAAATGCCCGGATCAATTCTCGCTGAACGCGCGATCGAATTCATGAAGGAGCATGCCGCCACGCCATTTCTATTGTTTGCAAGTTTTCATGAACCGCATTCGCCATTCAATTATCCGGTGGAGTATCGCGGGCGATTCAATCCCGCCGATTTTGAGGTTCCCGAGGTAGGCTCGGAGGACGACGCACAAATTCCGGCCATTTTCCGCGACCTCACGCCCACCGAAAAGCAAGGGATCATCGCGGCGTATTATACTTCCACGGCATTTCTTGACGAATGTGTAGGCAAGGTTTTGAAGGGTCTCGACGAGACGGGACTCACTACAAATACCGTGGTCGTTTATCTGGGGGATCACGGATATAGCCTCGGACAGCACGGTCGTTTTGAGAAGCATTGTCATTACGAACCAGCCGTTCGAGTTCCTCTTTTGATTCGTTGGCCGGAGCACACTCGTGGAGGGAGTTCGGCTGATGCGCTCGTTGAGCTGATGGATGTCTTCCCGACGCTCGCGACTATTTGCGGCCTCGATATTCCGGCAGAGGTAGAGGGGAAAACGCTGATTCCCATTCTCACGGGCGAATCGAAAACGCATCGTCAAGCGGTCTTCAGCGAATACCTCGAAAACGAGGAAGCGATGATTCGCGATGAACGATTCAAACTGATTTATTCCACTGGGCATCGCGAGCGGAAGGATGGCTACGCAACCGATAAAGATTCGCCGCGTCCATGGATTCGTTTGTTTGATCTTAAGAATGACCCCGGTGAAACGCGCAATCTTGCGGGTCTGCCTCAGTTTGCTGCGCGTGTTGAAGAGATGAAAAAAACTATGATCGGGCGATTGAGTTCCCGTCCCGATTTTCAGACGGAACAGAGCGCTACCCCGGACGAACAACTGCTTCGATACCTCAAACCACCGGATGAAAACTTAAAGAAACAATGATTAGTCCCACTCACTGAATGCACTTAAGATCGCTTGCTGAAGAAATTCCGAACTCGCGCGACTAACCGTGTGAAAATATTTCCTTCGATGGCGGGAGCCGATTTCGTAGGTGTCGGCTTTTTGACCTTGGGCTGTACCGGCGGGGGAGTCGGAGATTTTGCTTTGGCTTTCGCCTTAAACTTGGGTGCGCTTTCGGGCGCGGCTTGCTTGGTCTGAGCGGCCTTTGGACTCGCTGAGGGCGGCACAGCGCGGGTTTGTGACTGCGGCTGGCTGGGCGCCGAGGGGGGCGCGGTTGGCGAGTCACCAAAAATCTGATCGAACATGTCATTATGCGAAGAGAAAGTTGGTTCATGGGATGGCGCAGCAATTTGCGTGGGAGGCGGAGGTGGAGTCGGTGGAACATCTGGAATATCAAAGAGTGAGTCCGAAGAATCTTGCTGCTGCTGCGCGTATTCAGCCATCTGTTTTTTCACGGTTTCGCGATCTCTAAAAAGCGATCCTGCCGGGTCATCGTCGTCTGGGGCCAAGCTGCCGTTGGGTTGGGATGACGCAGAGCCAAACAAAGTTTCCTCACCTGGTCGCATTGCGGGCGAACCGGAAGCCGATGCCGATGCGGGCATGAAAAGCGAATCGCCGGGGCCCAACGACCTCATATATTCGGCGACCTTCGATTCCTGTTCCTGGCGATTCGCGACCGTTGCAGGCTTGCTTGAGCGAGTTCTGGGTCCCGATGAAATGTGACGCGGGAGAAGTAATGCGTCTTTTTCATTTAGGTCTTTCAAAAGCTCGGCTTTCTGTTGGGCAAGCGACTGATTGGACGAGTCGGGCATGGCCGAAGATGCGCTTCCATCAGTGAATAGGGTGTCCTTGACCGATGCGCCATCCGCTCCATTCCCGGCGGGCGTGAAAAGCGTATCGCGTTGCGCATTCATCGAACTCATGTAATCCATGCGCCGCTTCTTCATCTCTTCTTGGAACATGAGCCAAATGGGATTCTCGGCAATGTACTGCTTCCAACCTTGCTTCCCATTGGGTTCTATATCTTCCCATGAGATTATGGTGAGATGCGCCTTAAGCGTTTGGGTCAAATCATAAATATGCCCGCCATCAATTTTTTTAAAGAGATTTGAAAGCACCAGCCGGATGAGGTCAATCTTCTCTTCCGCCGAAAGAATGCGGACATCGGAAAGGAGTAATCGCTCGCCCCAGTTCACGAGGGCGGGAAGAACTTCGGGTCCGCCGACTCGCCCCAGACCTTCCGCAGCCGTCCATTGAATATCCCAGGATTCGTTGCGTAGTTTTTCGAGTGCGGCTCCAGTTTTCGTATCTGCGCGACGTCCCTGCGCCGAAAGCGCGCCCGCGTCGGCTGCGAGCATATATTCGCTGGTTTCGCGGTCCTGGAGGATAAGCGCGATGCTGAGCGCGGCTGTTTCTCCGCCGATTTTACCCAGCGCTTCGACGACTTTCAGGCGGACGCTTATTTCTTCGTCAGCCAAGGCTTTTGTGAGAGTCAGAACAGCGGGTGACTTTGCCGATGCTTGGAGTTTTGCGCGTCCCAGGGCTTGAGCTGCTCCCGCCCGCGCAGCCGCATCGCCATCAAAGAGGACCATTTGGGAGAGGCCAGCGACGGCGGTTTCATCCCCGGCCAGTCGCCATTTTTCAATCCGTTGCAGTTTTTCATCGGTGGCGGAAAGCATGTTGTATCCGTGCCTCGGGTTGCCCGGTTTCTCGCAAATTCGAGGGGACATTCGTCGCGGAAACTATACCGAACAGCTTCGGCAACTCCAAGGGAGTTTCGGTGCTGAAGATTTTCGTCTTGCGCGATCATGGAGGAAACAATCACACTCTTGCGAGCCTCGCGCCGCACTCGCGCAGGGATTTCTTCCACCTTGGCTTCTAAGAACGTTTCTCAACTCACTTCACTTACCTCGGATGCCGTGGTATCTATTGTTATTCCTATCTATAACGAGGAGCAATTGCTTCCCGAAGTGCTCCGTCGCGTTCGCGCGCTCGGGTTCAAAAAGCAATTGGTTCTGGTGGACGATTGCTCGAAGGATCGCACGCCGGAAATTTTGGAAAATGAAAAGTCGCATGATGATACCGTCGTGTTGCGGCACGAAAGAAATCAGGGGAAGGGAGCGGCGATTCGGACGGGACTAACGCGCGCGACGGGAGACATTGTTCTCATTCAGGACGCCGATCTGGAATATAACCCGGAGGAACTTCCTCCGCTTCTTGCGCCAATTTTGCGGGGTGAGGCCAACGTGGTTTATGGTTCGCGCTTTATGGGAAAAGTTCGGAATATGCGACTGCAAAACCGCGTTGCGAACTGGCTCCTTGCGCAAATGGTTTCGATTCTTTATGGGCAACGTGTGACTGACGAGGCGACGGCTTACAAAGTGTTCCGGAGAGAAATCATCCAGTCGCTTGACCTCAAGTGTAATCGGTATGAATTCTGTCCTGAGGTCACAGCCAAGGTCTTGCGGCGAGGGGAGCGGATATTGGAACTGCCGGTGAACTTCACCGCGCGAACGGTCGAAGAAGGAAAAAAAATTGGATGGCCTGATTTCTTTCAGGCGGTCTGGACGCTAATTAAGTGTCGTTTCTGAATGCATCTCCCCAATCCAGACGGCGAGCAAGGGCGAACTTCTCTCGGTCACGTTTGGGGATCACAATGTTTTGCAGTCCTTGATCTGTGCAAAGTGATACGGCGATTCCTGACTTTGAGCGACGTGGCTCACCGATGATTCGTGATGGGCTTGAATCAATACTTACTGGTGATTTGGTGAAGACGGCGTAGCTAAACTTTTCGTCCTCCCAACCGAGATCGGCATCTTTGGCTGCGCGATGGCGTTTGGAGCGCTCGAGCCGAACGGAAAAGTGGCACCACTGCGGCGCTTGCATCGGGCATGTGCGCGAATGGGGGCAGGGTGCAAGAAGTCGTGCTCCGGCCTCGATGATTTGCTCTCGCGAGTCGCGGACTACGCCAAAGCCTTCGGGCGTTCCCGGTTCAATCAGGATCAAGGCTTGACGCGCGACTTGCCACGCCGATTCTAGCGTTGAGCGACGTTGATTCTTGTCACATTCTGAAAGCGAATAAGACATGACCACAAGATCGTGTGCGGGCAATTCGGCAAGTTTTTTCACGTCGGAGAAATCTCCGCCTATCCAATTTGCTCTTCGTAAGGCTTCACTTCCAGATTGCGCGGCGAATTCTCGACCCAGCGCGATCATTCCTCTGTCACGCTCGATCAGCAATAGGTTTTGAAGGGATGGAAACGTTTCCATGGCAGCCCAAGAGGTCGCACCACATCCCGCGCCGAGATCGAGCAATTCGCGCGGGGCAAACTCCGGCACGGCATCAAATACGCGGCCCAAGGTTTCCCGCGCAGCGGCAAACGTCGCGGGGAGCCGCGTCACGCAATAAGCGATTCGTTGAGCGGCGGAATCGAATCGTGGCCGATTTATCGAAGCATCCCCGCGATACGACTCGGATAGCGCCGTCGCCGCATCCTTGAGAACGCGCGGAGCAATCTCCCTTGCCCGGGCTTCGATGGCATCGCTAAGTTCGCGCGGAAGGGGCATGAAAGATAGCGCCGCGTTAAATCTGAATCTTATACTCTTGCATTTTTTTGCGGAGGGTATTGCGATGGATGGCCAGAAGTTCGGCGGCTTTATTGCGATTGCCATCGGCATAACGGAGCGCGCGAATGATCGCCCGCCGTTCAACCTCCGCCAGCGTCTGGGGAATCGAATGTAAATCGGGTTCCGTCGAGCCTTCGACCTGCTCGGTTCCTTCAGTTTGTCCTTTGCGATGGTTCTTCGATCCGGTCGTTGAATCCGGATCGGTTCCGCCAGAGAGTTGAATTTGAAAATGCTCGAGCTTGAGCAGTCCCGAGTCACTGAGAATAAGTGCGCGTTCCAATCCTTGTAAAAGTTCGCGGACATTCCCCGGCCAGCGATAGTTTTCGAGCACCACCCACGCTTGGTCGTCGAGTCCAATAAACGGCTTACCCAATTTGGCCGCGATTTCGGGCGCGAAGTGATCCACGAGCGTTCGGATATCTTCGCGACGTTTGCGGAGCGGTGGAATGGAGATCGTCAGCACGTTCAAACGGAACAGCAAATCTTGACGGAACTTACCCTGCAAGACCGCCTCATCGAGATTGCGGTTGGTTGCCGTAAGAATGCGAACGTCGGTTTGAATGGGGCGAATACCGCCGACGCGATAGAAAATCCGTTCCTCTAAGAACCGAAGCAGCTTCGGTTGGAGCAAGATATCCATCTCGCCAATTTCATCGAGAAAGAGCGTGCCTCCGTCGGCCATTTCGATCTTGCCCCGCTTGAGCGAATCTGCGCCAGTGAAGGCGCCTTTCTCGTAACCGAAAAGTTCGCTTTCGATCAACGTCGCGGGGATGGCCGCGCAGTTGATGGCGATAAAGGGGCCGCTTGCGCGAAGCGATTTTTCGTGGATCGAGCGCGCGATCAATTCCTTTCCCGTGCCTGTTTCACCCGTAATCAGCACGGTCGAATCAGCCGAAGCCAGTTTCTCGATTTGAGCAATGGCTTCCTTGATTTGCGGCGATTGTCCGATAATTTTGAGCACGCCCGCAGCGCGTTCCTGCCCGAGCTGATCCAAGCGGATTGTTTGTCGAATCGCGCCGGAAACGAGCCGAGAAAGCGCCTGAAGAAACGTCACATCCTTCAGCGAGTAGTCCATTCCCTCCGGTCGTTCAAGATGGATTGCTCCGAACGGAACGTCCTTCTCGTACATCGGCACGACCATCGCTTTTCGCGGTCGGCGATCCATTTTCTCCGCGCCGGATGGAACAAAGAAGGAGGCGGTGAGGACGGCCTTGCCTTCATCGAGCGCAAGGCGGGTTGCCTCGCGGTTGATATGGAGTTCATCTCCCTGCGCCAGCGCTGCAAGTGGGGATATATCGCCCCCCCGACCTCGTAGAAGCAAACTACCCGCCGAGGCGCCGAAGAGTTCAGCCAGGTGCCCAAGAATTTTCTTTAGAACATCGGTCAAATCGGAGGATCCCGCCTCGAAAACCTGCGCGAGCTTCATGATGAGTTGGTTGACTTCACCCGACTCATCGGCGCCGGACACGATCGGGCGTTCGATCACCCGCATTGTTTCGTCCTGCTCGGGATCGAGATGGATGAGCGTATTCGTGAGTCGCGCCGTCTTTAATTCTTGCGACGCTTCAAAGACCAGCACCGTCTCACCGATTTTGATTCGGTCACCTCGCTTCAGCCGATAATCCATGTGCGGTTTATCGTTGACGAGTATTCCGTTTTTGCTGCCCAAATCGGAAACTGTGTAGGAGATACCATTGCGTTCAACTTGCGCGTGATACCTCGAGACGAGATTGTCCGGGAGACAAATTTCATTGTCCGGCGCGCGTCCGAGCCGCGTCATTTGCCCCAGCGTGAACCGTCGGCCGACGTGATGACCGGAAGTGGCGAGAAGCGTGCTCATCCGAAAATGCGGTCTCTCCGCTTTTGATTATAGTCCAGCTTTTGCTCGCTTGTCATCGCGTCGAAATCCGGTTCAGAAGCATTGCTGTTTGCGGTTACGGCGGAAGTCGTCACGGCCGTCGTGGGTTCGTCGCTTCGATCCGGAACGATTACATAAGCCGAAGAGGCCTCTTCACCCGCGAGCAAATCCGTCGTCGGCATAAGGTCGTCACGAAGCGAACGCAGTGGTTTGATGCCCAACCCTTGGAGCACCCCATGGTAGGCTCGCACGGCCTCGGCTGGTCCGACTTCCTCATCGGCAACGTAACGCAAAAACCTGATGAATGCGCATTGATGTTCGGCTTGGTTGATTTTTCGTCCGAATAGAGCCGCGCGCGCACCCGCCTTTTTTGCCTGATGGAGCAGATCAAAAGCATCGAAGGTCGTTCCCGCCGCGCCGCCCAGCACGCCGATGACCATGTGTGGATCATACCGCACGAGTTCTTCCATGTGGCGCGGTCCTTGGAACACGGTCTTGAGGAAGATCGGTCGCGAAGATTTCGGCACGGCAGCCAGCGTCCGAACGATGAGGTCATTCAAGAATCCGCCCAAATATTTCGGGTCCACCGCGTTCGGCATATTTGGATTAAAAACCTCAAGGAAATGCCGGAAGCCAACCCGTTCGGCCTCGAGACGAAACGTCTTATAGGCTTCGAGCGAATGCAGGTCGCGGTCAATATCATTGTTGAACGTGATCGAATACAGTCCGAGATCGGGACCTGCGGCGCGATCGAGATCGTTGCATTGAACTTTGCCGCATTGGATTTGTTCGAGCGTCGCGCTGCGGAATGGCCGTGAGGGAACTTTGGGATAAACCGCTCCGCGCGCGACGTGAATATCGGTCGTATCGTTTGCGCGAACGGCGGGTGTGACTGCGCTCGCCTCATAAATCTTTTCCTCCAGCGCAAGCGTCTCGCTCGTGCTATTCGAGGTCAGCATGATGTCCACGACACCTTGGGCGACAATCGCGCGTATTTGATCGAGAAACTCCGGACGTGAGCGATAGGGGTAAGAATCACCGTCACCTTCGCCGTGTCCTCGTAATCCAAATGACGCAACGCCAAAGGCCATGTCCTGATCCTTGGCGTCGCATATGATAAAATCCCTCGCGCCTTCCGGATCGGCGGCGATGGCTGCTAATTTTCGGTCGAGTGATTTTTGCATTACAAGCTATTCCGTTGAGTCGCGCCTGACTTCAAGGCGACCAAAATAGCGTGTGCATCGTCCTCGCACAAGGGATAAGCATTAGATCAACAGAAAAGCCGAAAACCATGCTCATTACGCGCCAAGCGGAGACTCATCCGTTCCGACGTAAACCACACCGTCGCGAGTTTCTACACGATAGCTGGGGAGAGGTTTGCGGGGCGGCCCTGCAACGGCTTTACCCGATTGAGAATCAAACACTCCGTGATGACACGGGCAAAAGATATGATCGCGCTCCGCATCATAATGAACCGGACAAAGCAGGTGCGTACAATTTTGGCTGTATGCCCGCCATTCATCGGAAGGGAGATGAATGAGCAGAATCGAATTGCCGGAACGAGGATCGGTTACAACTTTGCTTGATCCCGGCGCGAGCGCATCAACTAGGCATGCGGCAAAAGGTGTTGTTTCATTTGAATCCGGAAGGAGCGCCGCGAGGGTTAATCCCGCAATTCCCGCCGCCGTCGCGCCGTAGCACATGACGCCGAAACCGCGTCGAGTCACTTGGAATTCCTCATTCTGCTCAATCGGAAATTCGCTCTTCCATGCGGGGCTATTGGCTTTACTCTGTTCACTGGAATTCATGGGATTTCCTCGACGATTGCCCAATCGGCGGCGTCGAATGCGTCACCGGAGGGCTTGATTCCGTCATTTGTAAGATGGGACAGGACGTCAAAATCAATGTGATTCGCGCCGGGAGCGGTCATCATATGGACTTTTGTTCGGACGGTGCGATTGCCAAATTGAAATTCACGAACGGGCGTTTCACGGCGAGATCGCTTGATTTCGGACGGTTCGCCAAAAAAGAGCGCGCCGCTCGGACAGACCGTTGCGCACATGGGACGCTTGCCGACGCTTGTGCGGTCATAACACATGTCGCACTTCATCATGAGATCATATTCGGCTTGGTATTCCGGCACGCCAAAGGGACAGGCGAGAGCGCAGTTCGAGCAGCCGATGCAGCGTGGTTTTAGCGGACTTTGCACGACGCCATCGGGCGTTTTCTTGATCGCGTCGGCGGGGCAAACATGAGCGCACATCGGGTCCTCGCAATGCATGCAGACCACGGGCGAGGTTTGGACGCCGTAGCCGCGATTGACATATTCGAGATGGATCATCGGTCTGCCGCGATGCGTTTCGCATTCGCCACATGCTTGGACACAAGCTTTGCAACCGATGCAACGGGAGGAGTCGAGGAAGAATTCCATTCCTTCGATGGGAATCATGTTGCTTCTCCTTTCTCCACGCGGCAAGCGCAGACTTTGAACTCCGGGATTTTCGAAATGGGATCGAGCGCGCGATGCGTGATGATGTTTGCCGCTTTCTCCCCCGGCCAATGATAAGGAATGAAAACTGTATCTGGACGAATGGATTTAACGACCATCGCTGGAACCATAAGAGTGCCGCGCCGAGTGACGACGCGCACATTTTCTCCATCCGCCACGCCAAGTCGCGAGGCAAGTTGAGGATGCATCTCGCAATAAGGTCCCGGATGTTGATCCACGAGCGCGCCAATTCTGCGGGTTTGCGTTCCGCTCAAATATTGCGAAACGACGCGGCCGGTTGTGTAGAAGAGAGGATACTCGGTATCCACATCCTCGGCGGGCGGACGATAAGGAAAGGCGTGAAAACGAGCGCGTCCATCAGAATGATGGAATTTTCCACCTTCGAAAAGCCATGGCGTACCGGGATGGTGCTTATCGGGACAAGGCCAAAAGACCCCCATGTGCTGTTCGATTTTCTCATAGCTCATCCCGCTGTAATCCACGGGCGCTCCGCGTGATAGAGACGCAAGTTCGTTGAAGATTTCTTCGGGACATTCGAAGCGGAAGCCTTCGCTCTTTCCGAGTCGCTCGGCCAGACCACGGATGATTTTCCAATCGAGGCGCGCCTGACCTGGCGGTACGGCCGCTTGTCGGAGGCGGACGCAGCGTCCTTCGCCGGTCGTGACGGTTCCTTCATCTTCTTCCTGAAGCGATCCGGCAAAAACGACATCGGCATGGCGGGCGGTCTCGCTCATGAAGAAATCAATGCAACCGAGAAATTCGAGCTTTTCGAGGGCGCGGCGGGTGCGGTCCGTTTCGGGAATCGAAACAAGCGGATTAAAACTGATCGTCAAAAGACCACGAATTTCTCCTTGCTCAATGGCGTTAATGATTTCACACGCTGTCAGTCCGATTCGAGGCAGCTCGGGTTCGGTAATTCCCCATGCTTCGGCGACTTCGCGACGATGCTGATCGTTTTCAATGTCTCGTCCGCCGGGAAGTTGATTGCATCGCTGCCCATGCTCACGTCCGCCTTGGCCGTTGCCTTGTCCGGTGATCGTTCCGTATCCACACCCTTGGCGTCCGATCCGGCCGGAAGCGAGCACGAGATTAATGTAGCTGAGAACGTTTTCGACCCCTTTGGTGTGATGTTCGACGCCACGGGCATGGAGAAGCATCGAAGTCTTTGCCGTTCCCCAGATTTCTGCGGCGCGTTCGATGGAGCGTGCGGGAACGCCGGTGATTCGCTCGGTCGTTTTGGGATCGTATTCCTTAACCATCTCACGGACTTTTTCGAATCCCGTCGTGTGCTCGGCGATAAATGGTTCGTCAATCCAGCCATGCTGAATAATAACGTGCAGAATTCCGTGGGCGAGAGCGCTATCGCGACCGGGTCGGACAGGAAGAAAGAGATCGGCCGTTCGCGCGATGGGCGTCATACGCGGATCAATGACAACGATCTTTGCGCCATTATCGCGCGCGCGCCAAACGTGGTCGGTGAGGACGGGAAAACATTCGCCGAGGTTGGTGCCGCAGAGGAACACGGCTTTGGCGAGCGGAATATCGCTCCACGGATTCGCGGCGCGATCCACGCCGAAGGCCATTTTATTTGCCGCGCCCGCGCTGACCATGCAGAGTCTGCCGTTGTAATCAATATTGGCCGTGCCGATGGCGAGCCGCGCGAATTTGCCGATGAGATAAGCCTTCTCATTGGTCATTGAAGCGCCGCCGAGCATCGCAAAAGAATTCGGACCGTGCGCCTTTTGAATTTCGCGAATACGTCGCGCGGTGAATTTGAGAGATTCGTCCCAACTCGCGTGTCGGAAACCAATGTCCTCGCGCATAAGTGGTCCCATCAGTCGGTCGGGATGGCCGTTCTGCATGTAACGCATCACCCCTTTGGGGCAGAGCTTCCCTTGATTGACGGGGAATTCCTCCCAAGGCTCGAATCCAATCACGCGGTCATTTTTAACCTTTAATTGAATTCCGCACTGAACGCCGCAAAAACAGCAATGAGTTTTTACAAGGCGGTCGGGTGTCCCGTGATCCCATCCACCGGGCGGAGCGTAAGCCGGATGCGGGCCGTATTGCTCGATCATTTTGGATTCGGATTGAGCGAGGAGTGCCATGACTTACCTCCCCACCGCGCGCCCTTGATTGACGGCGAGCAAGCGACGACGACAAGCGGGGCAGATTTGGGTGTAGGGAATCGGTTTATCTGCCGTACCGAATACGGGAAGCATATTTAGATTCGAAAGAATGGCATGGAGATCTTCAACTTGCGCAGCTGAAGCGAATGCCGTCCCACAAGAATGGCATGTCGCGGGAGGAACATTTGCTGCGGCTTTTTTATTGATCGCAACGGCGAGCGCGGCAATCCGTTGAAACATGTGAAGAAGTTTACCGAAAGGTATGAACATCAGCAGCGCGATGACGGAAACCGCGTGTGCCGTTCCCGCAAAGATGAATCCATGGCCATGCATGAGCCGCGAATTGGCCGTCATCATAAGCCCCGTCACGGAAACGGCGGTCAGGAGAAGGATCGGCATCCAATCCTCTCGAAAAGTTTGCGTGGCACGCTCTCCGCGGTCGGTGAGTCGGCGCCATGTCGCAAGAGCCGCCCCGATCAAGACCATCACCGCCGAGAGATTGAGTAGGTTAAACGCCAATAACGCCTTAAGGGAATCTACATGGAATTCGTCGAGCGCGATTCCGAAGACCGTAAGATGATAAATTTGCGGATCGTCCGGAGTTTCGAAGTGAACCCATCCGAAAACGAGCGGAAACGTAAATGCAAAGCCAAGAAGCGAGCCATAGGAAAGACCCGCGTGCGCCGCCCATCGGGCAATCCCGCGACGACGAATGAAATCCTGCGCGATGAATGCGCCGATCAGACGCCGGAGAAATGTTTGAAGCAACTGCGGACGGTTCGATGGGACAAGGGGTTCTGGCTTTTCTTTCGAAATCGCGCGAACGCGCCGGGATTCCATTAAGTTAAGAGCAGCACGGCGAAACAATTGCCGCGTGGGTGGGCGGATCATCCAAATTGAAAGGCGATAAACGACCGCGAAAAGAGCAAGAAGCGAGGAGAGAGCGTAGTGCGTGAGCGCGCGGTCGAAGTGACGCAAATTACCTGATCCGAGATAGATCGCGCTGGCGAGCAAATAAGTTGCCGCGAGCGCAATAGCAAAGGCCGGCAAATAAATCCGTGTGATCGGAGAGGCAATGTTAGGTCTATCGGGCATCGTTTACGTTCAGCCATCTGTTCCATCGGCGGGAATTTCCTCACTTTCGGGAGGCGATTGGGGCTTGGTTTCAACGAGCGTGTCAGCGGCTACGATGGGATCAACATGTCCTTGCGCCTCAAGGAAACCGATGAGTCGTTCGCGTAGCGCATAGAAATCGGGATGGTTCATTATTGCTTCGCGGGGGCGAGGTCGGGGTAGCGTGACTTCAAGGACTTCGCCGACGCGAGCGTGGGGACCGTTAGTCATCATCACAACGCGATCGGCAAGTAACAAAGCCTCATCCACATCATGGGTGACCATAAGAGCGGTCTGCTTTTCACGCGACCAGAGTTGCATGAGCGTTTCCTGCAATTCCATCCGCGTCACGCAATCGAGCATTCCGAATGGTTCATCAAGCAGAAGGATTTTTGGAGAGAGTGCGAACGCACGCGCAATTCCGACCCTTTGTCTCATACCTTGCGAAAGTTCAGCGGGGCGTTTATGCAGAGAGTCGCCCAAACCAACTTGTTCAAGGTATTGTCGCGCGATGTTTTCGCGAGTCGCTCGGGAGACGTGTGGTTGCGCTTGATCCACGCCGATCCGGACATTTTGAAGCGCCGTTAGCCACGGGAGCAAACAGGGCGATTGAAAAACGACGCCGCGATCCAAGCCAGTACCTTCGATTTCTTTGCCGTCGAGAACGATGGCGCCACGCGTCGGCGAGGTCAAGCCAGCGACCATCGAAAGCACAGTGGATTTTCCGCAGCCGGAGTGACCGATGAGCGCGACGAATTCGCCCTGCCGCATGATGAGATCGAAATCGCGCACGACTTCGATGGGACCCGCTGGCCCCGGGAACGCCTTTGTGAGCCGCCAGAATTCGAGATAACGTGATTCATGCATGGCGGGGATCTTTCTAGGCCGCCATCGAAACGGCTTGACGTGATGCGGCGCGTTTTCCTCGCGCAAGCTCTAAGAGGTCGCTGGTGATTTGGTTTCTCAGATTGCGGAACGTCGGATCGTGGTTGAGTTCCTTGCGATTGCGCGGGCGGGGTAGATCAATTTTGTACTCGGCGGCAGTTGTGGTTCCGGGTCCCGGCGTCAACGTGACGACGCGGTCGGCCATAAGCAAACTTTCGTCCACGTCGTTTGTGATGAGGATTGCGGTTTTCCGTTCACGTCGCCAGAGCGCTTCAATTTCGTCCTGAAGCGTGGCACGTGTAAGGGCGTCAAGTGCGCCAAGCGGTTCATCGAGCAGCAGAATTTCGGGATCAGCCGCCAATGCACGGGCGACCGCGACGCGCTGGCGCATTCCGCCTGAAAGCTCGCGCGGTTTCTTGTGCGTCGCGGGGGTCAGATTAACCTTCCCGATCCACTCGCGTACGTGAAAAGCGATTTGCTCCTTTTTCCATTCTGGATGCGCTGAACCGACGGCCAGCGCGATATTTCCCTCAACGCTCAGCCACGGCAAAAGCGAGTAATTTTGAAAAACGACACCACGGTCTGCGCCCGGCTCTTTGATCGGCTCACCTTTCAAAATAATTTCTCCCCGATCGGGACGAATCAATCCTGCAAGCATCGAGATGAGCGTCGTCTTGCCGCTGCCTGAAAACCCAATGATCGCGACAAATTCCTGTTTGGCGATGTCGAGACTGATTTCGCGGATGGCAACGGTTCGCGCCGGACCTTCGCCGAAGCCTTTCTCAACGCCGCGAATTGAAAGAAACGAGGACTGGGGCACGGTTTGCAGCGCGCTCATCGGATGGCCTCTGCTTGACCGAAACTTGCGAGCCGCTGAAGCACGATCATGATTCGGTCGAGCGTGAAGCCGATAAGCCCAATCGTCAGCACGGCGACCATGATGAGCGAGAGAGTCTGGCTCGATCCATTTTGG
>CAZPIK010000027.1:0-1500 GCA_964586185.1 uncultured Candidatus Sumerlaeota bacterium | reverse complement strand
CCACACGAATTTTCCAAGTCCCGGATTTTGCGCCAACATTTCCGCCGCAATCAGTACCATCCATCCGACACCGAGCGAGAGTCGCATACCCGTGAAAATGTAGGGAAGCGCGGAGGGGATAATGATCATCCGTAGTTTTTGTTTCGTACTGAGGCGCAGAACTTTTGCAACGTTCAGATAATCATTCTCGACTGACGCCACGCCGATGGCCGTGTTGATAAGCGCTGGCCAAAGCGAGCATAGCGCGACCGTAATCGCAGAACTGATGAAAGATTTCGGAAGCCAACCGTCCACGCCGGGATTCGCAGCGCTGACGAGGATCATCACTATCGGGAGCCAAGCGAGGGGAGAAACCGGTTTGAAAATTTGGATGAGCGGATTAAGCGCGGCATAAACATTTGAGCTTGCACCGCATACGATCCCAAGCGGAACCGCAACGAGCGTGGCCAGAATGAAGCCTGTGAAAACTGTTATAAGGCTTGTGACGATTTGATCGAAGTAGGTGGGCTTGCCCGAATAAGTTCGTTCCTTCCATTCTTTGTCGGGGAACTGCTTCTCGAATTTCGCACGGCGCTCGGCCTGTGTCGCGTAGAATTCCGCCGCTTTCTGTCTCTCATTCCGATGTTCTTGGATAAGTTGCCCAGTCGCTTGAAACACTTCTTTGGGCCCAGGCAACTCTCCGATACTCGTTGTTACATTGGCGGCAACGATTGACCAAAGGATGAGAAATAATAAAATGGCTACGGCGGGAGGTGCGGTCATTTTCACGAATGCGCCGAATTCGCGACCGGGGTTTTCTCCGGCGCAAACTCTTGCAAGCGGCGCAAACCACGAGAATCCAATCCGATCCAGCCATGCAGCGAATTTCAACATGCGATTTGCCTTTGTTTGAGCACGATTCGATTAGTTTTTATTGCCAATCTTAAGGCCAGCTAGATATTCAAGCGGTTTGTGTCCGTCGTAGGTCATTCCGTCAATAAAAGCCGAATCGGCAGGCTTGTAGCCATCGGTCGTTGGAATCTCGCTTTTCTTAAGATGTCCCTCCTTGACCAATTCCTCGGCGGCTTTGCGATAGAGGTCGGGGCGATAAACCTTCTTCGCGGTCTCGTGGTACCAAGCGTCGGGTTTTGGCTCGCCAATTTGCCCCCAACGCCGCATCTGCGTCAGATACCAGATGCAATCGCTGTAGAACGGATACGTCGCGTCGTATCGAAAAAAGACGTTGAAATCGGGGAGCGGCCGCTTGTCTCCCTGCGCATATTCGAAAGTTCCGGTCATGCTCGCCGCGATGATCTTTTCATCCGCGCCTACATACTCGGGCTTGGAGAGAATCTTCGCCGCCTCGACCCTATGCGCGGGTTTCTCGTCCAGCCATTTGCAGGCGCGGATGATCGCCTTGACCGTCGCGAGGTGGGTGTTGGGGTATTTCTTATCCCATGCCGCCGTAACTCCAAAAACTTTTTCAGGATTCTTTGCCCATATCTCTCCGTCGGTGATGAC
>CAZPIK010000026.1:0-20983 GCA_964586185.1 uncultured Candidatus Sumerlaeota bacterium | reverse complement strand
GCAACTCCAACTCCTCCGCCGCCCCTAACGGATCCCCTTTCCGATTCTCAACGAATCAAACTCAAGCCGCGCGAAGCATCGAGTCCATCGTGGAATGGCACAGGTCGCACAACGGACGACGATCCCTTGACCGAAACTCAGCGCATGAGACTTAAGCCACGCGCGGGTTCCTCACCTTCCCTAACTCCCGTGGACGGGACGGATCCCTTGACAGAAACCCAACGCATGAAGCTGCGTCCCCGTGAAAGAGTCTCCGATGAAACAGGCGGCTTTTCATCCGCTTCAACCGATTGGATCGACAACCTGATTTCACCGGAATCGGAAAAGCCAGCGGAGAACACCCCGGCTACGCGATCCACGGATTCCGCGTCCGCATCCCCCAAAAAGGGCCATCTGACAATCCCCATCCAACATCTGCCGATCCCCGAACTTATCGAGCGTATCGAGGCCGAAACTGAACTCGAAAAAAGATGGAAGATGATTGAGGGAAATTTGGTTTTGGGACGCGAAGAACGCACGTATGCTCTCATCCAGCGCTATCACGATCTCATTGACGAACAGGTTTTGCTCTGGCCTCCCGCGCGGCTCAGAATGGCGTTTGGTCGCATTCCCGGCGGCATCATGATCGGCATCATGCAACGTTGGCGCGTCAACCAAATCATGGCCGTTGCCGAGGAAAATCCCGAGCAGGAAAAAATTCTGCAATACCTCCGAGAGCGCGAACTCGATCGCATGTTGACCCTCGACACCTCGCAGGAACTGACGACCGCCGAAGGGGCGCGTCGCGATCTTAACGTGGATAAAAACGCCGACGCTCCCGCAATCAAGAAAGCTTGGCGAACGCTTCTTAGCTTCCTTAACGCCGATCATGGACGACAGGATGAAAAAGCGATCCATCGCCGGAAAGACGAAATTGCCAAGCATCTCCAAGTGGCGCGCAACATCCTCTTGCGGCAGAAGATGTAATCGCCATTTCGGCTCACGCGAGTTTTCATGACCCCAACCGCGCCCATGAACGCGACGGAAACGCAGACGCCCGCACGGCCACTAACCCGCCGGCGATGGATTCGACGAATCGCGATCGCTCTCGCTATTTTTCTCCCGACCTTGCTTCTCGCGCTGTTTTGTTTTGAACTTTGGGCGCGCTCCTATCAATCCGATGTATGGCGTTACCTGCGAAAGGACGATCAGCTCGGCTGGTCGCTCACTCCCAACGCGCGATCTTTCTCCATGATCCCCAACGACAAGGGTTGGTTTTACAAGCAGAAAATCCGGATCAATTCGCAGGGACTTCGCGATGATCGTGATCTCCCCTACGAGAAACCGCCGGCAACTAAACGCATTTTGATCCTCGGCGATTCGTTCGTCGAATGCGCGCAGGTTCCGATTGAACACACCTTCATGATGAAATTGCAGGACGAACTCCTCTCCGGAGGCCACACCCATTTGCAAGTCATCGCGTATGGCGTCAGCGCTTACGGAACGGATCAGGAATATCTTTACTACAAAGTCGAAGGGCGAAAATACAAACCCGACTTCGTGGATGTCATCTTCTTTCCGATGAATGATTTCGCCGATTGCGATCCCGAACTCAAAACTCACGCGCATCACGAGAAATATTATTTCCAAATCGAGGACGGGCAGTTGGTCGCGGAGACCACTCCACGATTTCCAACGCCGCAGATCGAAATCATGAAGCAGGCGAATCATCCGTTTCTAAGCCGATTTGGCAGCTATCATTTCATGAAGGCGTGGGTCGGAGCCTACAGCTACGGGACGGCGGGTCTGTTCAATAAACTCGGAATCATGGAACCTCTTTCTTTGAAGGATAAGGACGGTTATTGGATGGAACACACCATTCTGCGAACGCCGCTCACGCCGGAATATGAGCGCGCGGTCCAGCGTTGCGAAGCGATCCTAAAAGAAATGAAACGCGAAGTGGAAAGCGACGGCGGAAAACTGCGGGGAATCATCATGCCTTTTGCGGAAGTGCTCAAAGCATGTTATCCCGACCAAGCACGCAATCTTTTTCCGCCCGCCGAGTTGATTGACCTCCGCCAACCCGAACGCCTCGCGGCAGAAATGTTCGCCCGACTTGATATCCCCCACCTCGATTTGACCGACGACCTTTTGAAAACCATCCGCGAATTGGGCAAGCCAACCCATTACCGCATTGACCGACACCTAAACGCCCTCGGACACGAAACCGTCGCCCGGGCGATCTTCCAATTCCATGCCCAATTGGGTGATCTTAAAGCTGAGCCATAATCCAAGGATCGCTTGACTCCCCGCGTTTCAAAGCGAGAATAGGACGCTCCATTCACTAGGAATGGACGAACGACGAATCAGGGGAAGGATGCGAAATTGGAAATGAGCGCGCAAAGCGAACTGGGTAAGGAGCTTGTTGGCGAGGCGCTTGACGAACTTTGCGTCAACACCATCCGAACACTGGCCATGGACGCCGTTCAGAAGGCCAACAGCGGTCATCCGGGGATGCCGATGGGATGCGCCGATTTTGCCTACGTTCTTTTTTCGCGCTATCTACGTTTCAATCCGCTGGATCCCGCATGGCACGACCGCGACCGTTTCGTCCTTTCGGCGGGTCACGGTTCGATGTTGCTTTACGCAGTGCTACACCTATGTGGCTACGATCTAACGATGGACGACCTGAAAAATTTCCGACAATGGGGAAGCCGGACGCCGGGTCATCCGGAGTATGGCCTCACCCCCGGAGTGGATTGCACAACCGGGCCGCTGGGGCAGGGTATTTCCAACGCCGTCGGGATGGCCATTGCTGAGGCGTGGTTGGGATCGCAATTCAATTCCGACGCGCGCAAGGTCGTTGACCACTACACCTATGTTCTCTGCAGCGACGGCGATTTGCAGGAGGGTGTTGCGGCGGAAGCCGTTTCGCTTGCGGGACATTTAGGTCTCGGCAAGATCATCGCGTTCTACGATTCCAATGAAATTTCAATCGAGGGGCATACCTCGCTTTCGTATTCCGACGATGTGCGGAAACGGTTCGAGGGTTATCATTGGCACGTTCAGGAGATCAGCGGACACAATCGCGCGGCCATCGCGTCGGCCATCGAAGCCGCGCAAGCCGAAACCGAAAAACCGAGCCTTATCATCGCGCGGACGACGATTGGATTCGGCAGTCCGAATAAAGCCAACACGCACGACGCTCACGGCTCACCGCTCGGCGAGGATGAAATCAAGCTGACGAAAAAAGGATTCGGCTGGCCGGAAGAGGAAAAGTTTTTGGTTCCCGACGTTGTGCGCGAGCGGTTCGCCGCCGCCGCCGAGCGTGGAAAGAGCGCCGCCGCCGATTGGGAAAAGCGGTTCCAATCTTTCCGCCGCGCCGAACCGGAAAAAGCCCTGCTCTGGAAACAATTCTGGGCCAAGGAACTTCCGAAGGGGACGCGCGAAAAATGGATCGCCGCCTTGCCGCAAATCGAAGCTGGGAAAAAGGGCGCAACGCGAAAATCGGCGGGAGCCGCCCAGGCCGCGCTGATGAAGGTTGTTCCGAATCTGATGGGCGGTTCCGCCGATCTCGCGCCTTCGACAAACACGTTCGTTAAAGAATACGGCGCATTCTCGAAAACGAATCGTAGTGGACGCAATTTCCATTTCGGCATCCGCGAGCACGGCATGGGCGCGATTTTGAACGGCATGGTTTATCACGGTGGCGTCCGTCCGTTCGGAGCGACGTTCTTCGTATTCAGCGATTACATGCGCCCGCCGATTCGACTCGCCGCGCTCAGTCATCTGAACCCGATCTACGTTTTTACGCACGACTCGATATTCGTGGGCGAGGACGGCCCGACGCATGAGCCGGTCGAGCATTTAGCCGCGCTCCGGGCGATTCCGAATATGACAGTCATTCGTCCTGGCGACGCCGAAGAATGCGGCAGGGCGTGGATCGCCGCGCTGGAGAATACACACGGACCCACTGCGCTCATCCTCACGCGGCAGGACCTTCCGAACTTGGATCGCACGACCGAACACGCCTCCGCCGAGGGGCTTGTAAAAGGCGGGTATCATTTGATCGGCGAAGGCAAACTGACGCTTATCGCATCGGGATCGGAGGTGCCGCTGGCGCTCGAAGCGCGGAAAATTCTCCAGCGCGATCACGGAATCGAATCGCGCGTTGTGAGTTTGCCTTCGTGGGAATTATTCGAAAAGCAAAAACCCGCGTATCGGAAGAAGACTTTGGGTTCAGGACCGCGCGTTGCCATCGAAGCGGGCATCCGTCTCGGTTGGGAGCGCTACATTGGTCCGAAGGGACTCTTCATCGGCGTCGAGAAATTCGGTGCAAGCGCGCCCTACGCTAAACTCGCCGAGGAATACGGACTCACGGCACCCAAGGTCGTTGAAGCCATCACGACATGGATGAAAAAATAAGGCTTAAAATTAACAGGGGTGAAGAAGATGGTCAGGATTGAAGAGCCATCCAATTCAAATTCTAGATCAAATACATAAATATTCTAACGCGTGACATGAGTTGAAGAATACATTTGGGATTGCCATCCTCTGCATCCCTGTTCAATTCCGGATATTGTTATTTCTTCGTCGTGCTCTCGCGTTCGAGAATAAGCAATGCAGTCAATTGCGCTGCGGCGAAGATTACCGATAGCGCCGCTTCGGAATCTGATTTCTTAAGTTTCTCAAATTCCGATTCGGGAAAGAAATGATAACGGGTTTCCGTGATGGCTCGAAGCGTAGCGCTGCGGCGTTTTTGAGCGAAGAATCCGATCTCACCCGCGAGGCAGGGACCTTCGATTTTTCCGAGCCGCTTCGATGCGCCTTTGAGCGCCTTTTGGGTAACTTCCAGCGCGCCCGAGCGAATGAAGTAGAATCCATCCGAGGCGTCACCTTCGGCAATTAACGTCGCGCCCGGTTTCAACGTGAACTCTTTTACGATCTTCTTGAAGATGCCTCGTTTAGGAAGTGACTTTTCAATGGCCGCGAGCGCTTTCTTGGGGCTGGCCTCATATCCGAGCGCCTCGCGAACGGCGGCACGGAATCTCCGAACCTCCTGTCGATCTTTCTTCTCAAGCCGCTGAGCCAGAGATTGAAACAGATTCTGCAAAAGCTTGATCGTCGCGCTGTAATGTTTGATCTCGCGAAAAAGTTCTAGCGGATCGCGAGGAATCTCCATCACGACGGAAGGCACGACGGCCTGCGCGCCCGCGCTCCGCGTTTTGGATTGGAGCAGCAGACCCATCTCGCCGATCATCTGATTGGCGCCGACAAGACCAAGCGAAACTTTGCCGTCTTCCTCCTCGCGATAAATTTCGAGCTTGCCCGAAAGAACAATATAAAGACCCGATGCCGGGTGTCCTTCCCAGAACAAGTTTTCTTTGGCCGCGAGCTCGCGATAACGCCGCATGTGGCGAATCGCGCCCATCTCAACTTGGCTGAGTCCGTCGAAGATATCCGCGCCTCGCATAGTTCTCTCCTTGGTCTTATTTCAAACGATAAACCGTTCGCGCTTTGTATTCGAGCGTCTTGCGCTGCATCCCCAAGACCCGCGCGGCCTTGGCGAGATTCCACCGCTGGCTACCGGGATAAGACGTCGCTTCAAGAGCCGCGATGATTCGACTCCGCTCGTCATCGGATTGCGCCAACCCTTGGGAATTGGGGTTCAGCGGTACCATCGGATGCCTTAAGTCCGTTTCGGGGTGTTGAATCGCCGCTGGAAAATCTTCCGCGTTAATGATGTTTCCCTCCGCGACCGCCGCCGACATCTTGACGGCGTGAAGAAGTTCGCGCACGTTCCCCGGCCAAGGGTAATTGCTCAACAATTCGCGGGCGGATTCGGAAAACTCCATCGTTTCGTCGCCCGTATTTTCCAGAATTTGATCAAGGAAGAATTGAGCGAGCAGAGGAATATCGTCGGGACGTTCGCGCAGGGGCGGTAGATCCATCTGAAAGCCGCGCAGTCGGTAATAAAGATCGGCGCGAAACTTACCCGATTGCACCATTCCGGCGAGAGGCTGATTTGTAGCAGCAATGACTCGGATATCAATCTTGCGGACTTCATTACTGCCGACGGGACTGATCTCGCCGTAATCGAGCGCGCGGAGAAGTTTCGCCTGACACGCCGCCGTCATATCGCCGACTTCATCGAGAAAGATCGTTCCGCCGTGGGCTTCCTCAAGCTTGCCCCGACGATCTTTCGCCGCGCCCGTAAATGCGCCTTTGACGTGACCGAAGAGTTCGCTTTCAAGCAAAGTTTCGGTAAGCGCGGCGCAGTTGATCGCGACTAAAGGTTTGCGGCTTCGCGCGCTTGAAGCATGAACCCGCTGGGCGATGAGTTCTTTGCCGGTTCCCGTTTCGCCGAGGATCAAAATCGGAAGATCGGTCGGCGCGGCCTTGATGATGAGACGAAGTATTCGCTCCATCGCCAACGACGAACCGATGATTTTCGGTCCGGCGTCCGCAGGTTTGGATTGCTTCTTACGCATGGTGGGTGTTGAAGGTTGAAGCGCGCTGCGACGCTCCCAATAAAGCGACGCGCAAAGCCGTGCGAGCGATTTATCCGTTTCGTCAAAGCGCCCTTCGCGCCGATTCATGATCTCGATGACGCTGATGCAACGCCCTTCGCGCATGATGGGAACGGCAAGAAGCGAGCCAATGGCGGAATCGCGGCCTTCAGTGACCTTGCTGGAGTGCTGAGGTGTTTGCGAAGCATCAAAGACGGATATGACATTCCCTGTCAGAGCCGCCGCGCCGCAGATTCCTTCGCCGAGCCGAAACGCGAACTTCTCCATCTCAGCGGGATCAAGATCCATCGAATATCGGAATCGTAGTCGCTCGCCGTCGGAATCCATGTCGAGAATCGAAGCCAACTCGGCATCGAAAAGTTTTGTAAGGATTGCGCAAAATGGGCGATCCAGTTCGGCGGGATCGGAAGCCGTCGAAAGCGTCTCGAACCCATCGAGAAGTTGTTTTAAGCGATCAGGGTTCATCCTTAGACCTTCATCAAGCCCATTTTTGTCGCCGAAGTTAATCCTGCTTATTCAGCGCCAACGGCGCGGATTTATAGTAGCCTGGGGCAACGCCCCAGGAATAAGGAACATGAAATTCAAGGGCTGAAAGCCCGCTCCAATTGGGGCGGGCTTTCAGCCCTTGGAACACTTGGGGTAACCGTTGTCCTGGGGCGTTGCCCCAGGCTGGAAATGGCGTGCGCCTTCGGCGCTGAAGAAAGTTTGATAAAGAATCAAGGGAGTTCATGGGAGATTCACAGACTCAACCGAATAGACACCGTGAAAGCTTAGCGGGCGAATTCAAAACTGAAACGAAAAAATGATCGGCGGCATGGCCATATTTTTTCCTCTTTCGCCATTTTCCAAAAAAGGATCGTTCCTAGAACAGCCGTGAAAAGGAACATAGCACTCACAAATATTTCGCTTTTTGTGCTTTTTGCGACTTTTCGCGGCCATCCAATTTCCGGCACGCCCCATGCAACGTAGTGCGACGCGATGGCGATTGGAGCACGCAACGCTGAATGCTCACCACCAAGACACCAAGGACGTCTGGAACCGTATTATGTTTCCGGGGAAACCGCCCACCTCGTGAAACGCTTCGTCAGCGCGCTTATGCGCGTTTGTTCCGAATGGACGGCTTTGGCAGGACTTGGTGTCTTGGTGGTGGGCCTTAGTAGAATAGGGCTTTGAGCTTGATTTCGGGGGCATTCAAAGGTCATGGTTTACGCTGGTTTTTTGTGTCCTCATCACATGATCGGCTCACCGGCCGTGGCGTGGGGGCAATTTGTGGGGGAGATGATGATTGGAAAAACAACAGAAGCACGGGACGCGTTTACCTTGATCGAGTTGCTGATCGTGGTCGCCATCATCGCCATACTCGCGGCCATTGCGGTTCCCAACTTATTGGAAGCTCAAACACGAGCCAAAGCCGCCCGCGTAAAGGCTGATCTCAGAACCGTCGCCACCGCGCTCGAAGCATATCGAGTGGATTATAATAACTATCCATTCAACGACGGACTCTTCAACGTGCTGCCCAAGGAGATTACAACTCCCGTTTCATATATATCGTCGGCGGAACTTGTGGATCCATTCACGGACAAGGAGAAGCACCCTGTTTATGGCGACTTAGCCCGGTATTACACGTATATGAAGATCGTCAAGCATAACCCCGGCGATCCCGAAATGGATGAATTCGAGCAGGACGCGACGCCGCCCATCAACCGACCTCCGCCGATCGAAGCCGTGGACGCGCCCCTCCCAGGATTCAATACGGGAGCCATGGAGAAATACGGGAAATGGCGGCTGGTCTCCAACGGACCGGATCGAAAATATTCCGATCCCCCGAATTTTCCGACGGACGCCCCTCTTTATGGCGCCGACGTCACGTATGATCCCTCAAATGGAACCATGAGTTGGGGCAACATCCTTCGGACGCAACGTTCGCCCGAGGGAAGAACGAAGTGGTAAACCATGAAAAACTTAACCTGTCCCGTCTGCGGAGAAAATCTCCAGCTTGAAGCGATTGCGGAACTATCGAACGTAACCTGTCCCGATTGCGGCGCGATGATTCCAGAGGAATATCTGAATCAAGCCGAAGCCGATGCCAAAGCCTCGTCTGCAAAAGAAGAAGCGCCACCTGAAGAAGCACCGAAAGTTGACGAAGAAGAAGCGGACGAACTGCTCAAGGCATTCCGCGATCAGTTCGAACGACACGAAATCAATTTGCCGAAAGAGTGGGTCGAACGGCTACAGCGTTTAGCGACGGAAACGGAGGTCAGTCGTCGGCAGGCGACCGTGATCTTCGTTGATTTGCGCGGCTATACGCGGCTCACGCAGGTTCTCGATGACGTGCAGTTGGATCGGCTGCGGCAATGGTTCTACGAAATCTGCACGCGCAGAGTCGAACTTTACGGCGGTTTTATTATTCAGTTTTTGGGTGACGCGGCGTACGCGGCTTTCGGCGCGCCCTGGGCATTTGAACGCGATGCCGAATCGGCCATCCGAGCGCTACTCGATATTCGTGAGGATGTGCATCGTCGCGGCGGATACCAAGGTCATGAACTCGCAATCCGCGCCGGAGCCGCGACGGGAACGGTCAATGTCCGATTAACCGAAGAATCGGGGCGTCCGCGTCCCGACCTCTTCGGTTCGCCGGTTAATCTTGCGGCGCGACTTGAAGCCCAGGCCGAAACCGACGAGATTCTTATTTCCGATAACCTCGCCGAACAAGTTCAAGGAATCTTTGAACTTGAAGGACGACAAAGTTGGACGCCCAAGAATTATGATCGCGAAGTCAAACCCTACGCTGTCATTCGATATAAAGGCGATGATGCGGTTCGGCGGCGGATGGATATTCCCTTCTTTGGCCGGCAGGAAGAACTGAAAAGAATCGGCGAGTGGATTGAAGAGGCGTCGCACGGGGGATTCCGCGCGGTACGCTTGACGGGCGAGGCGGGGATCGGAAAAACGCGCCTCATGAACGAGGCGATGATCCATAGCGACCTCTCGCGACTTCGTTGGGCGAAAGTGGAATGCGAACCGCACGACCGGCACATCTTATTAGGCGGCATGATTAAGCTACTGCGACGGATTGCGCATTGGGCGTCTGGCTATTTGACGCCGGAGGAAATGCCTCCCGAGGCGGTGTTCTCGGCGCTGGCGGCGCGGTTTCACCAAACCGAAACCTTCGTGCTTCCGAGCATCGGTTACATTCTTGGCGTTGAGCCTCATGCATCGGCGCTTCGCTCGGTTCCAGTGAAGGAACTTCGCGCGCAGGTCGTGGCAAGCCTCGTTGCGATGGTGAAATCGGTCTGCCGCATCGCTCCGCCTTGGGTCATCGCGGTGGATGACGCCCAATGGTGCGACCCGCTTTCGTGGGAAGTCATTGACGGATTGGCCGAGCAGCGTCCGTCGGGTTTGTTGTTGCTGGTTTCGGGACGCAAACCCGAAGACGGTCAAGAGCTAAGAGAAAGCGCGTCGGGTCCGGACCTCTTTGCGCAGCACACTTCGAAAGCAACATGGACCGAATTACACCTACCCGCTTTGCCGGAATCCGATTGCATTGATCTGGTCGGTGAAATTCTCGATCTTAAACAACTGCATCCGTTGCTAAAAAATCGGCTGCTGAACGAGACCGAAGGAATTCCGCTTTACGTTATTGAAATGGCGCGAGTCATTTCCGAGCAGCCCGATAAATCATTGAGCGATATTCTCGAAGATCAAAAGGGTGAGACGCTCGGCATTTCGGGACTCATCATTGACGTGCTTCAAGCGCGGGTGGATAAGCTCACTCGGCAGCGGCGCGCGCTCATGCAGTGCGGCGCGGTCTTGGGGCGCAAGTTCGACGTCAAATCCATGCGGATGTTCGAAACAATGCACATGGAGTTGCTCGAAGAGCTTTATGCGCTCAAGGGACTCAGCATGTTGCGGGAGGAGCCGCTGCCCGAGGACATTGCGTTTTTGTTCACGCCCACTCTCTTGCGCGACGTAACGTATCGAATGCTGACGCTCGAACATCGGGCGACCCTGCATGAACGCGTGGCATTGGCGCTCGAGAAAAAATTCGCGGGGCAGCAGATCAAGGCTTTTGCGTACGAACTGGCTTTCCATTGGACACGCGCGGGCGAGATTGGCAAAGCGCGGCCTTACTTCCGACGCGCGGCGCAAATGGCGATGGACAAGGGAATGGCCGAGGAAGCATATGAACTGATTTGCATGGCGCTCGATCCGCCCCGGTGGAAAGAACTCGAAGTCAAGGAACCCACAGACACGCCGATTGCGCTGCAACAATTGGGGCTCATTCATGAACTCGCGGGACGAGTCTGTCGGCTGCTCGGCGATTACGAAAAATCGAATGGCCATCTGCGGGAAGTTTCAAACATCGCGATGAAGATCAACAATCCCGCGTGGCGCGATAACGCGCAGATTCAGCTAGGGATCAATGCGCTCGAAGGGGGTCGAGCCGAAGAAGCGGAAAAGATGCTTTCGGATCCCGTCTTCCAGCGACCGGGGAACGAGGACAATTACGCTCGAGCGCGCAATGCAATGGGGATCGTGAAGCTCCGCACGGGTCGTCTTGAGGAAGCGCTCAAGGAATTTCTCGGATTGGCGGAGGATTTGGCCGTGCGCAAAACGCCGACGCTCATGCTCGGTGACGCGTGGAACAACGCGGGATTGGTCCATTGGCATCTTGGAAATCTCGTGGCGAGCGGCGAGGCGTTCATGAAGGCGCTCGATGTCTGGCACAAACTCGGAAATGTGTACGGCCAAGTTTCGTCGGAATCGAATTTGGGGATCATCGCCGAAAAACTTGGGCACTTCTCGGAGTCATCGTTCCATTATGATCGCGCCGTGAAACTCGCCGAGCAGATCGGTTATATCCACGGCATTTCGGCGGTTGAAGCCAACCGCGCGAACCTCTCCATTCTCCGTCGCTCATGGAGCGACGCTCAGAAACAATCGGCGCGGTCGCTTCATGCTGCGGAACTCATCGGTCACAAAAACTCGCAGGCCATCGCGCTCGAAAACCTCGGCATTTCGCTTTCCGGCATGGGACAGTCGGAAGAATCGTTCAAGGCGCTTGAGCAAGCCGAAAAGCTCGGCGAAGAGATGGAAGACCCCATGCGGCGCGATTCGGCCATCCTTGCCGCAGCCTCGACCGCATTTTTCAATGGCGCGATCGAAAGGAGCATCGGCGAACTGCGGAAGCTAAATGGTTCGCTCAGCGCTGATCTCCGAATTTGGAAAGAGACCCTCTGGAAAGGCGTGGATGCCATAAATGGAGACAAGAAAAGCGCCGGCGAACTAGTGAACTCGCTAGAAGATCTCCGTAAAAATGCGTCCGTCGAAGATTACCTTCGGCGTTTGGATGTGGTCGGGTTCTTGATTTCCCGCGGAATCGTTCAGGCAGATGGAAACGAACTGCTCGAACGCCGCGCTCAGGTGTTCTCCGAACCAAGCAAAGCAAAAGAGTAGGCTTGTAAGCGTTTTCCGATTTCTCCATTTCTTTTCCGCTTTGTGATCTTCAGTCCGGTTGCAAACATCGGTGGGAAAAATTGTTTGTCAGTGTAATTGCGTGTGCTTATTATGCCGCGTTGTTATTTTCGCTTTTCGAATCCAATGGAATGTGTTTTGCGTGTCGCACACGAGTAGGTGGACGGCGCCGCCCATCAATCAAAATGACAAGGAACAATGGTACTATGTCCAAACTTCAACAACTACACGGCTCAACTTCGATCCTCTGGATCGTCCTCGCGCTCCTGTTCCTATGTCATGATGGCGCCGCTCAACCTTCGGGAATTGCGGGACCGTTTGCTCCGGGGCAATTGGTGGTGAAGTATCGGGACGCCGCGCCGCGTGAGGCCGGGCCGTCAACGTTGTCGTCGAATGCGAGAGCGGAGTCGTTGCGGGAACTCGACGCGAAGTTTGGTCTCGTGAAAGCCGAGCGAGTTGGCGCGGCGAATGTTCCCGCCAAATCGGGGGCGAAGAAAGCGATAGTAAAGCACAGCGGGCGAACCGATGCGCTCGAAGTGCTCCATTTTCCAACGGCAACCGACATTAAAGCAGCGGCGGCGGCTTACAAAGGCGATCCCAACATCGTCGCGGCGGAACCCAACTATATTTACGGCCTCGCATTGACGCCGACCGATCCGCAGTTCGGGAGCCAGATCGCCGACTTCGATTTCGTCGGATTGCGCTCAGCGTGGGACGTGCAGACAGGCGCTCCCGGCGTGACCGTCGCAGTGATTGATTCCGGTTGCGACGAAGATCACGAAGATTTGATTGGGACGATCTCGCCCTTGAAATACGATTTTGTGAACGCGGAATCGGATGTGACCGACGACCTTGGGCACGGCACGCGGGTTTGCTCGCTGATCGGCGCGGCGGCGAACAATGGTAAGGGAATGGCGGGCGCGGCGTTTGGCGTTACGATCCTGCCGCTCGACGTAACGGCTGCGGACGGGAGTATCGTCAACTCCAACGTCATCGCGGCGGTGGATTACGCGGTCGCCAATGGCGCGCAGGTCATCAATATGAGCTTTGCGTCGTCGGCGTTCTCGCAGCTTCTCGCCGATTCGATCGAGGCGGTGTCGGCGTCGGCGGTGCTCGTCGCGGCGGTCGGCAACGAGGGGCGCAACGACGTGAACCGATACCCGGCGGCATATGAGCATGTCGTCGGCGTCGCGGCGAGCAAGGAAGTTTTGGCGACGCGGGCGGATTTCAGCAATTACAACGGCCTCGCGGTGACGATGGCCGATCTTGCCGCTCCAGGGACGAGTCTCTACAGCGCGTTTCCGGGCGACCAATACGACGCGGCGTTCGGGAACGGGACGAGCTTCGCGGCTCCGCTGGTCTCGGCGACGGCGGCGCTCTTGAAGTCGCTCGATTCGGCGCAATCGCCATGCGGAATTGAGATGCACTTGTATGAAACAGCGGGCGCGGGGGCGCTGAGTTATACCAATAAGGGGCTTCTCGATTCGGGAACCGCTCTCGCGACGCCGATGTTGCCGGAGCTTTCGGTCCTATCGGTGACGGTGGACGACGCGCTGGCGTATTCGGGGGCGAACAACGCCGATGGGACGTTCGACAAGGGCGAAACCGTCCGGCTGATTGTTAACTTGAAGAATGACCGCTCCGACGGCAGGACGGTCACAGCGACGCTCTCGACGACCGATACCTTGGTAACACTCGGCGACACTGCGGGCGCATGGGGCGACATCCCCGGCTGCACGAGCAAGGCGAGCACGGATAGTTATACGACGGTTACACTTTCCAATCTCTCGACGGCGCATCCAATTGTGTTTCATTTAGCGGTGAGTTCGAATAGCGGCGCTTACACCGCATCGCTTAACTTTTCTCTCCAAGCAGAAAGCAATGTCACCTACAATCAAACCAGCTGGGTCACTCCGCAGACGTGGACGTCGGGTAACACGTACGAAATACTTGGCAATCAGAATTTCAATAATTTCGGATCGGGTGGTGGGCTGACCATTCAGCCCGGAACCGTCATCAAGCTCGCACCTGGCGTTGATCTGAACTTTAATGATTCCCCGAATCCCACAACGTTGATTGCAAATGGTACCGCAAGTCAGCCAATACTGTTCACTTCATTGACGGATCGCACGACAATTGCACCAGTTGCGGACCTAGGGCCACAGAACCAGACGATAAATCCGGCAGACTACGACGCGGTGCGTTATGTTTCACAGGCTACTGGCGCGGATTTACCCGGCAACGGAACCTTGGCCAGCCCATGGGCGACAATCTCGTATGCATTGTCTCAAATTGCGGGCGCTTCTGTTTCAAACACATATGCGGTCTTTGTTGCAGAAGGAACATACGGTGGATTTACGATGACTCCGTACGTTGACCTCTTTGGCGGCTATGATGCCGCCTCGTGGGTTCGAAATATCCACACCCGCTCCACACGGATCACCAGTTCGACCACTGGCGCCAATGATTCCCGAATTGACGGCTTTATTTTTCATCAGACTATTTTGAATTGTTCCGGCGCCTCGCCAACCATTTCGAACAACTTCTTTACGCGGGATTCCAGCGGACAGCTTGACGTAGGCAGCGGATCGCCTCGCATATTGAACAATTTGTTCACGCGGCATACGGGCTTGCCGACAGCAATAAACGGAGCGGGGTCAGCCGCCCTGATATTTTCACGGAATATTGTCTCTGGAAATTATCGCGGCGTTAATATAGGCGCTGGCCTACTGGAAAATAATCTTATAGCTTACAATGAAAATATGGCAATGGGGTATTCTGGCGGCACCCCAAGTCTGATGTGCGTTAATAGCACCATCATTGGTAACGGACTTGCAATTGGAAGTGGTTTTGCTCCTGGAACGATTTCTAATTGTATTATTTACAATAATACCATCCACATATCGGGTAGCCCCACTGTCAATTATAGTGACGTGCAGGGTGGGTACGCTGGAACCGGCAACATCAATGCAGACCCCAAACTTGTGGGTGCAATGCTCTCAGGCGTGGCGGCTACTCTAAACTACGACGCTGCGGTACGAGAAACCACTCTAACACATTCCGATGAATCTCTTATTCCCGGATCGCTCGTCAATCGCACCATACGCGTCGGCGGCACGTATGCCGGAAATCTATATTTTGTCGTAAAGAGTAACAATGCTTCACAGATAATCGTGTTCGGCGACGCCACTCAAGCAAATAACTTGACGGCACTTCAGCCATGGGTCATTTACGATTTTCATCTCGTCACAGGTTCGCCCTGCATTGACACAGGTACAAATGTAGGCGCTCCCGGATCGGATATGGACGGGAATTCGAGGCCGATAAATGGTGGCTTGGGACTTGTCACGGACATGGGACTGGACGAATACAACCCCTCGGTGCGCCTTTACGGCCCATGGGGACGGATTAATATCAAGCCCGGTGCGAATAATTCCTCCGTATCTTATTGCACTGTTGAAAACGGCACGGGGACATTGAATCAATCTTCTACGACGAGCATCTCTGATTCACACTTTCGCAATAATGTGGGCATAGGTGCGGAATCAACAGCAGGTTCTGCATCAATCCTTCGCTCTTCGGCAATCAATAATTATGGAGGGGGATTCAAAGTCGGAAGTCGTGCCCCCGATACCTGCGAAGCAATGACGAACGGAGCAACGGGCATGGAAGGTGCATCCCTGATCAACAGCGTGGCGACAGGAAATGCAGGTCGTGGACTTGTAGGCAGCACTGCAACCGACTGCAATGCCAATTTCAACGGTTCGGATGGTTTGTCAGCCACTGGTTCCGTACTGAGAGTAACGGCACAGGCCAACCGAGGCAAGGGCATTGTATGTACGTCTGGCAACGTGACTGACTCGACAGCACTCTTGAATAATGGCGTTGGATTGCAGATTAGCGGCGGTGGAACTGTGGTTAATTGTTCTATCTCGCAGAATCAAGGTGGCGGAATCATTACTAACGGATCAACGATTTCAGCTTGTAGCATTGAAGATAATACAGGTATTGGGGTTACCGGTTCGGGTAGCTCGACGTTGATGAACTCCACAATTAAGGGAAGCGGGGGTTCGGCGCTCTCTGGCGTTACTACAATAAGTGGTTCCCGGATTATTGCAAATGCCTCAGGCATTTCAGGTGCTACGAGCATTGGCGCTTCATATATCGCGCAGAATTTCGGTACCGGTGTGACTGGAGGACAGGTCAACAATTCTACAGTGATTAAGAATAACGGCAATGGATTGGTCGGCCCTTCGGTGACCCAAAACTCATGGATCTTCGGCAACCTTGGAATTGGGATTGACGCGCCATCGGGCAATATTGCGACCACAAGTATTTGCAATAATACCGGAATCGGGGTTCGCAATCTATTGGGCGTGTCAACCCTACAGAACAGCAACTTGTATGCGAATGGCGGCTACGAATACTATGATAATCGTACCGATGCGCCCGGTGGCATTAAGGACTTGCGATTTAACTATTGGGGAGCTGCGACGGCTACGGAGATGACCAGCTTTCCATTTCCAACAGCCCCTCCGCCCATTATTACCCGAATATACGATACTTTTGATAGCGGACTTAGTAATGGTTGGTACGCCAACTATGGCACGGCAGGTGAATTTGCTACAGTTCCCGTCCCCAATTCTCCAAATACTGCTCCTCCGGCATTTCTTATCTCGGTGAGTCCCGACACCACAAATCCGGTGAATGCCCAAATTCAAACTTTTACGCTGGTTTTCAGCGAGGGAATGAACACCGCAACACAACCAACAGTGACTTTCGATCTCATTTCCCCGTTTACGAAAAATGTAATCGAACCTTCCCCTGGTTGGGTCAATCCCACAACTTGGCAAGGGTCATTTGCCGTGGACGACACCACGGGCGACACGACGAATACACTTCGCATCTCGGGCGCGCTTTCCGCCGACGGTTTCCTTATTCCCGACGACACCTACCACAAGTTCGTAATTGATACGTCCGGTGCAACGGTTGCCAACAACGGCATCGCCACCACCATTGGGTTCAATCAAGTAAACGTTGGATTCACGGGCGGCGGCGCGGGGACGGTGGGATTTAACATTGTGCGTTCGCCGTCGGGCGAGGAGGGAACCTATTCGCAGGTCAATCCTTCGGGTTCGCCGATTCCCAATGCGGGGACGGTGACATTCCCGGATACCGGCCTCTCCAGCAGCAGGACTTATTACTGGCTCGTCTATCGGGTGACGACCGCTGGAACCGATTCCGAACCTTGGACGGGACCGCTCTATGCAACGACGAGTTCGGGTCCCTCGCCGACGCCCAGCGTTTCGCCTTCTCCAACCGCATCGCGAACGCCGACGGCATCGCGGACTCCAACAGCAAGCCGCACGCCGACCGCATCGCCGACGGCTTCCACTTCGCCCACGCCATCGGCTTCTCCCTCGCCGACGCCGAACGCCGTCAGGGATTGGGAGGCATTTGAGTAAGAGAATGTGGGCAAGGTCGCCGGGAGGGCTGGCCAAGGGGGACTACTCTATGTGCGTGGATTCTTTATCGGGATAGGCTTTGCCGTTTATTTGCCACTTTTGCCATACTTTCCTCGATTCCTAACGGGAGTTTTAAGTAACTAGTCGTTGTCCTATTGGCCATAATCCCCTATATTTAAGGGGTTGAAATGCTTTCCAAGCCGCTATATCGAGTCGTGGAATGGTTTTTGCGCTATGCTTTATCGGTAATGCCAATGGGCATGATCGAAACAAGATTCGAATTGAGCGAAATAAACATTGGAACGGCAAACGCGTGGGGATTGACATCATGCAACGTAACTTAAAATCCGTCTCCGCCCATTGGGCGATGATCCTTGGATGCGCGCTCATGGCTTGGGCAACGAGCGCGGTCGCGGTTCCCATCGGCGACAATTGCACGACGACATCGCTCAACATTCCAGTAATACCTGCGCCGTCAACCTACAGCTACACGGTGAACCTAAGCCCTACGGGCGGTTACGCAAATGATTTCACTCCTGCGGGTGGAAATAACGGTCGTGATGTCTATTTCAAGTTTGGTCCGATGCCCGTTAACCCGGTTTACATGGTTGTCACGTCCGCGTTCTCCAATGGCGTGCATGGAACGACTATTGAATTGCATCGAGACCTTGCGGGCGGACCCTGCACGGACAGCTTGATTCAATTTGCGTCGGCGCCGACGTCCGGGACGGCACTCTTGCAACGGTCGCTCACTAACGGGGGCCAACCTTATACGCTTGTCATGGAAAGCGGAACGATGTCATTCACCGAACCGGGCGGGACGGCCATGAACCTGCATGTCTATTTCCATTTCGGCGGGCCGCCGGTTGGGGATAGCTATGCTAACCCGTTCAATATAGCCTCTCTTCCTTTTTCCGTTTCCGCTGTTGATCTCGGCGGCTTTGGTCAAGATGAAGGACACCCCTCATTTCCGAACACGGGGTTCAACGCGGACGCCGTTTGGAAGCTTCCTGCGCTGACCTCGGGAACACAGGTTACCGTTAATACGCTTGGTTCTTCATTTCCGACGATGCTGGCCGTGTTCAAGCGGACGGGTATCACGCTACTTGGAAAAGACCTATTTGGCGAGACGCTGGATAATCAATCCACCGTAACCTTCACGGTTCCCTCGGATGGAAGCGATTACTACATCGTCGTCGAAGGTGTAAACGGCGCGATGTCGCTCGCCAACTTGAACGTGTCAATTGGAGGTCCCGTCGGCGCAGCGGTCAACGACGACAAGCCGCTTCAGCAATTGGGACTGGGTAACGTTGAAGCCGCCGCGTTTTCACCCGATGAAAGTTATGTTGTAACGGCGGGACAGGGCGGAACCGTTCTTTGGGACATCGCCAGCGGCTCCAAACTTCGGACGCAACCCAATACCAGTTCTGATGTCGGATATTCGGCGGATGGCGAATACATCGCTTTTGCGCAGGGGCCGAACACGGTCATCACCGAAGCGGAGACGGGTGAGGTCGTGCGCACGTTGACGACTCACGGCGGCAATCCGAGCGGCCAACAGTTTCTCGCGATGTGCCCGGCTGCGGGCATCCCTTGGATTGCGGTCGGATTCACGCAAGAAAACCGCGTGGAGATTTGGAACTACGATACGGGAACGCTCCTCCTTACCATCGGTGAAGACGGAGGTCCCTTGAACGAAGCGTACGTAACGTGCGCAACTTTTTCACCTTTAGGTGATCGGCTGATCTTGGGACACAATAACGGAACTCCTGTCTCGCCCGATCCTCCGGGATTGGCATTTATCAGCGATGTTACAGTCTGGGACTCGACAACAGGTATTCAAATCGGAGGAGCATATACAAATCACTTCGATGGAGAACATCTCGTCTCCGTTGAGTGCCGTCGCTATCTTGGTACGGACTATGTGGTGTCGTGTTCAAATTACAATGCTTTATCAGCGGTTCCAAAGTCGCGCGTGGCGATTTGGAATCTTTTAACGCGTTCTGATTTTGGATTTATAGACGGCGTTAATAATGAGGAATGGACAGGCGCATCGTTAAATGCCGATGCAACTCTGGTGTCGATTGGAAACAAGACAACGAATAAGGTTGGCATCCACCAGGCGATTCCTCCATCGCCCTTGCCATTGTACACTGTTGACAATCAGAGCCGCGGTATTCCGCTATACAGTCCGAATGCGACGCATCTTTGCATCGTTGACGCCGATGACGCTGAAGTAGGGCTTTGGGATGCGCAGCTAACGACCCATAGTCTCACACTCGACCTCGAAGGCTATACAGGTCCATTGCAAGCTTCGGTTCCCGTTTTCCTTCCCACGACGGAAGAGGTTTGGACCGGACATGCCAGCGGCAGGGCGGATCGCTGGAGCGTGCGGTCGGGAAATTCGCTTCAGAAATTGACCGGGTTCACTCAAAACAAGTATCTGGCTTTTTCACCCGACGGTAGTCTTGCGTTTTTCGCCGAAAAGACTTTGGACCCGAATCCCCTTGCTCCTTATCAGCTTTACGGACAGCGGACTTCCGACGGTTTTATCCAACATATCTATAATACGTATCCCGGTCCCAGTGGATTTTTTGTAGATCCGACGCCCAATAATGTCGGCGTTTCGGGAGATGGAACCCGCATTGCCACGGTGGGATTTGACCGCGTAATTGTATGGGATGTCGCGTCGCAGATTCCGGTGTGCATATTGGACTTGAGCTTGTTGTTTGGCTCATCACCAGCCGCCGTCGTGTACGCCCAAGTCGTCGCACTGAATAACGATGGAACGCGGGTCTTTTTCTATCTCACCGGCGAATTGGCAACGCCTTCGACACCGGGACAGATCTACAATGTGAACACCGGACTTCCAGCATGTCCTCCGTTCGGCAATCTCGATTCGGGCGGTGGAAACGATTACACCGTTTGCGCCGCGTTTTCCCACGATGGAACCAAGCTAGCCACGGGAAACTTTAATGGGAACACGTTGCTCCGCGACGCCGCGTCGGGAGCCTATCTGCGCAGTCTTAATGTCTCGAACGAATTCCAATCCATGAGTTTGGCATTCTCGAAAGATGATTCGCTCATATTGGTCGGCAGCGGCGCGGGTAAAACGAGACTATTTGAAACCGCAACGGGGATTCTCCGACGCGAGCTTGCGCCCAAGGATGTGTCATTTAATAACCCGGTCTTGTCCCTCTCGTTCCTTGCGGAAGAAACCAAAATCACGGCCGGGTACGGCGACGGCCGGACGTTCATTTGGGAACTCGATCCACCTCGTGCGATCTTCGTTGCCGCGGGCGATCCCGATCCGCTGAACAACGCGCTGACCGACCAAACCGTCGCGCTCACGGCCTATGCCGCAGAAGTTTCGGCGCGACGTGACTATGTGGACGACGACATCCGTATTCTTTCATCGTTTCGCGATGCGCCATTCGTTTCCGCGATTGATTACGACGGCGACACGCTCGACGACTCAGACGCTTCGACTACGAAAGCCAATCTCGAAGACGCGATTCTCAATTGGGGGAATCA
>CAZPIK010000025.1:0-21029 GCA_964586185.1 uncultured Candidatus Sumerlaeota bacterium | reverse complement strand
AGCGGGCGACGTAATAAAGCGAAGGGTGAAGCGAAGCGAAACCCTGGGGGAATGGTCGCCTCAACGTTCAAGCCCCGGATGGGGCGACGGAACCAAGGCATAATGTCGTTTCCTGACGTTTCAATGGCCGGATGATTTGATTTTCCGCCGCCCTATTCAGGGCTTGGAATTCTGGACGCGTCTACCCAGGGTTACGCTCGCCTGCGGCTCGCTTCACCCTGGGCTTTATTACGTCGCCCGCTTTGCGGGCTGAATATTTTCCATGTCACGGGGTGGTCGAAGCTTGTTCCTTGCTTACCTACTTGTTGAGATATGGGTAATGACAAGGCTTCAGCCGGGGGAAAGGCGTGATTCTGATCTCAAGCCAAATCGAAAAGAGGATGGGAAAAGTTGCCCGGACATGTTACTCGAATACGCCATCACGGAGACAAAAATGCAGCAACGCTTCTTCTCGATTATATTCGCCTTTTCCCTGTCCATTACTGGAGTCATTGCATCGGAAAAACCACGGGATTGGTTGATTGATGCGTCGGACTTCAAAGCTCAGGTCAACAAAAGTGCGGACGGCCGCGAACTGGAGCTAACCAATGGCTTGATCAGGCGCGTCATCAGAATCCAACCGAACGCGGCAACGGTTGCGCTCGATAATCTCGTGACGGGCGAGACCTTGCTACGCGGAGTGAAACCGGAGGCCGCGATTACATTGGATGGGAAGCAGTATGAAATCGGCGGCCTGAAGGGACAGTTGAATTACGCTTTCCTTCGTTCAGAATGGTTGGAGCAATTGCAGGCTGATCCAAAAGCATTTCGGTTTGTGGGTTTTGAAATTGGTCAGCCCAAAGAAAGATTGGAATGGAAGCAGACACGCCATCACGCGCCGGATGTTCAGTGGCCGCCGAAGGGAATTTATCTAAGGCTCGATTTTGCCTTGCCCACAGTAGGCCAGCCGGAACCCAACTCGCCCTATAAAGACATTGGAGTTTCAATTCACTACGAGCTTTACGATGGTTTGCCCTGCTTTAGCAAATGGATGACGCTCGAAAACGCTTCGCAGAAAAATGTTCGACTCGATCGCTTCTCAAGCGAGTTGCTGGCCGTGGTCGAACGCACATCAGAAGTGGACACGTTGGTCGAAGGCAAGATCGCGCCCAATATCCACATCGAAACCGACATGGCGTTTGGCGGAATGATGGCTGCGGGAGCGAATCGCCGTTCCTATCGTTGGCTGGCCGATCCGGAATTTGAAACGCAGGTGAACTACGAAAAGAAAACGCCCTGCTTGCTTGATATCGGCCCGGATTTGGGTCCCGCGCTCGATATTCCTCCCGGCGAAAAATTTGAGTCCTATCGTGCGTGGGAACTTTTCTTCGATAGCACGGATCGTGAACGCTCGGGACTTTCCGTTCGGCGGATGTATCGGATTATTGCGCCGTGGGCAACGGAAAATCCGCTCATGCTGCATCTTGTCTCATCCCAAGAAGAAACGGTGTTGCAGGCAATAGATCAGTGCGCGGAAGTCGGATTCGAAATGCTCATTCTTAGTTTCGGCAGCGGATTCAATTTAGAAAATGAGAATGCGATTACATACGAGCGCGCCAAGAAATTCTCCGAGTACGCTAAGCGCAAAGGCATTGAAATCGGTAGTTACTCGCTGCTCGCCTCGCGCAAAGTGGGAGGTGGCGATGATGTCGTGATGCCTCCGGGTGAAACACCGACCTTCGGCGAATCGCCCTGCCTCGTCAGCGCGTGGGGAGATAAATACTTCCGTCGCTTGCGCCAATTCCACGAAGAAATCGGTTTCACGCTTTTGGAACACGATGGCTCCTATCCGGGCGATCCTTGCGCGAGCGAAACCCATCCCGGTCATCATGGGCTGGCCGATTCGCGTTGGAAGCAATGGCGCGAGATTTCGGATTTCTACAAATGGTGTCGTGGAAAGGGAATCTACCTCAACGTTCCCGACCACTATTTTCTGGATGGGTCGAACAAGACGGCCATGGGTTATCGCGAGACGAATTGGTCGTTGCCGCGCGAGCAGCAGGTCATCCACACGCGCCAAAATATTTTCGACGGCACGTGGGAAAAAACGCCGAGCATGGGTTGGATGTTTGTTCCGCTGACGCAATATCACGGCGGCGGAGCAGCGGCGACAATCGAACCGCTTGATGAACATCTCGACCACTACGAGCGGATGATGGAGAGCAATCTCGCGCTCGGAGTTCAGGCTTGTTATCGCGGGCCGCGCCTCTTTGATACCGACCGAACCAAGGCGATGGTCAAATCAAAGGTGGATTGGTTTAAGGCTCACCGCGACATTTTGGAGAGCGATCTGATTCATGGTCGCCGCTGCGACGCCCGCAATCTGGATTGGATGATGCACGTCAATCCAAAGCTCAAAGAAAAAGGAATGCTCGTCGTCTTTAATCCTTTGGATCGCCCGTTGTCCCGAAATCTAAGCGCCAATCTCTATTACACCGGACTCACGGAATCAGCTTCCGTCACCGAGCAAAACGGCGAGGCGAAGCAATACAAACTTGCCCGCGACTACACGATTGAGTTGCCCGTCGAAGTTCCCGCGCAAGGGATGAAGTGGTTCGTTATCCAGTGATGCCCTATGCTATCGGAGACGCGCTCTTCAGGGGAGCAAGCGAACGTCCTCCCGATGGAAGCCCCGCTAATTTCCAGGGGCCACGATAGGGACGGTGTAAATACTCATTGGCCTCGGCGTCTCCAACGAATTGTTCACGATCCGGATTCCATTTCAGATTGCGTCCGAGTCGCATCGCGATGTTCCCGAGGTGCGCGAGCGAAATCGAGCGATGCGCATGTTCAATGGGCGCAATCGTCTCGGCGCGGCTATAAACGCAATCAATGAAATTGCGCGCGTGGTTGTCGCTTTTGTAAAGATGGATTTGGTTCTCGCCGATTTTCTGGGTGAGCAACGCCTTGTTGCTCGCGTCAATCGCCCCGCGGTTGACCCAAACCCAACCCTCGGTTCCCTCGAATGTGACGCCCCCTTTTTCGCTCGAACTAATCGTCAGCTTGACGCCATTCGCGTAGATGCAGTCGAACGAATAAACGACGGCAGTATTATAGACCGGGTGCTTGGCATATTCGGCCTTTGGATTATTCACTTCAATCGGGCCGGTGTTCATGGTTCCCATTCCCCACTGCGCGATGTCGGGATGATGTCCGCACCAATCGGTCACCTGTCCGCCGGAATAATCGAACACCCATCGCCAGTTGACATGAGAAGCTGCTGGACGGTACGGAGCGCTCGGCGCGGGACCGAGCCACATTTCATAATCAAATCCCGCGGGCACGGCTTCGGGCGCGGTTCGTTTGCCCTGTTTGGAAATATCCGGCGTTCCGGCGGGGAGTCCGCACTTTACGGTCTTGAGTTCGCCGATGTATCCATTGCGAACCAGTTCGCAGGCGTGACGGAATTTCTCGTCGGAGCGTTGTTGGCTTCCCACTTGGAAAATGACCCGGTTCTTCGCAACGGCGTCGGCCATGATCCGGCCTTCTTTAATGGTCAGGCTGAGCGGCTTTTCGCCATAGATGTCCATGCCCGCGTTGGCCGCTTCCACGACGTTCATCGCGTGCCAATGATCGGGCGTGGCAACGACGACGGCGTCAATATCTTTGCGAGCCAGTAATTCGCGATAGTCGCCGTAGGTATCAATCCCTTTGAATGTGCCGGCTTGCGTTTGCTTGCCGTAATGCGCCTCGGCGATCCGTTTGCCTTCGTCGCGTCCCGCGACTTTGTTGTCCCAATATCCCGCGCTCTTTTGATTGACATCGCACAGCGCGACGATCTGCACTCGCTCATCGGCAAGGAAATCATCAAGGAGATTAAGCCCGCGATTGCCGACGCCAATGAATCCCATGGTGACCCGTCCGCTGGGAGCCGGGCGTGGGCCGCGACCCATCGCGCAGGCGTTCAGGATCATGGGCGCGGAGGCCGACGCCGAAATCGCTCCAGCGCGTCGCAAAAATTCCCGGCGCGAAAGATCGCCTAAGCTCAATAACTGTTTCATGTGAAACAATCTCCTTTAGTTAACTTCAAGAAATATAGCCCAAACCCTGTAACTTCTTTTTAATTTCCTCTTCGGAACCCGCTTCTTCGAGCGTTGCGATTTCACGCTCGAGCATGTGAGTCACAAATTCCTCGACGGAGGAGTAACCCGCGATCTCGGAATATTTTTTTGCTTTTTCCAAAAGCGCTTTATCAATTTTTACTTTCGATCCGAACATCGGAAATCTCCCTTCTATTGGCCGGAAAGATTCTCCCACGGTTTTGCGGCAGGTGCGAGGCAATCCTTGCCGATCATTTCATTCAGCGGCTCGACACCGTACTCCGAAAGGACACTGACGGTAAGGTCGTGCAGCGCCGGAGTTTCGAGCGAAATTTTCTGATTCGTGATCAGCACCCCCGGCACAACGCGGTAATCCATGCAATGGTCGCCGCTCCATGCGTCCTTGTTGTCCACAAAAATTTCCTTTGGGAATTCGCCGAGTGGACTTTCCCACGATGTGCGGTAGCCGTAGTTGTAACCGACGATGGCATCGGGACCGATGTCCAAATGATCGCCGTGAAAATCCCGGCGTGTGCGGGTCACGAGAGTAATCGGTTGGCGTGGATTGGCCGCATCGCGCGGATCGCGCAATTCGAGCAGATCGCGCTCTAATTGATCCAACACCTTTTCGTATTCGCTGCCAGCGCGAATCGAGCCGTCCGATTCAAGTCCCGAGATGATGCCGTCTTTTTCGCGTCCCTTCAAATTGATATAAAGTCCATTCAGACCGAGCGCATACGCTTTCGTTCGGCTCCAATCCACGTCCTCAAAATACTTTGATCGCGTTCGTCTGAACGACGGCTTCATCTTCACGTATCCTTTATCGAGCAACCACGAGTTGAGGTTCACGCCCCAATAAAACGGACTGAAACCGTGATCGGACATGACGATGAGCGTCGTCTCGCCGTCCACTTTGGTCATGACTTTTTCAAGCGCGTCGTCCATGTATCCATAAATTTCGCCAATGGCATCCGCCAATTTCTCGTCTTTAACGTAGCCGGGATGAGCGGGATCGGCGTATCGCCAGAGCATGTGGCAGCATTGGTCAATGGTCGAGAAATAAAAGAAGAGCAATCCATCTTTATAGTTCGAGAGCAAGAGATCGAGTGCGCGGCGTTGTTCATCGTAAACCATCCGCGCCTGCGTCATAAATTCCTCGCCCGTGAAAATCCCGCCCGAAAGCGCCTTCGTTTCCTCGGGGAGTTCCTTTGTATAATAGGGTCCAAGGGTATCGGCGAGTTTGCTCGACCATTTGGACGGGTTGGAAATCGGCATCGCGGGCGAGACGGGATCAATATGCAGAGGCGAAACATAGAGTTTGAAATCGGGACGAACTTCCTGAAGGTAAAAGCGACCAATGGCGCTTGCTCCCATCGCATGGGGAATGAAATCAAAGTTGACGGTAATCCAATCGCTCCATTCTCCCTGCTTCAAGATGAGTTCGGTATCTTGAATCGCGATTTTTGCGACCGGTTCTTCGGGATCGAGGAAGACCGAGAAATCAATTTTCGTATCGGCCGCGCGATAATCCGGTTCGGATAAAGTTCCATCGTCCAACCGATAGCGACTTTCTTCGATGGCTTCGCGGCGGAAAGGAGAGGCGGGGCCGATCAGTGTTCCATCCACATGGTTATCCACGACCTCAACTTTGACGACTTCGCCGCCCGTGATGTCCTTAACGTTGGAAGGCACTTTGGTCGTGAAGAATCGGAACGTCCCCGGCGTGCCACGGATGTCGGGTGTCCCCATGCCGGAGAGGGCTTCGCCTCCGCGCGTTTTGACCGGCGGAAAATTCGCGGGCATTTTGTAAATCGTCGTGTGGACGCCGCGCTCTTCGAGCAATTCCCAAAACGCCCGACCCTGCCGCAGCGATTTGATATTCCCGGAGCCGAGCGGAACCGACCAAGTCCCGAAACCCCATGATCGCCCCGGTTCCGTCGCCGCCATGGATAAATGCGCGAGGAGTGTCGCCGGATCGCGATGGACGAAATCGTATATGCCGTGACCGCCGGGGTCCATTCCCGTAATAAACGTGGACCATGCCGTGGGACTGAGAGGCGGCGCGCTCGATTGGAGCGGTTTGAAACTCCCCTGCGCGATCAGCCGCTTGAAATTCGGCATCCGCCCGGCATCCACAAATTTTTGGAGAAGCTTGGGATCGAGGCCGTCAATACCGAGAAGGATGACTTTTTTCTTGGAGGGGTCTTGCGTTTGGGCTGACAAAGACGAAGAAATTAACGCAAAGGCGCAGAGGCGCAGAGACGCAAGGAGGACAGATAGAATCCGAAAAGAGCTAAGCCTTATGGTAAATGGCAAAGTCATCGAGGGCTTTCTTAGAACGAATCGCAAAATGGAGAAGTCATACTTCTGAATTGAAAGATGACTTCTTTGCGCCTTTGCGTCTTTGCGCCTTTGCGTTAATTTCTTCATTTTATTTTCCCCGCAGGGTCAGGAAACAGCGATTCGCCGTCGCAATAAGCCGGAACAGTCACCCCAAACAAATCCATGGTCGTTGGACCCAAATCCATGATGTGCGGTTCGGCTTTCTCGTATTTTTGATTACAAAAAAGAATGCCTGGAACTTCCGGCGGGTTCATGCAATGGTCGCCGCTCCAGCTTTTCACGTTGTCCTCGAAAATTTCGGGGTCAATCGCCCCCGTTGCGCAGTTCCACGAGGCTCGCCAACCGACGTGAAACCCAACAAATAGATCGGGAGCTTCGCGGGTGTAAGGCCCGCTATAAACCTCTTTGCAATCATATACCTCGCTGATAGCAATCTCGTTAGTTTTGGGATCAAGCGTGCCGCGCAATCGTCCGATGATCTCCTTGCGTAGCGCGCGTTCGTCTTCGCCGGGTTTGACGATCCCCTGTGCTTCGCGACCGGAGACGTTTAGGTAAATTCCGCCGAGCCCGATGGCATACGCCCGCGACTTCGACCAATCCACATCTTGAAGCCACTCTGCTCCCGACGGTATGCCGTGCAGTTCGGGTTTCAAGACGAGATAGCCGTTCTGAAAAAGCCATGAGTTCAAATTGACGCCGCGCTTAAACGGCTTGAATCCGTGATCGGACATGACAAAAAGCGTTTCGTCGTCGCGCACGCGACGAATCGTCTTGCCGACGAGTTCGTCCATTTTAATGTACATGTCGCGTAGGGCGTTCTTGTGGCGCTCGGTATCCTTGCCTTCATTGGCGGGATGGTCATCCACCAAATAGCGAAAGAACATGTGCTGCATTCGGTCGGTAATGTCGAAGACGCAGACGACCGCGCCGCGACGGGTTTTTTCGAGCGCGTCGAACCACATCCGTTCGCGCTCCTCGTGGATCAAATAGGTCTGTTTGAGAAACGCCTCTTCATCGAGCACGCGTTCGTTCAATGCCCAAGTATCCTCGGCGAGGCCGAGCGTCGAGAACGATCCTTGCGTCCGCGCGAGGTAAATCGAATAGGTCGTCGGGCTTGAAACGGGCAGCGCGGGTTTCTCGGGATCAATATTGATCGGGGTCATGTAAAGCTTGAAGTGCGGAAACGTTTCCTTCAGATAAAATCGGACGATGCCGCGAACCTTGATCCCGAGTCCCGGTTTGAAATCCACCGGTATCCACGGGGTGTATTCTCGCAGTTTGAGTTCGTACGATTCGCCGCCGATGATCAGTGAACTGGGAGCGCCGTTCTCGCCAATCCGCGCCTCGAACGGAACCTGAATTTCGCCACCACCCTCGACCATTGTATTTTCGGGACCCGCGATGTGGCACTTCACTACACCATTCTTCACCTCGACCGGAAACTGCATCCCGCCTGTGTATTTCGCGTGTTCATGCGGATCGCTGCTGTAATACGAAAACGTTCCTTGCGTCCCTTTCAAATCGGGAACCGCCATCGCCGAAAGCAAAACGCCGTTGAATTTTTCCGGCGGAAACGAAATCGGAACACGAAGCACCGTGCTAAAGACGCCGTGATCGCCCAGGATTTTCCAGAACGACTGGCTTTTGCGGCTGAAGGACAGTTGCGGTTTGCTGAGCGGTATCCGGTATTTTCCGATTTTCAAATTCCGTTTCGGTGGGCGGATTTCGGCGGAGCAGAGTTCGGGCAAATATGATTTTCGATTCGGAACGAGGAAATCGAAGACCTTGTGCTTGCCGGGATTGCATCCGGTCTGGAAGCACGACCACGCGACGGGCGACTCGGCGGGAAGCGAGGTCTTGAGCCGCTTGTAGCAGCCCATATCGCGCAGCCTCGCGAAGTTCGGCAGTATCCCTTCGGCGAGGAATTGGTCGGTCAGTTCGGGGTCTTGTCCATCCAATCCAAGTATAACGACGCGGCGTACTCGACTTTTTCGTAGCGCGCGAAATCCCCGGATGACTTGAAAAACCCAGCGCAACGGCCAGGTCATGAGCGTAAAGAACGCCATGAAGAGCGCGATAAATAGGATGAAGAATGAGGAGACAAACGCAAACCCCGCGCCGGGGCCGATATAGGCGTGCGCATCGCCGGGAACCAGCAAGAAGAAGGCAAGAAAGAGAACTGAAAAACGCAGTCCGCGCACGGGGGACACTATATAGGCGAGACGCATGGGGTGTCTAGTTGCCAATGCAACGGGGCGTCGTTCGGGAGGTGCTTCGCCAAGTATTATTTATTAGAACTTCATCAAATGGAGAAGAATCCACAGATTGCGCCGATTTCGCAGATTAATAAATACTCGAATCCCTTAGATTTTGTGAGATCGAATCTGCGCAACCTGCGTCATCTGCGAATTAATTCAAGCATCGCCGCTGCGTCATGGACTGGCTTTTTGCAGGCGTAGTTTTCGCATACGTAAATGGTGAGCGGCTTGTCGGCGGTCGGTTTCTTATCTTTGAGCAATGCGATCTTGGGGTTGAATCCCTTATCGAGCGAATCCGGTTTCGCGCAGACGATTATTCGACCCGGCAGATACAGCGCGTGAAGGGATTTCAAAAGCGCGACCGTTTCCGGCGCGGCTGGATCGCCGACGATGGCGATTTCCTTCGGGCGACCGAGCGCGAAACCCACGGCATTGATCATCTGATGCACTCCGCCCGACATGCGGTTGAAATATGTCTCCATGCTCGCAATGGTTTTCATCGCAGCGTCGCGGTAATCGGCGCGATCAAGAAACATAGCGAGACGCAGGAGCGCGAACGTGGCGGTCGAATTTCCCGAAGGTGTCGCGCCGTCGTAAACGTCTTTGCGCCGAATAAGAACGCTGGGGTCACGTCCATCGTGGGCAAAGAAACTTCCAGCAGCGGGATCGTAAAAAAGCGTGATCATCTTTCCCGCGAGCTTGTCCGATTCCTCCAACCAAACGGGATCGAACGTCGTCTCGTAAAGGTCCATGAACGCGGTGACGACGTAGGCGTAGTCTTCGAGAAATCCCGGAATCTTCGCCTTGCCTTTGCCCCATGTGCGATAAAGTCCGCCTTCTTTGTCGCGCATCGAGTCCAAGATGAACTGCCCGGCTTTTATGGCGGAAGCGCGGTATCGTTCGTCGCCCGTTGCTTGCGCTCCGCGCGCCATCGCCGAAATCATCATCCCATTCCATGCCGTCAGAACTTTGGTGTCCTTGAAAGGATGGATTCGCTTTTCACGAATCGCGAAAAGCTTTTCACTCGAGGCGGCGAGCTTCGATTTCAATTCCTCGGGTTTCATCCCGCGACGTTTGGCGAATTCCTCCATCGGCGCGGCGACATTCAAAATGTTTTGTTCCTCAAAATTCCCGTGTTCAGTCACGCCGTAGTAATCGCAGAAAAGATCGGCCTCCGCACCCAACTCCTTCCGAATTTCTTCAAGCGACCAGACGTAAAATTTCCCCTCGACCCCTTCGCTGTCGGCGTCCTCCGCGCTGTAGTAACCTCCGGCGGGATCGGTCATATCGCGCAAAACGTAATCGAGAATACCGCGTCCGACTTCATCGTAAAAAGATTTGCCCGTCGCGCGGGCGGCGTCGAAATAAACCGGCGCAAGCAATGCGTTGTCATACAGCATTTTCTCGAAGTGTGGCACAAGCCAGACGCGGTCGGTCGAGTAACGCGAAAATCCGCCACCGAGTTGGTCATACATTCCGCCGAGTGCCATTTTTTCGAGCGTTCGTTCGACCATTTCGAGAAACGGCGCGTTGCCCGTTCGTTTCCACTCTCGCAGCAAAAGGTTAAGCGCCATGCTCGGGGGAAACTTGGGCGCGCCGCCGAAACCGCCATAGGTTGAGTCATATCGCCGCTCAAGTTCGCGCGTTGCTTTTTCCAAAATCGAAAAATCGGCCTTGGTTCCTTCACCGAGTCCGATCATCGTTTCCTGTTCATGCAAAGCGTCGGTGATTTGCTTCGCGTTGTCGGCGATTTTGTCTCGTTCCGTTCGATAGAGTTCCGCAAGCGTCATGAGCAGTCGTGGAAAACCCATCATTCCGCCGCGATCCGAGGGAGGAAAATAAGTTCCGCCGAAGAACGGTTTCAAATCGGGAGTCAGAAAAACGCTCATCGGCCAGCCGCCGCTGCCGGTGATCATCTGCACCGCCTGCATGTAGAGATCGTCGAGATCGGGACGCTCTTCGCGGTCCACCTTAATGCTGATGAAGTGCTCGTTCAGGATCGCGGCGGTTGCCTCATTTTCGAAGCTCTCGCGCTCCATGACGTGGCACCAATGGCAGGCCGAGTAACCGATGGAAAGGAAGATCGGCTTGTCCTCCTTTTTCGCGCGCGCAAGAGCCTCTTCACCCCACGGATACCAATCCACCGGATTGTGCGCGTGCTGCAAAAGATACGGACTAGTCTCCCCGATGAGCCGGTTTTTATGTTTGGGTGAAGTCGCGGTCATGTTGGAATCTCCTGTGTTTTCGGTAGGCGATACATTTTCGGTTGGATTTGGATCGGATCGAATGGGCTGAGCAGCAAAGATGCAAGCGAGGAAAAGTCCTGCGCGAATGAACAGTATGAACTCAAAAGGGTGGGTGCGTCTTCGTTTCAGCACGATGGTTCAGTTTATCAGAGTCCATGCGCTATCCGATAGCACTGGCGATTGTTTAGAGCCGCTCAATGGCATTCAGCCCCAAAATTCCGAGGCCGTTCGCAAGTGTCTGTTTAAGCGCGGCGATGAGGGTTAGTCGCGCCTCTGTGAGCGGCGCATTTGCAGACTGAATGCAACGCAGCGACTCATTCTTGTTGCCCGCCGAGAAGTAGGAGTGAAACGCCGTGGCCAGTTCGCGCAGGTAAGTGGTGAGCAGCAGCGGTTCATCTTTTTTGGCCGATTCGATGACAACGCCCGGAAGGCGGCTCATTTGGAAAACGATGGCACGTTCCTCCGGCGCGGTGAGGAGTGCGGTATCGGCGTTTGCGCCGCCACCCCACGCCATTCCTTTTTCGGCGGCTTTGGCGAGCAGACTGCAACACCGCGCGTGGGCGTATTGCAAGTACCAATAGGGATTATCCATCGTCTGCTGTTGCGCGAGTTCGAGATCGAAAACCATCTGACTATCCGCCGAACGGAGTAGAAAGAAACAGCGCACGAGATCGGAACCGATTTGATCGAGGATACTTTTGAGCGTGATGAATTCGCCGGATCGTTTGCCGAGTTTTTTTGCCTCGCCGCCGACCTCAAGACTGACCATCTGAATCAAAATCGCGTGGAGCTTTTCCGATTTGTGCCCGAGCGCTTCGATGGCGGCTTTGAGTCGAATGACGTAGCTATGATGATCGCCGCCCAAGACATTCACGAGTCGGTCGTAACCCCGCGCGAGTTTGTCTTCGTGATAAGCGATGTCGGGAGAGAGATAGGTGAACGTCCCGTCACTCTTGCGGACGACGCGATCTTTTTCGTCGCCGAAGGGGGTGGTCTTGAGCCATAGCGCGCCTTCGGATTCATAGACATGGCCAGACTCGCGCAATCGCGAGATGACTTTTTCGACGCGCCCCTCGCGATGCAGCGAAGTCTCCGAATAAAAGTGATCGAACTTGATTCCAAGGGCTTTTAGGTCTTCGTGAATGTAAACCATGACCGCTTTCGACGCGTAGTCGGAGAAAAATGCGAAGCCGGTTTCGCCGGTTTTCGCGTCGCCGATTTCCGCTTTGAGCCGCTGGGCGATTTCGGTTACATAGTCGCCGTGATAGCCATCCTCGGGAAAAGGGGTTTCGATGCCGCAGGCATTGAGGTAACGCGCCCGGAGCGATTCGCCGAGCTTGCCCATCTGCACGCCCGCGTCGTTCAAATAGTATTCGCGCTCGACCTCGAATCCCGCGGCCTGATATATCCGCGCGATGGTATCGCCGACGACGGCGTTCCGGCCGTGACCGATGTGCAAAGGTCCCGTTGGATTCGCGCTCACGAACTCGACGAGCGCGCGTTGACCGGCAAACGCGTCCGATCTTCCGAAATTTTCCTTTTGAGACAAGACGGATTTGATCGTCTGCGAAATCGCGCCGTGACCCACACGGATATTGATGAAACCCGGCGGCGCGGCCTCAGGCGTGTCCATAACGTCGCATTTTGGAATGCGCGCGACGATTCCCTCGGCGATTTTCAGTGGGTTCGATTTCAGCGGCTTGGCAAGGAGCATCGCAACGTTGCACGCCCAATCGCCGTGATCGGGATTGCGCGGCATTTGGAGCGCGATTTCGGGCAATTCCGGCATACTATCTGGAGAAAGTTCAAGCGAGTTCAAGTAACCGCGCGCCGCGTCGGCGACCAAGGTTTTTACCTGATCCTGAAGGGTTGTATTTTGGGGAACTGCGCTCATGAAAAACCGTTTTCTGTCGCCGGCGATTTGATGCGGGCAACGGCGAACGGTCTTTATATCATATTTATCGGGGTTTCCAATGATCGTGTGCAGGTTCGATGTAGGTTGCTCATCGTTTTTCCGATTTGATCTGATGAAATCTCCGTCGCCCCATTCGGGGCTTGAATGAAGGGATCACCCAACCCCAGCGTTCGTCTCGCTTGCGCGAGACTTCACGCTTCGCTTTATTGCGCCATCCGCTTCGCGGATTGAAGAAGAGTATTTAACCCACGAAGTGGGTGACGTAATAAAGCGAAGCGTGAGCGTAGCGAACGCTGGAAATACGCGAACGTTTTATGAATTAAGCCCTCGAATGAGGGCGACGGAAATGATTTCGCCAAGGCACGCAACGGAAATTTAATGGGTACTCATGTGAGTAAACTCATCCCACTCGACGGATTTCTTTTGCGCCGCCGAGTAAGAAAGTTCCTGCAATGAGGAGCGTGAGAAGGACGCTATAAGCCGAGGCCAACTGCATACCCGCGGGGCCGCGACGCAGTTGATCAATCTTGACGGCGACGGGTTCCTCGCCCGGACCGTACAGCAAAATCGAACTGACGAATTCTCCCATTGCGGTTGTAAAGGTGAGGATTCCGGCGGCAAGGAGCGCGCCCAAGATCAGCGGAAGCGTCACGCGCAAAAAAACCTTGCGGGGATTCGCGCCCAGATCGCGCGCGGCTCCCTCGATCTCCGGCGAAACGCGCGAGAAGCCGCCGACGATGGTTCGATGCGCGAGCGGGAGAAGCCGGATGAAGTAAGCGAGCGCGAGCAGAAGAGCTGTTCCGCGCAGAGCCATTCCCGCTGTTAAGAGGTTTGGTGAGCGCGTCATCCAGAGCAATCCCACGCCGATGACCGTTCCCGGCAACGCCCACGGAAGCATGACGAGCCATCGCATGAGTCCTTGTCCGATAATTTTTCGGCGCGATTCAATCCATGCGGTCATTGGGGAGAAGAGGAGAATCGCCAACGTCGCGAGGGCTGATGCTTTTAGGCTGACGACCATCGGATGCCAAGTTGAGCCGTCGCGGAAAAGTCGGGTGAAATTGCCGAAGGTGTATTCGGTGGGTTTGCCGACGAAGCCTGTCCCCGGCGCGATGAGCGCCTCGCGGACGAGCGCGATTTGCGGTGAAAGAAGAACGAGCGTGAGCACCGCGGCGACGGCCGTTGCGGTCATGCGAAGCCAAGGTGACGCGAGTCTTGTCCGCCGCCGCGCGACGCCTTTGCTTCCTCCGCGATGAATGCGTTCGAGTTTTGAATTGAGGATTAGAAAAACTCCGGCGATGAGCGCGAGGGCAACACCATCGGCCGCGGCGAGTCCGGGCCGCGATTCTTCGAGCGCCTGCTGAATGCCGACGGTTAAAACGGGACGCCCGGCCATGTAGAAATAAGGCGCGGTGAACGAAGCCATCGAGGTCATGAAGGCGAGGAGGGAGGCTCCGGCAAGCGCAGGAATGAGTTGCGGCGCGACGACGCGCAGGAAAGTCGTCCGGCGTCCCGCGCCGAGATTTCGCGCCGCTTCGATTTGCGATTCGTCGAACCCCGCGAGCGCTCCGCCCACCATCACGAAGAAATAAACATACATCGAATAAACATGGACGAGCAGAACGCCGCTGTATCCTTTTTCGATCCAGAAATGGACTCCGAAGAGCGCGTGGGAAATTCGGTCGGCGGGTCCACCTTCGGCCATTAGCGTCCAAATTGCAAAGACCCCGACGAGCGGCGGCAGCGTAAAGGGAAGAAGCGAGAGCGCGGCAAAAATGGCGCGGCCGGGGAAATCGAGACGGTAATAGAAAAAGGCAAGCGCGGTGCCGAAAACTCCCGCGAGCGCAACCGTCGCGATCGAAATCCACGCGCCGCGCAGGGCATAAATTCCATGTCCCTTGGAAATGAATTCACGCCAAGGCGCAAGGCTAAAACCGGATGTGTCGCTCCAGACGCTTTCGCGCAGAACCATGACCATCGGCCAGAGGACATAGGCAAGAAGGACAAACCAAATGAGGCCCGTTCGCGCCGAGTTCCAATATTTTGCGACTGTGGCTTCTGGTGGCTTTCGATCTTGGAGTTTTGACATGATCTTTTTTACTACAAAGACACCCGCACCGAAGAGGCTGCGACCTTCACCCCACATTAGCGAGCCGAGCGAGGCCTAGATGGGTTTCCCTTTACGCCATTTCTTTAGAAACCGCGATTTGCTAATGCCCGTTCTTGCTTTCGGCGACTAACAACAAGTCCTCGGTCTGGATTGGCGCGAGGATGTTTTCTTTGCGATTAATCGTGTTGATTTCCTGTTCCATCTTGAACGACGGCAGCGCGCGTTGGGTGCAGTCGGATCGGTCGCAGAGTCGGCAAGTGATGCCGACCTTGACGCCGTCGCGTTCGGGGCTTTCGAACCGGAGATCACCCGAGCATGCCATCCGTCCGGCGTCTTCTGCGCGGCAGCCGATTCCAACCGAAATGGCGTTGGTAACCGCGAAGTGTGCCGGGTCGTGCAGGATGGTTGCGAGGGCGACGCAGAAGTAAGCTTCGCCGTCGGGCATGATGCTGAATTGACGCCGCAGAATCGAAGGGGTCAGGAACGCGTTATGAACCGCCCACTTCGGGCACGAGCCGCGCCGGTCGTCAATTTTGATTCCCGTTCCGGCGTATTTCTTTTTGATGTTGCCCGCGATGTCGGTCTTGATGAAGTGGAGTGGGATTGCGCTCTCGCCCGGTTTGGAGAGGGTGCAGAGTCGGTGCGCAATCGGTTCGAACGGCATTCCGAAAAGCCCCTCCATCGTCTGAATGTCGTAGGCGGTCTCCTGCACCCATTTCAGGAATTGGCGATAAGGGAGGAGCAGCGCTCCCGCGAAGTAATTGGCGAGATTAACCTTCGCGAGCTTTGAGGCGTGCGGCTTTTGGAAACCGAAATCCTTGATCAAGTTTTCGACGATCCCATCGCGCTCGAAAATCATGAGCGCGATGAAGTGCGCCAACTGGAAGTGGAGTCGGTGACGCTCGAAATGTTCTGAGACGTAGAGCGTGTGCGTCCGTTCGTTATAGAGCCGGAGCAGATGCGAATCCTGCGGGAACGAGCGGCGCACGACCTCAATGCCGAAATTTTTCTTAAGCAGTGAGGTGAGAACCGTGGTTCGGCGTCCGTCCTCGACTCCTTCGCGACGGAGCAGTTCGTCGGCGGAATCTTCAATGGCCGGAAAAAAATTATGATGGCGTTCGAGGAAATCGGTGACCTCGTCGTACGCCGTGCGGTCGAGGATATAGAGGCTATCGAGCGATTGACCGTCGGTTTCGCGATTCTGTTCGTCGCTGAAAAGTCGCTGCTGAATCCCGTGCATTTCCTGTTGGGAATTTTTGAATCCATCGTAGAGCGCGAGGATCAAATTGGAGAGCGACGAATTCTTGCCGAGAATTTCAATTTCTTCGCCGCCGATCACATGCGCCTGAAGAAAAGGGTCTTGAAGAATTTGCTCCAAACGATTCTGCAGTTTCGCACCTTCGGATGAGGACATGAAGACGTCCATGTCTATGGCAAAGAAATTAAGAAGCTTCTCCAGCACGTCCACGTTCATGGGGCGCTTGTTATTTTCTATGAGGTTGAGATAGGCCGGTGAAATACCGAGCGACTTGGCAAGGTCAATTTGTTTCACCTTACGGGCGAGTCGCAGGGCTTTTAATTTCGAACCGAGATCCTCAGACCATCCGATGAGATTCTTCATCTTCAATCCTTGCCTTTACATGCTCTGTAAACTGTAAAATTCTAGGGTAAAGTCGTTTTTCAAACCTTCAAGCTTTTAACACATACTGTAAAATATGATGCTTTTCCAGTAAAATATTCCATCCGACTTGAAAAATTCTCTGGATTATTGAGGTGAATCCTGATTGAATCTCCAATCCTAAATGGATACCGGGTTTTGTAAAAAATTTGCAACACCCAGGTAAAACGAAAATAAAGGATGATTCCTTATGCCCGTCCTTGAAGTTCCCGCGCCCCCCTCACGTCCAAGTGTTGCAACAAATATCCTGAATTCGCGAAAGATCAATCATGTGGTTGTTTTGGGCGCAAACGGCAACATGGGATATGGAAGCGGCGCTCTTTTTACAACCGCCGTGCCGAAAGTTACCTTTCTCGCGAGGACGGTGGATAAAGCCGAGCAGGGATTGGGCAAGGCTATCCGATCCGTCCGTTCGGCGACGGTGGGTTTGAGAGTTGAGGTCGGTTCGTACGACGCCGATATGGCTCGCGCGCTTGCCGACGCCGATTTGATCTTCGAGGCCGTCGCGGAAGATTTTCAGGTGAAGGATGAACTCTACGCCAAAGTAGATTCGATGCGGCGAGCCGACTCCATCGTCGCCAGCGTGACTTCGGGACTTTCGATCACGGCGCTTGCGGCCAAGCGAAGCGCGTCGTTTCAGAAAAATTTTCTTGGGCTTCACTTTTTCAATCCGCCGAACGTTATCGTCGGAACTGAAATAATCGCGGGAGAAAAAACCGATCCCGAAGTCGTGGAGTTTATTGATGCCTATGCGACGAAGAAGTTGGGGCGCGTCATCATTCGCACTTCCGACACGCCGGGCTTCGCGGGCAATCGCGTCGGGTTCAAAGTCTTGAATGAAGTCGCGCAACTCGCGGAAACGCATGGCCCCGTGCTGATGGATAAGCTGATCGGGCCTTATACGGGTCGCGCGATGTCGCCGCTTGCGACAATTGACCTCGTCGGTTGGGACGTTCATCACGCCATCGTGGATAATGTTTATGATAACGCCAAGAACGATGAAGCGCGCGAGACGAACAAGATGCCCGCTTACATGCTCCGGCTCATGCACGATCGCGGCGTGATGGGAACGAAGAGCGGAATGGGATTCTTCAAGAAGGATGAGCAACGGATGGCGCTCGACGTGGACACAGGCGATTACGTCCCGGTCAAGCAGGCCAAGCTCCCGCCGATGAAGTTCATCGAGGAGATTTCGCAGTGTCATCGCGTCGGTGAATATGCGCGCGGGATGGCGATCTTTGCGAAGGCCCACGGCGACGAGGCCGCTCTCGCGAAGAAGGTCATCGCGGGTTACATCGCCTATGCGTTCAACCGCGCGGGCGAGGTCACGGAGACGATCACCGGGATTGACCTCATCATGGGTTGCGGGTTCAACTGGGCGCCACCTAGCGTTTTGGTGGACGTCATTGGCCTTAAGCAAACTGTGGCCATGATTGAGAAGGCGGGTCTTGCGGTTCCGAAGATTCTCGAAGAGGCGTTGAGCCGGAAGAGCAAGGAGCGATTTTTCAACGACCCGAGAGTGAACATCGGGAAGTTTTTTGTGGCGAAGTAGGCGTCAGGGTCTCGATTATGCCTGAGATCAGTCGGTTTTTCGGTATCATCATTGCCATGTATTACAACGACCACGCACCGCCGCATTTTCACGTAAGATATGGAGAACAAAAGGCCATCGTCGCGATTGATCCTATGAATATTTTGGAAGGTAAATTGTCTAGGCGCGTTTGGGGATTAGTCAAAGAATGGGGAGATTTGCATCGCGAAGAATTACAATCGGATTGGGTACGGGCCCGCGCCGAACAAGAATTGCATCCCATACCTCCGTTGGAATAGGAGTCCATTGTGCTTGTTGACATCATCGAGGCCGAACCATTGGAAGATCTTCGATTAAGACTGCGGTTTCAAGACGGCGTGGCGGGAATTGTCGCTTTGGATGAATTCGTTTCGTTTCAAGGAATCTTTGCCCCCCTTGCGGATCAGGAAGTGTTTGCGCGCGTCAAGGTGAATCCCGAACTTGGCACGGTTGAATGGCCGAATGGGGCCGATCTTGACCCGGATGTTCTTTATGCCAAAATCTCTGGAACGCCCATACCGAACTTTGGGTGAGAAAAGGATTCGTTATGGAATGCAACTTCACCGGAATCTATGAAAAAGTTGGCGATTGGTATATCGGATATGTGGAGGAATTACCGGGAGCAAATGCGCAGGAAAGGACGTTGGCAAAGACGCGGGAGTCGCTGAAGGAAGCCGTTGCGCTTATCCTTCAGTGCAATCGTAAATTAGCCAAACGACAAATCGCTGGCCGAAAGGTTGTTCGCGAACCGCTCAGCGTTAGTTACCGATGAAACGCAAGGACCTATTGCGGCATTTGTTAAAGCATGGATGCGAGCTATTGCGGGAGGGTGGACGTCATAGCGTTTATTATAACCCGGCAAATGAGAGGACTACCGCGATCCCTCGCCACAATGAAATTGTTGAGCCGATGGCTCGAAAAATATGCAAGGATTTGGAGATAGAAAAACCATGAGCAAGTCACCTGAAGTTTACGTTCTGGGCGGATTCATGACTGATTTCGCCCGCAATTGGAGCAAGGAGAATAAGCATTTCGTCGCCATGATGCGCGAGGCGGTCATGGGCGCGCTTGAGAAAACGCAAGTCCGCGCGAAGGATATTGACGTCGCGCACGTCGGCAACTTCGCGGCGGAGCTTTATTGCAAGCAGGGACACCTCGGTGCGTTTTTTGTCGAGATTGATCCCGTGTTCAGCGGCCTTCCGACGAGCCGCCACGAAGCCGCCTGCGCATCGGGAAGCATTTCAATTCTGGCCGCATCTGCCGAAATCGAAGCCAAGCGATACGACCTCGCCTGCGTCGTTGGCGTCGAGCAGATGAAGACGGTTAGTTCATCCGAGGGGGGCGATTACCTCGGAACCGCCGCGTGGTATGAACTCGAAGCCAAGGGGGTCGAGTTTCCGTTCCCGAAACTTTTCGGCAAACTTGGCGACGAATACGACAAGCGATATGGTCTCAAGGACGAGTATCTTGCCGGAATTTCCGCGATCAATTACGCGAACGCCAAGCTGAACCCCAACGCCCAAACGCGGACGTGGTATATGAACCGAGAACACGCCAACGCCAAGAACGAGGACAATCCTGTCGTCGGCGGTCGCGTGCGGATTTCCGATTGCTCGCAGGTAACCGACGGCGCGGTCGCGCTTCTGCTCGCCTCGAAAAAGTTCGCGAAGTCCTACGCCAAAAAACGCGGCATTCCGCTCGAATCCATTCCGCGCATCAAGGGGTGGGGCCATCACACCGCGCCGATTACGTTCGCGGGGAAGGTCGCCGAAAGTCAGGGGAAGGAATATGTCCTCCCGCACGTTCGCCAGACGGTTGTGGATGCCTTCAAGCGCGCGGGAATGGCCGACGTGAACAGCGTTCAGGGAATCGAGACGCACGATTGCTTCACGACTTCCGAATACATGGCGATTGACCATTTCGGCATCACGAAACCGGGCGAGAGTTGGAAGGCGGTCGAGGAAGGTTGGCTCGAGATCGGCGGTAAACACCCGATCAATCCGAGCGGCGGCCTCATCGGCGCGGGCCACCCCGTCGGAGCGACGGGCGTCCGCCAATGCCTCGACGCTTACCTTCAAGTGACAGGTCAGGCGGGCGATTACCAAATCGAAGGGGCGAAAAACTTCGCCACGCTCAACATCGGCGGCAGCGGCACGACCAGCGTCGGGTTGGTTGTTGGGGTTTGAAGTCCGATTCGGTAATAGTGCCCGCAAATGGGCGGTATCTCGAAAATCATTGTGAAAAGCCGACGCCGCACTTCTTCGCAATTCCTTTCTTATTGCCTGCTGGTGCTGTTGATCGCGTGGGTAATCTTTATTGTTGGTTCTGTTGAAAATGTAGCTGCCGAAAAGTGGAGTCTCAGTGCCCAATTCGGCGGCGTTGTACATGACTTTATCGTCAAAGATGACACTGTTTATGTCGCTCGGGGATTTTGCCTCGATGTTATTGATATTGAGGGTGGAGAACGGTTGGTCAGAAAAGCCACTCACCTCATTAACCAAGAGATTTTGAGCATGGAATTCGTCGAGCAATATTTATATCTAGCCTGCAGTGATGGCCTGCGAATGGCCGTGCGAGATGCGAACGGCAGTGTTGAACTCACTGATTATTGGTATCAATGGGGTTTTCCCCAGAATTCCGATATGGATTTATCGGCAACAGGCACTAAGCTTACATGTGAAATTAGTCATAAATATATTGGCACTGTAACTTACGAGTTTTCTCTCGAAGAACCTGATCATCCGGCAATGTTGCGCAAGAGCGAAAATCTTTTTAACACCCCAATAGACATTACCAGCGAAGACGGCCAATCTAGTCCCACGGTAGTGCC
>CAZPIK010000024.1:1455-21331 GCA_964586185.1 uncultured Candidatus Sumerlaeota bacterium | reverse complement strand
TTGTTGTAACGCACGATGGTGACGTTGTTGGTCATCCACTCGCCCATCTCGCGCCCGAGGTCGTAGGGATTTTCCTCGCCCTTCATTTTGTAAATCGCCTCGAAAATTTTGTTCTGACGATCTTGCTCGGCGGCGTAAGTCGAAGGGGGAACATCAGCGGCGGTTTTCTTGAGTCCCTTCATGTGCGCGAGGGCTTTCTCGCCGCAAACCATCCCGCCGAAAATGCAGGAGAGGAGCGAATTTGCGCCGAGCCGGTTCGCGCCATGATATTGGTATTCGACCTCGCCGACGGCGTAAAGGCCGGGGATGTTGGTTTGCTGATCGTAATCCACCCACATGCCACCCATCGAATAATGGACGCCGGGGAAAATCTGCATCGGGACTTTGCGCGGATCGTCGCCCGCGAATTTTTCGTAGATTTCAAGAATGCCGCCAAGACGCGCGTTCAGCTTCTCGACCGGAATGTGGCTCACGTCGAGATAGACCGAGTTGCGACCTCCGACACCGAGTTTTTCTTCGACGCAGACTTTGAAAATCTCGCGAGTCGCGATGTCACGCGGGACAAGATTGCCGTATTTAGGATAACGCTCTTCGAGGAAATACCACGGCTTGCCGTCCTTTGGAACCCAAACGCGTCCGCCTTCGCCGCGAGCCGATTCGGACATAAGCCGCAGCTTATCCTCGCCGGGAATTGCCGTCGGATGGACTTGGATGAACTCGCCGTTCGCGTAGATCGCGCCTTGTTGATAGCAGCGCGAAGCCGCCGCGCCGGTGTTGATATAACTGTTGGTGGATTTGCCGAAGATGATGCCGGGGCCGCCCGTGCAAATCACGACCGCATCGGCGGCGAAGTGCGAGACCGACATATCGGGCATATAGAGCGCGGTGATCCCGATGGCGCGACCTTCGTCGTTTTTAATGACCGAAAGAAATTCCCACGTCTCGTATTTCGTGACCATTCCCTCGGCTTCGTGACGGCGAACCTGCTCATCGAGCGCGTAGAGAAGTTGTTGTCCCGTCGTCGCTCCCGCAAACGCCGTGCGGTGATGGAGCGTTCCGCCGAATCGCCGGAAATCGAGAATGCCTTCGGGCGTGCGGTTGAAGGGGACGCCCATGCGGTCGAGCAGATCAATGATGTTCGGGGCGGCATGGCACATCGCCTTGACGGGGGGCTGGTTCGCGAGAAAGTCGCCGCCGTAAATCGAATCGTCAAAATGGATATCGGGATTGTCGCCCTCGCCTTTTTGGTTCTTGGCGGCGTTGATTCCGCCCTGCGCGCAGACGGAGTGGCTCCGCTTGACCGGCACGATGGAGAAAAGGTCAACGGGGACCCCCTTTTCCGCGATCTTGATCGTGGTCATGAGTCCGGCGAGTCCCCCGCCGACGACGATTACTCTTTGCTTGGCCATATCCCTACCTTTTCAATTCCTACCCTTTTATACTCCTACTCCTACTCTTCCGCCGCCCTCCGGGGCTTAAATTGTGGGGCCGACTTTGGACCCAGGGTTCCGCTTCGCTTCACCCTGGGCTACGATCCGCCGCCGCTACGCGGCTGAAGATTCGGTCCATTTCCGGGTCGAAGTCGCGATCCCTTGCCGCGTTGAAGTTCCGATCCAAATCGAAGCTTCGATCCAAAAACTGCTGCAATGTTCATTGATCCCTTCCGTCAGTTTCACTCTTCCCACTTCACTCTTCTTACTTCTCACTTCACTCTTTGGCCGCCACTGACTTCACCGCCTCAATCTTTTCGGCCTTCTCAAAATTCTCCGGCTTGAACCCAAAGATCGAAGTGATCGCCATATAGGCCAGCAGCACGCCGACCCCCGCGCTTGCGAATCCAACGTAACGTTGCGAGGCGGGCGAAACGGTGATCCCCCACGTCATGCAGAAAGTTGTGATCCCGTTGGCAAAGTGGAAACAAATCGAAACAATGCCGACGACATAGAAGATGACCGTCCAAGGGTTCTCAAAATGATCAGTCATGATCCGGAAGAAATTCGCGTCGTGACCATATCCGCCGAACCGCGTCGTTCCCAGATGCCAGCAGATAAACGCCAGCGCGGGAACCGCCGAAAACCGCTGAAACCAATAAAGCCATTTGCGGTTGTTGGGAACGTTGCGGACGACCATTTCGCCCGAATACATGATCTTGAGTCCATAGACGATATGGAAAAGGAACGGCAGGAAGAGCAGTCCCCATTCGATGACATAAAGGAGCGGGAGCGTCCGCAGAAACTCGACCTTTTCGTTGAAGACCGCTTCGCCTTGGTGCGAATAGGAGTTCGTGAAAAAATGCTCGAAGAGAAAGACCCCCATCGGGGCCATTCCCGTGAGCGAGTGGAGCCTTCTCAGCAAAAATTCCTGATGTCGAATCGCCATGTTTACGCTTCCTCCGATCCGGCTTCGGGCCGTCCGGGCGCCGCTGTTTCCGCGCATCCGGCTAGACCAGTCGCGGCATGGACGACGCCATCCCCGCGATATGATGAACCCGCGCCGAGCAAGTGTCAATAAAGGCGTGGGACACCAGATCGTCTAATTTTACCGATAAGCCTCGCGACGGTGGGCGATAACGGCGACAAGCACGATTAAAACTCGTTCCTGAATTTCATAAATGACGCGATATTTCCCAATGCGGATGCGGTAGGCGTTTTCCTCGCCATGCATTTTGGTTACGCCATGGGGTCGAGGATTGTCCGCCAACAAGTGGATTCTGCGACGCACCCGCTCGCGATCCTCGGAAGGCAAGCGCTCCAGTGATTTCAAAGCCGAGGGCTTGAAGCGTATTTGATAAGCCAAGGATCAGTCCTTCAGACGATCCAACCGTTTTTCGACTTCGCTCCAAGGAATCGAGCCTCGCTCTTTTTTTGCGCGTCTGAATGCACGCAGATCCGCGCGATCCTCGGCTTCACGTTGGAGCCGTTTGAGCAGAACCAAATCTTCAGCGGGAACAAGCGCGGCGACGGTTCGCCCGCGGCGATGAATTGCGATTCGCGACTTCTTCTTGGCGACTTGATCCATCGTCTGCGCGAAGTGACTTTGAAGATAAGTAGAGGCAATTCGCGTCATTTCGTTCCGGTCTCCCTGCTCGATCCGCTGTTCGTATCGTCGCGGGGGCGGAGAAGTCTGTCAAGCGATTAGCAGAAAAGGTGAGGCGCACCCGATCCTCTTGCGGCAAGGTTTGCTTCGTGGAAGAGTTACCGCAACTTGGGGGCCTATTGCCGACGTGATTGCTCGTTTGAAATTCCTTCTCCGTCAAACTCCGCTCTTGGGATCGTGGCTGCGTGATCGGTCGTTCGCCCGGCGGTTTCCCTATGAAACTGCGCTGCTTTCCGGACGCAGCCATGCGACTTCAGATCATCCGAGCCTCCTCTTTTTTACCGTTCATAAATGCGCTTCTATGTTCATGACCGAACTCATCCCGCGACTCGCGCGCGACACAGGACTCATTCCGATTGATTTCGACGCCTACAGTTTTGAAGGCGCGCCCACGTCCATTGATCCTTATCGCTACGACGAAAAGCTCCGCGCGATTTACCGCAAGACCGGATACGTCTATGGTCCTTTTCGGCATCCGAATCAGGGGATTCCCGATCTATTGGAATTCAAGACGATCCTCATGCTCCGCGATCCGCGCGACGTGCTCGTTTCCCTTTTTTATTCGGTCGCGTACAGCCACACGCTACCCGCGGGCAATCCCGAACAGGCGAGCGAATTGCTCATGCGTCGGAAAAACGCGCTTGAGCTGGAGATTGACGCTTTCGTGCTCGATCAACTGCCAATTTACAAAGAGCGTTACGAGATGTATCTCCGCGATCTGCACGGCCGTCCGCGCACGCTGCTCCTGACCTATGAGGAAATGATGGCCGATCGCGAGGCGTGGTTCGAACGATTGATCTCGTTCGCGGGATTCACGCCGAGTTCCGAAACGCTTGAGTTCGCGCGCGCGGCGTCCGAGGGCGAAACCGGCGGCGAAGACGCGCACCGTCATCGTCGTCAAGGATTGCCGGGCGATCATCGGCGGAAATTGCGCGCGGAAACGATTGAAACGCTGAACCGCGAGTTGGGTGAAATTCTGAAGGTCTTGAATTATCCGGTTTAGATTTTAAGATCGAATCAGTTCCAAGCACAAAGCCCCAAAGACACAAAGTTGCACAAAGAATCTCATATCCTTAAACGCGATTATCTTCTCGGTGGATTAGTTCCATTAGCCGAGTGAGCGCGGGCGAAGGCTTTCGATCCTTACCGCGTGAATGGTTATACACTTTTCGTAAATGAAAAAATCCTTCAAAGAAATATCGCTCGCGTTCGTATCCCTCGCGAATGGCGGGAGAAATTTGGGAATAATAATGTTTGAGCATCGCATCGAATGATTTTTCGTCGTTTGGAAAGCAATCCCACCGCACCGACGCGAGATCGCGGGCGGCGCGTGAGAATTCCAGATTGACGCAATCAATCAACGTTACTGATTGCGATGAAGCGTCATAGAGCATATCCACCGGTGCCAAGTGATGATGACAAAGTTGAAACCGTTTCGGCTCTTCCATTTTTTCGAGCGAGCGGTGGAAATAATCTCGAATTTCCGTTGCATGATCTTTCATCGCGGCGTCGCGCATGAGCGCGCTCCTAAGTCGCTCGATCCCTTCGGACCAATCGGCATGGATGCCGCTGCGACGTGGCTTGATTGGCTTTCCCCAATAATTTTCCTCAATGGAGTGGAGCTTCGCAAGCGCGGTTGCCATCGCTTTCAATTGGGCGTCATCCGATTCGTCGCGCCTCATGCACTCGCCCGGAGCGAGCGAGCAAGCCAGAAAAAAATAGCCTCGCGAGAAGCGGGTGATCCAGTTGGCGTCGGCATGGAGCAGTTTTGGCACGGGAGCGCCGCACGAAGTCGCCGTCCGCAAAGCCGATTCGAGCATCCGTAATTCCCTGCGATCCTTGATTGCGTAGAGAGCCGCACCGGGTTTGCCTTCGGGACGAATGAGATAAACGAGCGAGGTGCTGCCCCGTTTGGGCACCTCGATTTCCAGCGGTGCATCGCCCCAACCCAGGGCGCGCCGGAGCGTCCGTTCGGTGTAGGACGTAACCGTTTCGAGCGCGCGGCTCCGTCGGGAATGTATGTTGCTGACCATGACGAATAAGGACGCCAGCGCGTCAACTTCCATTCTGCGAGATTTCTATCTCAACCGCGTGAACTCTGGTCCCATAGCATTATCAATAGAAACATAACAGACACAAACAGTGTGGCGACGACGTGCCATTTATAGGCATTGAAGCATTGTTGGAATGAAGCAGCTGTGGTAATTGCGCTGCTATTCGAAATGTCTTTAAGCTTCTTGGTAATCGCCCTCGCTTCTCCTGAAAAACCGAGTCCGCAGAAAATCATCTGTACAAAGATGAAAAGGAATGCCCACACTCCAACGTAACTGTCACGAGGTATGCTGGTAAAGCAAATTGATAGTATAGCCGAAATAAACATCCCATTATATACATCTATAAAGATGCAAGTCGGTTGTCTTAACTTCATTTCGCAAGTAATGACGGAGTTGCCTTCGTGCTGGCATATTGTTCCGGTGACTATTGGATTGTATGCATTTGCATAAAGTAAATTCTTGGATAAAATAAAAGCGCTTCCTTTGATGGTACCTCTAAAATACTTGGATCGCGTCCAAATAAACGAAGTGAAACCACCATCCTTGTCGGTAGCAAGTTCCAAAATGGTCGCCAACTCGGCGGCTGACTTATCGGACACAAGCGTAATGGATTTGTAGGGAATCAATGCAGCCTCCGTACTCAGCGGCGATGCCCCGTTTCGTATGCCGCCTCGCGGATGTTGATCGCGCGGATTTTGGCCGAGTCGAATTTCGGGCGGCGGTCGAAATAATAATATCCGTTTCGCTCCTGTTCGACGTCGGTGAGTTGCGTATAACAAAAGCCGAAGAGGTTCGGATTATCGAGAAGCGCATTAGTGAGTCCCGCGTATCGCGTGAACCATTCCTCCTCGGTCTTGGGGATTTTTCCGTAGCCCCAAACGTTGCGCTCGCCTTCCGCGACCCAGCCGATCCCGCCGTATTCGCTGATAAAAAATGGCAGCGCCTTAACGACAAAATCTTTCCTGATCTCGAACGTCGGTCCCGCGAGTTTATCGCGCCATCGCTCGGCAAATTTTTCGGGGTTCTGATCGTAATCATGCGCATCGAGGATTTCGGGCGCGGCGGCGCTATGATACCAACCGCTCGAATCAATTGCGGGTCGCGTGGGATCGAGCGCGCGGGTCGAATCGAGAATCGCGTTTTGTAGTGCGGCGGCATCGGCGGGAGTTTCGTTGAACGGACACCACCCAATAATCGAGGGATGGTTGCGGTCGCGGAGCATGATCTCCGTCCACTCGTGCTGGATCGGGACGTTGACGGCGGGATTGCCGTAATTCGCGCCGTAGCTGGGGAATTCGCCCCATGTCAAATAGCCGAGTTTATCCGCCCAATAATGGAATCGCGGTTCGAAAACTTTTTGATGGAGCCGCGCGCCGTTCAAGCCCAGCGCCTGCGCGAGTTCGATGTCCTTTTTGAGCGCCTCATCGCTCGGGGCGGTCCAGACTCCATCGGGATAAAACCCTTGATCCAAGACAAGCCGCTGAAAAACGGGCTTATCATTCAGTAGAACGGATCGCCCTCGAATTGAAATTTTCCGCATTCCAAAATAGCTTTCAACATCGTCGAGAGCCAAATCCTCCCCGAGGATTCGGAGTTTAAGTTCGTAAAGGTATGGATCGCTCGGCGACCAAAGACGCGGCTTCTCGATTTTGAGTTCGAGGTTGTTGTTCCGCCAGTCCGCATTCTTGTAGGCCTTGGCGATTCTCTTACCGTCCGCTAAGAGCTCGGCGGAAATTCCGAGCGTTTGGCCCCCGGCGTCGCCCTCGATTTCCATTTGTAAAAGCGCGCGCGAATGATCTGGATCGGGAACGATGGAAAGATGCTTGATGTAAGCGTTCGGGGAAACCGCTTCCAGCCAAACGGTCTGCCAAATCCCCGTCGTGCGCGTATAAAAAATGCTGTAGCTCTTTTCTTTATTGGATTGCTTGCCGAGCGCCTGTAAGCCGCTTTGCGCATCGTCACGGGCGTGGATGATGACGACGTTGTCTTTCCCCGAATAGTTTAAAGCGCTGCTCGCATCAAAAGAAAAAGCGACGTTGCCGCCGACGTGAGTTCCGATCAACTTGCCATTGACCCAAACACGCGTTTTCCAATCGCATGCGCCGATGTGAAACAAAACGCGCGCGGGTCCCCAGTTTTCAGGAACCTTGAACGTTCGCCGATACCAGACGTTCTTGACGAAACCCGTCCGCGCGAGTCCGGAAAGCTTGCTCTCGCGGCAAAAGGGAACGGTGATGCGATCGGGATAAGCCGCATCGCCGAGAAAAGATTCGTTCGCGTCGTCATCGGTCTCGGCAAACTCCCAACTTCCGTTGAGGTTCAGCCAATGAGCACGACGCATCTGCGGATTCGGATGCTCGGGTCGCGGAATGGGCGGAGGTTCATCCGCCTGAAGGATGGGCGATGCCGTGAGGCAGAAAAGCGCTAAAAAAAAGAATCGAACGAAGTTCATGTCCTACTCTCCCGCATGATTAAACGCAAAGGACACAAAGGACGCAAAGGAAGAAGAGCGTCGGAGCTTTTGAATTTCTTTGAGTTGCTTTGCGCCTTGGTGACTTCATGATTAGACTTATTGCCCCAAGAAAATGATGTGACAAAGCCTTCCCGCGAACCTAACCTGCTTCAAACGCAAACCGGGCGTCGCCCCGGGATACTCACAAAGGAGATGGTCATGAAACTTTGGTCCTATTGGTTGCGATGCGCGATGCTGGCCGCATTGGCCGCGAGCGTCGGGTGTTCGATGTTCGGAGATTCCGACAAGGATGACGGGAAGGATAAAGACAAGTCCTCGAAGAGCAAAGATTGGGAAAAGAGCGACAGCAAAGACAAAGATTGGGACAAAAGCAAAGGCGACAAGAAGGATAAAGGAGATTGGGATAAAGCAGGCAAGGGTGGAGCCACCGTCACCGCCGTTCCTCGCAACGACGAGTGGTGGATGAAGCGTCATCAATCCATTAACGAGAACGCCAAGAGCCGTCCGCGCGTCATTTTCATCGGTGATTCGATCACGCAAGGCTGGGAAGGCGCGGGAAAGGGCGCGTGGGCGAGTCACTTTGCTCCGCGCGGCGCGGTCAACATGGGGATCGGCGGCGATCAAACGCAGCACGTTCTCTGGCGGCTCGATAACGGAAACCTTGAGGGTATTCGTCCCGAAGTCGCGGTCGTGATGATCGGCACGAATAATTCCAAGGATTTCAGCGCGGAAGAAATCGCGGAAGGAATCAAGGCCATCGTTCACAAGCTTCACGAACGCTTGCCGAAGACGAAGATCATTTTGCTCGGCGTCTTTCCTCGCGGACAAAAGCCCGACGCGACTCGCGCCAAGCTTGCCGAAGTCAACCGGATGATTTCGAAATTGGACGACGCCAAGGGGGTCAAGTTCCTCGATATCGGCGACAAGTTCCTCGAAGCCGACGGCTCGATTTCGAAAGAGATCATGCCCGATTACCTCCACCTCTCCGAGGCGGGATACGAGCGATGGGCCGAAGCTCTCGAGCCGACGCTCAAGATGATGCTCGGCGAAAAGAGCGGCAAGGGCAAAGGCGACGGCAAGCCCATGAAGAAAGATCGCAAGAAAAAAGATAAGGAATAAGAGCCTCGAAGCACGAAATACCTAACCGCAAAGACCGCCAAGAGCGCAAAATGTGAAACTGCGAATCCTTGTCGGATACTCTTCTTGAATTTGTTCCTTTGCGGTCTTTGCGGTTAGTCTATTCAATAATTTTGGAGGGTTTAACATGTTGCGACTTATCATCTCGCGTTGGAACGACTTCATGACCGAAAGCCGTGATCGCGTCGCGCGTGACGTTGGATCGCTGATCCTCCGCGTAGGACTCGGTTCAGCCATGATGCTGAACCACGGTCTTGGTAAACTCCAAAGCTTTTCAGAAAAATCGGGTGGTTTCCCCGATCCGCTTGGGGTCGGATCTCCGATGAGCATGGCGCTAGCGGTTTTCGCGGAGTTCTTTTGTTCGGCAGCGATCATCGTTGGGTTTGCAACTCGGCTCGCGCTCACGCAGCTCATCGCGACGATGGCCGTCGCGTTTTTCATCATCCATGGCGCGGATCCGTTTTCAAAAAAGGAAATGGCCTTCCTTTATCTCGTTCCCTTTATCGCGTTGTTCCTCTTGGGTCCCGGGCGGATTTCGGTGGATGGATGGCTCTCGGGGATTTATTCGAAGTCCAAGGCCTAATCCCTGAAGGGTCGAAAAGGAACCATCGTGACATCATCCGCGCTGCGCAGCATGACTGGATTCGGAACCGCGAGACGCGAGAGCGCGATCGGGCGGATGACGGTCGAGATCAAGTCGGTCAATTCAAGGTTTCTTGAGATTTCCACAAGTCTGCCCCGCGAGCTTGCCGCGTTCGAATATCCGCTTCGGAATCTTCTCAAGGAATCTATCGAGCGCGGCAAAGTGGATTGCCGTGTCCGGTTCGAGCCGTCGCCCGAACTCGCATCGCAGGTTCGACTGAACGAACCGGCCATTTTACAGTATTTGCAAACGATCTCGCGTCTTAAACATTCCTTGGGCGATACGGAGCCGCCGCGTGTCGAATCGGTTTTGGGACTTCCCGGAGTCGCGATGACGGCTGAGGACGCCCGCGATTTGGAAACTTACTGGCTTGAGCTTTCGGAAACCACTCGGCTCGCGCTGGAGGCATTTCATGCGGAACGCGAGCGAGAAGGCGCCGACCTTGCGAAACACTTGCTGGAAGAAATCGAGCATCTCCGCCGCAGTCGTGAAACCATCCTCGCGGGCAAAGACGCCATCCTCCGGCGACAACGAGAAAAATTGGCGCAAAGGATCACCGAACTCGAAGAGCAAACGAAATCCAAACTCGATCCGGGCCGACTCGAATTGGAAGTCGCCATGTTCGCCGACCGCTGCGATGTAAGCGAAGAACTCGTGAGACTTGAAGCGCATCTGAACCGATTCGAGGAACTCGTCACGAAGAGCGGCGGCAAACCGGTCGGCAAGGCGATGGATTTTCTTGCGCAGGAAATCTTGCGAGAGATCAATACGACGGCCTCAAAATCGCGCGATCTGGAACTCGCGACGGCCACGCTCGAAATGAAAAGCGCCATCGAACGCGCCAAAGAACAAATCCTGAATGTCGAGTGATTCTCTTGAAAACGCGTTGGACAACGAAATTCATGCGAGAGTCAATACGGGCTACTACACCTCAGATGATCCTCTTACAAATCATCCACAGATGGCCCAGATTTCACAGATTATACGCCCTTCGATTCGAATCTTTGCGAATTATGGCTATTGCCAAATCTGCGGAATCTGTGAAATCTGCGGATTTCCTCAACCAAACCGTACAATAATCGCACGGAGATTAGCGGGTGATCCGCCCCAACCATGTCCCTGAAAATCCCCGAACCCCCTTACACCGAAATTGAGGACGTCATGCGGCGTCTCGAAGCCGCGCTGCTTGAAAGCGAGCGGCTTCACGAGCCGGATGAGAAACAGGCAAATCATCTTGCTCCGCCTTTGATTCTTTCCGGTAAAGGCGAATCCGATCTAAAAGCGCTATTGGACGCCGCAGAATCAGCCAAAGCGATCGGCCCTGATTATCGCGTCGCTTCGCACCGACCTATCCTTGGATTCCTCGCCGATGCGATTAAAAAAGTGGTTCTTTGGGCCGCACGACCGCAGCTTGAGCAAATGCGCGAGAAGCAGGAGAAGTTCAACTCGGCCTCGCTCGCAGCCGCGCGCGAAATGGCGGCGTTCCATGCTCGAAGCGCCAAAGCGCTGCAATCACAACTCGAATCCCTCCGCCAGCAAAATGCGCTCCGCGTTCGCAAGTTCCTTGCCTTGCGCGGGATGACGTTTGCTCTCACTGAACTGATTCTTGATCTCCTGCGGACGCAGGCGGAATTGCGCGAGGCCTTGAGCCGCGAACACCACGCGGCAGAACGTCGCTTGAAACATCTCGACGAAGCGCTCGAGAAAGCCATGAATGAAGCAAGGGCGATTTCGAGGGAAGAGGCCATCGCGGCCGTTGCGCGACTCGAAGATTTGATCGGCAAGAACGAAAAGGCCATTCAGTCGCTTATCTCAAGACACGATCTTACTTCCTTTTTTGAGAAAGCCGAACCGCAAAAGCGTCGCGCTCTCATGGATCATTTCCGCGGGCCGCGCGATATGATTACCGAACGTTTTCAAAAATATGTGGATTTCTTTCGCTCGCGACCGGGACAAATTCTCGATGTCGGATGCGGTCGAGGCGAATTCTTGGAACTCCTCCGTTTCAACGGGATCGAGTCATGGGGATGCGACCTGGATGCTTCGGCGCTTGCATCCTGCGACCCTGATTCTATTTTCGTCCGCAATTTAGGCGCGCTCGAGGCGCTCGAATCGGTCGCGGACGGCTCGCTCGGCGGCGTTTTCTCGGCGCAAGTTGTCGAGCACATGTTCCCCGGCGAATTGCTGGCGTTTCTCAAACTCGCCCGCCGCAAGATCGCGCCCGGCGGCGTCATGGTTATCGAAACGCTCAACCCGCAAAGCCTCGGTGTGCTATCGAAGTCCTATTATCGCGATCTCGAACATAAGCAACCCATTGATCCCGATTACATGGCCGAACTCGTCTCCCTCGCCGGTTTCACCGCGGTCAAAGTCGAGCGGATTCATCCCTTCCCCCATTTCGAGCGGCTGCCGGAACTTCCTTCGGCGCAACAGCTCTGGATTCCCGAATCGGCGCACGCTTCCCTCCTCGGCATCTACCGACGCCTGAACGACACGCTCTTCGGCCCTCAGGATTACTTCGTCGTCGGCGAGTTGACGGAGAATTAATTTGCCGATGCGCATCGCTTTAGTAAGTCCCTCGCCCGTCCCTCCGACTTTTGGAGGGATGGATCGCCTGCTCGAAGGACTCGTTCAAGCCTTGCGTGAGCATCACCCGACCGATCTCATTACGCTCCCCTTTGACGAACGCTCGCGCGAAGGGGTCTTGCGCGGTTACCTTGATTTCCGCAATCTCGATCTCTCCGATTACGACCGGGTGATCAGTTGCAAAGCGCCCGCCTACATGGTGAGCCATCCCAATCACATCTGCTATCTCTCGCATCGGTTGCGCGTTTTTTACGATCGTTATGAACCGGGTGACGCGGAGCATGAGCGAATGCGCGCGCTCATTCATTGGATGGATGCTTACGCGTTGGATAAGTCTCGCATTCCTTATCTCTATACCATCGGCGAGACCGTGACGCGTCGGCTTACAAACTATGGCGGAATCGAATCCATCCCTATTCATCCCCCGACGACATTCAAGGCGTTGCTTCCGCAGAAGGGCGAATATTTTCTCTCGGTCGGAAGGCTGCATCCGTGGAAGCGAACCGATTTAATCATTCGCGCATTCAATAATGTCGGCGGCGACTCTCGCCTGAAAATCGTCGGTGAAGGTCCTCAAAAGCGGGAGTTGGAGCTTCTCGCTGCTGACAATCCTCGCATCGAATTCGAAGGACAGGTCGAGGAATCCGAACTTGCCGAACTCTATTCGCGCGCCGTCGCGACGGTCTTCCCTCCAATCAACGAAGACTTAGGCTATATCACATTCGAATCATTCCTTTCGGGCAAACCCGTCATCACGACAACTGACGCGGGCGAGCCCTCGTTAATAGTCGAGCATGGAAGGACGGGTCTCATCGCCGAGCCGACCGCTGAAGCGCTGGGCGCCGCGCTCACAAACGCCTGGCGCGATCGTGATCGCCTCGAAGATTGGGCGGAGCCATGCCGAAAACGCGCTAGGGAAGTTACATGGGAGCGCGTCGTGGATACTTTGCTCACGGCGGGCAACAACATCGAGCGAAGACTCGCGCAATCGGGCGGGCCGACGATCCTCGCTTCGCGCGGCGGAAAAAAACACCCGCACCATCTGCTCGTGACCGACAACCAAATCATTGATCCCCCTTTGGGAGGCGGTCGCGTTCGAATTCTCGAGCTTTATCGTCACATGCCCCAGGATTTCACGACGACTTACATCGGCGCCTTTGACTATCCCGGTCCCGCTCCTCGTGATCAGCAACTCACAGGGAATTTTCGCGAAATCCTGACGCCCCTAACGGCGGCTCATTTTAAAATGCACCATCTGCTTTCGCGTCTCTCAAAAGGCGATGCGACCGTGGACGTCACGATGCCGATCCTTGGCGGATTGACGCCGCGTTACCGGAGGTTGATCGAACAACATCTTCCGACCGCCGACATTTTGATCGGCGCGCATCCCTGGATGTTCCCGTTTTTTCCCGACAGTCCAATACCCGTCGTTTACGATTCTCAAAACTGCGAGTCATCGGTTAAGTCGCCGCTTCTTTCGCGAACGTTCTTCGGAAGATGGCTGGCCCGGCGCGTGCATGAAACCGAGCGCGCTGCGATTGCGCGAAGCCGTCTCGTGCTGACGTGCAGTGACGAAGACGCCCGCGAATTCCAACGGCGTTACGGAACCGATCCCTTCAAACTCGTGGAAGCTCCCAACGGCGTGGATTGTGACGTGATCTGTCCCGCCCCTCCCGAGGAGCGCAACGCCGCAAAATTATCGCTGGGATTCAACTCGCGTCGGCTCGCAGTTTTCACCGGCAGTAATTACGTCCCCAATCTTGAAGGCGCGGAATTCATCTTGCGCAAACTCGCCCCGGCGATTCCCGCTGTCCAATTCGGCATCGTCGGCGGCGTCGGCGTCATGTTCCAAGAGCGGTATCCCGACGAGAAGATTCCAGACAATGTGCGCATTTTTGGATTCGTAGAGAAACCCCTCTTGCTGAAGCTTTATAGAGCCGCCGATTTCGCTCTGAATCCGATGTTCCAAGGTTCGGGAACCAACATTAAAATGCTCGACTACATGGCGGCAGGATTGCCAATCATCACGACCCCCAAGGGGGCGCGCGGCATCAAAGGAACGCCCGACGAACATTGGATCGAAGCCGCGCCGCAGGAGTTCGAGGCTAGGTTCCGCGAACTTATCGAGAGCAATGAAACGCCGCTGCGAATGGGCGAAAAAGCCCGCGCTCTCGCTGAAGTGCTTTACGATTGGAATGGAATCTCCGAACGGGTCGCGGCGCGTCTGCGCGTCCTCATCGAAACGAAAAAAACATGAACCTGCTCATGGTCAGTTCCTACCCGCCGATGGCGTGCGGAATCGGCGCCTACGCCGAGCAGGAGGTGCGCGCGCTGCGTGAATCGGGCGCGACCGTGAACATCTTTGCCCCTCCGGATGGCGACGGCGATTTTCAGGGAAATCTCTTGGGCGGATTCAGTCCACTTCGTCTCGCCCGCTATCTCTGGGCTTATGACGAAGCGCGAGTTCAGTTCACGCCCCACTTCTTTTACGAATCCAATAGCTCTTTGAGTCGTCTCTGCACGAGCCTTGCTTTTCTGATCTTGGCCGCGCTTTATCGCCGCAAACTCAAATTCGTGATCCATGAGACTGAATATCGAGTGGACGATCCCGCGCCCAAGCGTGCCGCCCGCGTGTGGCTTGATCGTTGGATGTGGCGGCTCTGCGGCGGCGTGACGTTTCACTCGGATCGTGAACGCGCGGCGTTTCTTCGCTATTACCAACTTTCCGCGAATCCCAAGTTCACGGTCACCGCGCACGATCGGCACTTTCGGCGTCGTTGCGAACTCGATCGCGTCACCGCGCGAATCAAACTCGGCGTGGATGAGGAATCGCTTCTTCTTCTTTGCATCGGATTCATTCAACCGCACAAGGGATTCGATCGCGTGATCGAAGCCATGCGGCATGTCCCTTCGCCGAACCTCGCGCTCAGAATCGTCGGTTCGGTGCGCATTGCATGGGAACCCGCGCTCGAATATGCGCGGTTGTTGCATGAAATGGTTCGGGCCGATCCACGTTGCAGTTTTATCGAGACCTACCTTGACGACGAACGGTTCGACATGTGGATCGCCGCTTCCGATTACGTCGTTGTTCCCTATCACGAAATTTGGTCGTCGGGCGTCGCCGCAAGGGCAAAGCTTTATAATCGCCCGGTCATCGTCTCAGACGCAGGCGGGTTGATCGAACAGATGACGCCGGGTTCACACAAATTCCGCAATGACGCCGAGCTGGCCGAGGTTTTGAGCCGCCTCGCGCCGGGCGGACGCGACACTTCCGACGACCAAGTGTTGACCGTGGATCACCCGGCCTTTACGCGCGGACTCGGTTGGTCGGAGTTGATCGAATCGGTGGGTCCATCCGGTCAGCTTCAACGCCACCGCTGGACCGTTGGCCAACGCCAAACGCTCGATTGGACGGGTCCCGCCGAACCGGGAGATTACAAACTGCGGGTTCATTTTTGGCGCACGCATCCTTATCCATCCGCGGAAATGGAGATCGAATATCTGCTCCCCGGCGAAACGGATTGGAAATCCATGCCCGCGCCTTTGGAAGAAATCGTCTTGCGCGAAACGATTCACGTCGAACGCGCGTTTCAAAAGTTGCATCTGGAATTTCGGGTGCCGACGTGGATTCCGCGCGAACGCATCGCAGGCTCCGCCGATCCACGCGAACTGGGCGTCATGCTCCTGCGGGTCGAAGTGCTCAAAATGAAATCGGATTCGGACTTTGAAATGGAAAAACGTGTATAATGACAGGCAAGTTGATGTCCTGCGCATCAATCCAAATTTAAGGGGTAGCCCCGCTTGAAACTTTTCCGAATCATCGCGGCTTGTTGGGTTTTGGTTGCATTCGCATCCGACGCGTGGGCTCAACCCTTTGACGCGCCGTTCCGTTCTTCCGTATCCGCCCAAAAAGATAAAGACGAAAAGTTGGTCGAAGCTTCGGTCGTGGCCAATGTTGAAACCGTCTCTCCCGGACGCGAGTTTTGGATCGGCGTCCTTTTTAAGATCGCCCCGCATTGGCACATCTATTGGCACACGCCGGGCGAACTCGGACTACCGACGAAAGTCGATTGGGAAGCTCCGAAGGGATTTGAGATCGGCCCGCTTGAGTGGCCCAAACCTGCGGAATTCACGACCGAAGGAATCTTGAGCAAAGGTTATGAAGGGGAAGTTTTGCTTTTGGCGCGGGTGAAGCCGCCCAAGGAACTTCCCGGGGACTCTCCTATCGAATTCAAAGCCAGCGTGAGCTGGCTGGTTTGCAAAACGGATGGATCGTGTATTCCGGGCGACGCCACGTTGAAAGCGGCGCTGTCGGTAGGAGAAGCGAAGCCTTCGGCTCATGCGGCAGATTTTGAAAAATATGTGGCGCAGGTTCCTAAGGACGATACGGCCATAGCTCCGCCGGAGGAACCGGAAGGGGACACGCCCGAACCCGCACCCACCAAAGAAATCAAACCACTCAAAGAGGGTCAGGTCTTCTCGTTCTTGGATCCCGATGGAGTCAAGAAAACTGAAGCTAACGCCGCGCTGATGCTCCTCTATGCGTTCTTGGGCGGCATTATTTTGAATATCATGCCGTGCGTGTTGCCGGTGCTTTCGATCAAGATTTTGAGTTTCGTCCGACAATCCTCCGATGATCCTGCGCGGATTTTTCGGCTGGGGCTTGTTTATGCGCTTGGAGTGTTGGCGTCGTTTGCCGCGCTCGCAACGCTCGTCGTTTTGCTCCAGCGCGCGGGGCAGGTCGTCGGATGGGGATTTGCTTTTCAGGAGCCGCGCTTCGTCATCCTCATGTGCGCCGTCGTGCTGGCGTTCGGACTCAGCCTCTTTGGCGTTTTCGAAGTGGACTTGCCGGGATCGGCGATCCAAAACGTCGAAGGATTGCAACATCGCGAAGGCGCGACGGGAGCTTTCTTCAATGGCATCCTCGCGACCGCCCTCGCCACTCCCTGCACCGCGCCGTTCCTCGCGCCCGCGCTCGGATTCGCCTTCACGCAACCTCCGCTCATGATTTACCTCATTTTTTCACTCGTCGCGGCGGGATTGGCTCTCCCTTACGTTATCCTTTCGCGCTGGCCGGGTTGGCTCAAGTTTATGCCCAAACCGGGTAACTGGATGAACACGTTCAAGCAATTCATGGGCTTCCTCCTGATCGCAACGCTCGTCTGGCTGCTCTCGGTTCTAAGTAATCAAGGCGGCGGAGAACTCATCGTCTGGACGCTCGCGTTCCTGACCTGTGTCGGACTCGCGTGTTGGATTTGGGGATTGGGTTCGGATTTGGGAGCGTCGGCTGGGCGCAAGTTGGGTTACGGCGGCACGGCTCTTGTGATTGTATTCGTCGGATACATTTTCTTTCCCGAACGCCAACTCCGCGGAATGGAATCCGCGCCCGTTTCCGAATCCGAATCAATTGAATCTCACGGTAACATCCGATGGAAAAAATTCAGCATTGGTCTGGTGGAAGACCTCGCGGCGCAAAACAGAACCATCTTCGTGGATTTCACGGCGGCGTGGTGCGCGACGTGCAAAGTCAACGAGGCTAACGCGATCAACACACCGGAAGTCGAAGCAGCTTTTAAGGATTACAAAGTTGAGACCTTGCTGGCTGATTGGACAAATCGAAACGAAGAAATTGGAAAAGTCTTAAAAGTATTCGGCCGCAGTGGCGTTCCGATGTATGTGATCTTCCCCGGCGGAAATCCGGGCGAACCGATTGTATTGCCGGACGGATTAATCACAGCTTCGCAAGTGGTCGAAGCTGTGAAGAAAGCCTCAAGTAAGAAGAATATTTAACCGCTTACCTTTTCTTCAACCACCGCCTGAAATCTTCCAGCTTCATCGTGTTGATCACATCCTCCGCCCCCAGCCAACCCTTACGCGCAATCCCAATTCCATAACTCACTTCCGCCAGACCCGAAACATGGTGCGCGTCGGGATTGATGGCAAAACGGCAACCTAGTTTCTTCGCCTGACGCAACACGCGCCAATCGAGATCGAGTCGCCAAGGACTGGCGTTGATCTCCATCGCGACGCCGTGCTTCGCGGCGCTTTCGAGCACTCGTTCCATGTCGAGTTGATACGGTTCGCGTTCGAGCAGCAAACGCCCGGTCGGATGCCCCAAAATGTTTGTCGCTGGATGCGCAATCGCGCGGCAAATTCTCTCGGTCATCTCCTCGCGCGACATTTGAAAACGACTGTGAACCGACGCGACAACGAAATCGAATTTTTCGAGGAAGTCGTCCGGGTAATCGAGTTCGCCTCCCGCGAGAATGTCGGATTCGATCCCCTTCAGGATGACGAACTTTTTCTGCGAGGCGTTCAGCTTTTCGATCTCCTCGTGTTGGCGGAGAACCTGCTCCATCGAAAGTCCCCGCGCGTAGGCCGCCGAGCGACTGTGGTCACAAATGCCGAAGTATTCGTAACCGAGTTTGCGCGTTGCTTCGGCCATTTCGGTAAGCGTCGAGTGGCCGTCGCTATAAGTGGAATGGCAATGAAGCATCCCCCGCATGTCGCTTTCGGTAATGAGCGTGGGTAGCGTTCCATTTTCCGCCGCCTCAATCTCGCCGCCGTCTTCGCGCAGTTCCGGCTCGATATAAGCTAGGCCGAGCGCCTTGTAGATGTCGCTTTCGTCGCGGCAAGGAATGAACTTTTCATCCCCATCGCGATAAAGGCCATATTCGTTCAGCTTCATCCCCATTTTCTTCGCCCGACCGCGAAGGTGGGTATTGTGCTCTTTGCTGCCGGTGAAGTAATTAAGCGCGGCGGCGAACTCATCGGACGCGACGACGCGCAAGTCGGCGGGAATACCGCTCTTCATCAGCACACTGCTTTTCGTCTCGCCGTGATTCACGACCCGCTCGATTCCCGGCATTTCCGTGAACGCCTTCATGATCGCGTCCGCGTCCGATCCGTCCACGACGAAATCGAGGTCTTTGACGGTCTCGCGACGACGTCTCATGCTCCCCGCGACTTCGATCCGGCGAACGGACTTTAACTTCTTGAGCGTCGCAAGAATCGAATCAGCGGCCTCGCGCGCAACGTCGGCGCGATGCCGCTCGGAAAATTTCCTCCGCTGCTCGATCCCCGCGAGAATTTTTTCCGCGCTCTTAGCGCCGAATCCCGCAAGCTCCGCGATCTTCCCTTCGCGCGCGGCGGCTTCGAGTTTCTCCAGCGTATCCACACCCAACTTTTCCCATAGCACTTTGACTTTCTTCGGACCGAGTCCGGGAATCCGCGCGACATCGAGCAACCCGGCGGGAATTTCGCGTTTCAATTCCTCATAAGTCGAAAGCGTCCCGGTCGAAACAAACTCTTCAATCTGTTCGGTCAAGCCCTTGCCGATTCCCTTTACGCCATCCAGCGCGCCCGTCGCGAGCCACTCGGCGGGATCACCCTCGATAGCCTCAAGCGCGCGCGCACCGTTCTCGTACGCACGGCAACGGAATGGGTTCTCTCCCTTGAGTTCCATAAGGAGCGCGCTCTCGCGCAGGAGATCGAGGAGTTCGGCTTTGGTTCCGGCCATAAGACACGGAGAATTTCACACTAGGCGGTGAATCGAATTTCTTATTGCCCCAAGATTTTCACAAACTCAAACTTCCCGCCTTTAACCGTATTCCCGCTCATCGTGCGGTTGGAGGTATCGCCATTGGCGTCGAACGACCAAACGCCGAGCGCGCCGTCGAAATCCTTCGTCGCAGCGACGGCTTCGCGAATCGCATTGCGGTCTTTCTTATTGGCCTTCGCGATGGCGGTCAGCGCGACCTTCGCGGCTTCATATCCGTAAACGGCATATCCCTCCGGCTCAGCGTTGTACTTTTTCTTATAGTTCTCGAAGAACTCTTTCCCCTTGCCGGTCAGTTGATTCGCCGGAACGCCGCCGGCCTGGCGGAC
>CAZPIK010000024.1:0-1445 GCA_964586185.1 uncultured Candidatus Sumerlaeota bacterium | reverse complement strand
TTTCCGGTCCCGCCGCTTCAATAAACGCCTGTTCAAAGCAGCCGTCGGGAACCATGAACTTGACGTTCGCGCCGGAAGAAACTAAGTCCTTTGCAATCTGCCCCGCGTTGGTTTGCGTCGTCCCGCCGAAGTAAACGAGATCAGTCCGCTGGCTTTTGATCTTGACCGCGAGCGATTTGTAATTGGACGCCTTGGGATCAATCCCCTCGTAACCCGCGACCTTAAGACCGATCTTCGCCGCGTGCTTCTTGAAAATATCGGCGACCCCTTTGCCGTAAACCTCGCGATCGTGAAGGACGAAAACCGTCTTGGCTCCCATCTCCTTCGCCCATTCCGCCCCGGCGGCTCCCTGCATATCGTCGGCGGGAACGACACGGAAATAATTAATCTTTCCGCTCGGACGATAAATCATCGGTTCGTTCGGTTCGCCCATGCCGGGCTTGGTGAGTCCCGTTGCCGTGTTGGCCGGACTAATCATGACGAGACCGATTTGATTCAGAATCGGCATCGAGATTTTCGCCGCGCCAGAGTTGTAGGTCCCAATATAGACCATGACGTCGGGATCCTTAGCGGCTTTCTGGGCGTTCGCGCCCTCGACGGCAGGATCCCACGATCCACGTTGCGGCGAGGCGTCATCCCAATCCTCGTAAGCGATCTTGAAATCGCCCGCCTTCCCGCCGAACTCGTCAATGGCCATCTTGATGCCGTTGACGACGGTCGTGCTTTGCGCGTTGGCGCTGCCGGTGCGCGGAAGGCTGGAAACGATCTTGATCGTCCCCGGATCGGCCTCTGCCGACGCTCCCAGAATGATCAATCCCGCTGCCGCGAGTGACGTAATGCGATTCATTATGCTTTTCACGATCATGCCTCCGAAACTTGGTGATCCCGATCCGTGGGAATTATGAAGGCCGGAGAAAGTTCCGTCAATACTCCCGCCTCCGATTCAGACACCGAGCGGACGATTTTGTTTCGACACGCTCGACATTGAATGTCATTACGGATGGTGAAAACATTGACTTGGAAGCATCGCAAGGACTAAAACGAGCGGGAGCCAGAGCTCCAAGTATACGTGCCGTTTAGGAGAATAGTCATTACACCCATGTCATCCCTTAAAATTGCGTCAAAAGTATTTCGTTTCGCGGCTTTGGTCGTGTCTGTCGTCATTCTCGCGAGTGGTGCGGCAGCAGAAGCTCCATCGCAGCCCGATCCCGCATTCGGCGAGTGGATCACGCTCTTCGACGGGTCAAATCTCGAGGCGTGGGAGTGCAGCAAGCCCAAGGGAGGGAAGTTCAACTGGGTCATCGAAGACGGCGCGATCCCGGGCGGCTGGAAGGTCAATCCTGCCATGCCGCAGTGGATCGACAGCCGCTTCGATCTGACCCCATGGAAGGGTCAGGAAGTCGTGCTCGAGTTCCGCTTCGCCTCCAAGAAGAAGGACAACAACG
>CAZPIK010000023.1:13504-21573 GCA_964586185.1 uncultured Candidatus Sumerlaeota bacterium | reverse complement strand
TGCGATTCGGAAGATTGAAATGCTTGTACGCCATATCGGTGATTTCTCTTCCCCGTGGCGTTCGAGTTAAAAATCCTTCCTGAATCAAATCCCGCCCCGACACGCCGGTGCCAACAAACGCGGCCACACCCCGCCGCACTCCAAAAACTTTGCGATAATTACGGTTTATTGCGTTGCACTTTCACTCACGCTATTGATCTCCGGATGCGGCGATTCGACCCTTGTGAGTGAAGGTACCTATTCCGAACCCGAACAGACTGCGCTTGCGCAGCCAATCGAACTCAGCGCTCCGGAAGGCTATACGATTACCGCGACTGACGAATATCGCGTCGAGGCGCTCATTGTTTCGACTCATCGTTACCGATGGGGTCGCGAAGCTGATCTTTCGCCCGTGGATTTTCTACTGGCGTGGGGCGCAGTCACCGAGGAACCGAACCTGAATGGCATCCGATACAGCCAATCGGGGCGATGGGGGTATTTTCGTTTCAATTACGGCGACGTTAATTTGAACGAACGGCAGATTGCGCAAAGCACGGCCAATACACATATCATTCCCGATTTTACCGATCGCGATTTGCGCGATTCGTTACTGTCGCTAAAGCGCGGAGACACGGCGCGCCTTTCGGGTTATCTGGTGAGAGTAACGGCGGACGACGGCTGGAAATGGAATTCCTCGCGGTCGAGAACCGATTCGGGGGGACATTCGTGTGAGTTATTTTATGTGACGGAATTTGAGTAATGGAAAATGGGACATATGGGAACGATGGGAAGTATGGGAACTATGGGAGCTATACTTCCTATACTTCCTATACTTCCTATACTTCCTATACTTCTCATATGTCCTATATGAGCTATGACGCCAACACGCCCTTCAGCGCCGCCAGCACCATCTCCGGTGAAACGCCTTTCATGCACGGGTGGCCGATTGGGCAGACGCGTTTCATGCAAGGCGAACATTCGACGGGATGGCGGACGATTTTGGATCGAGGTGAAAACGGCGCAGTCGTGATCCAGTTTGTGGGACCAAAAATCGCGACGGTCGGGACGTTCAGGGCAGCGGCGACGTGCATCGCGCCGGAATCGTTGCCGATGAATGCGCGCAAACGCTCCATGAAGGCGATGAACTGCGCGAGGCTGAGTTCCGATCCGAGATTGACCACGGGAGTTCGGCAGAGCGCCGCGACTTGATTCAAGACCTGCGTTTCAGACTTGCTGCCGAGCAAAAAAACCAGTGCACCCGATTCATTGGCGAGACGATCGGCGGTTTCGGCGAAACGTTCGGGGAGCCACCGTTTGGCGAGACTGTTGATTGAGCCGGGGGCAATGCCAATCCAAGGGCGACGTTCATCCCATTTGCGCTCAATGGCGAGGTTCGCTACAAACTCCCGTTCCGCATCGCCCGGATTCAAAATGAGTTTCGGCGGTTCAGGAGGGAGATCGAGCATCCAATCCACAAGCCGCATGTAGTAATAAACTTCATGCTCCTTCAGCCACTGCGGGTTCACTTTGATTTTTCGGGTGAGAAGAAACGAACGTCCGCCACGCGCGAAGCCAAAGCGATTCGGAATGCGCCCCAACTTCATCAGAAGCGCGGAACGAAATGAATTCGGCAGCGCAAGACCGAGATCGAACTTCGCCTCGCGAATTTTTTTGACCGCGCTTAAAAACGCGCGCGGCGAACCATCATCAATCGCCCAGAGGTCGTCAATATCGGGGTTGTTGCGGTAAACATCGGCGACCCACGGACGTACCATGAGCGTGATATGCGAACCCACGAACGCCTTGCGGAGACGATGAAGCGCGGCGGTAGCCATGACGGCGTCGCCGACCCAGTTCACGCCGCGAATGAAGACGCGCCTGCGAATTTCAATGGAGATCGCCACGTTTCTTCCTCTCTTCCTGTTCGCGGAATTCGAGCGCGGCCTGCTCGCGCATTTCCCAGAGCTTGGCGTATTTCATGAAGACGCTGTAGGCCGCGAGCGATGAAATGATGAGACCCGCCTTGCCGTCGAGGAAACCGAGCTTAAGAAAGTATTGTTTGAAGAATCGTCCCATCGGGCGCAGGGCAAGGTGATGCCATCGGACAACGGGCGTTCGAATCGCGCGATCCTTCGCCGCCCAGGAAGTGTAGCGGTCGAACTTGCGCATGTATTGCTCGAAGCTCGTGAACGTGTTGTGGATAAGTTTGTGTTTTAGATATTCGACGCGCCCTTCGATTACGACGTCGGCGTGGACGTGGCGATCTTGATAGCGGCCTTTATCGCGCCGGAAAAGGCGAAGGCATTTGTCGCTCTGCCAACCGCTGAATCGGACGCGCTTTCCGATGAAATGGTTGAGGCGATAAATGTAGTAGCCGTCGGCGGGATTTTTCGAGCGAAGAACTTCGAGCACGTCCTCGCGCAGTTCGGGCGTCACGCGCTCATCGGCATCCACAACCATGACCCAAGGGTGCGTCGCCTGAGGAATCGCCCAATTCTTTTGCGCGGCGGAGTTTTCGTATTCGTGTTGGATAAATCGAACGCCCCGCGACTCTGCGATGCGCGGCGTCAGGTCCACGCTGAACGAATCCACTACAAAAATTTCGTCCGCCCATTTCACCGACTCAATGCAATCGGCGATGTTCCGTTCCTCGTTGAAGGTCGGAATGATGACGGTGATTTTTTCGCGTTCGGCCAAGGTTATCATTCACCCGCGAGAAATAGGACTCGCGCAATGAAATGTAAATTTTTTGGGCGTTAGAATAAACGATAAATGGGGACGGCTTAATCGCGAGTCGCATGAACCGAACATTGTGACTCGGGTTTGTTAGTGTCTAAAATGCCGTTGGCCGGTCAGAACCATGATGATCCCATGTTCATCGGCAGCGGCAAAGCTTTCTTCATCACGCACTGATCCGCCCGGTTGGATGATCGCGCGGATGCCCGATTTCGCGACCAAGTCCACCACGTCGCGGAATGGGAAGAAACCGTCGGACGCGAGAAACGCACCCTTGAGCGCGCCCGGCGAATGTTCCTCCGCCTTTTGGATCCCGAATTTCGCAGAGTCAATCCGGCTCATTTGTCCCGCGCCGATTCCGAGCGTCCGCTGCGCCGAAGTGTAAACGATGGCGTTGGATCGCACCCATCGCACGACTTTCCATGCGAAGAAGAGCGCGTCCCAATCGGCATCGGTCGGTTGCGCTTTGCTGACGACCTTTGCCGCTTCGCGTGGTGTAATTGAGATGTCGGCTTCTTGCACGAGCAATCCGCCGGGGATGCCGCGATAGGTGAGCCCCATCACACGGGGCGTGAACGGCCCCGTTTCGAGAAGCCGGAGATTCTTCTTTTTTGCGAAAACCGCGGCGGCATCGGCGTCGAACGATGGCGCAATGACAACCTCCAAAAACAATTCTGACATCGCTTGCGCGGTCGCTACGTCCACGGGACGGTTGAATCCCACGATCCCACCGAAAGCCGAAACCGGATCGCACTCGAGCGCGCGGCGATAAGCTTCTTCAATTGATTTTCCGCGCCCGACGCCGCAGGGATTAGCGTGCTTCAAAATGACGGCGGCAGGCTCCGTGAATTCCCGCGCCATCTCAAGCGCCGCCTCGCCATCAAGGTAGTTGTTATATGAAAGCTCCTTGCCTTGAAGTTGCCGCGCCGTCGCAAGACTCGGCGGAGGATAAAGTGGATCGGTATAAAATGCGGCGGCTTGATGAGGATTCTCGCCGTATCGGAGATGCTGCTTTACAGGCCAAGAAATCTCGAGGCGGTCGGGAAGTTTCGCTGTGGAGTTTTCCTCTGGCGCCGCTTCATTTGAAAGATAGCTGGCAATCGCGCGGTCGTATCGCGAGCAATGATCGAAAACTTTGGCGGAGAGGCGACGCCTAAAAGCCCGTCCATCGGCATCGCGTTTTTCGCCGAGCACGCGCAACACTTCGGGGTAATCCGAGGGATCCACGACCGGATAGAGATTTTGGTGATTCTTAGCGGCAGCACGCAAAAGCGACGGCCCGCCGATATCAATCTGCTCGATAATCTCCTCATCCTTCGCTCCCGGCTTTGCGGCGGTTTTCTCGAAGGGATAGAGGTTTACCGCAACCACGTCAATCTGCGCGATACCGTGTTCGCGGAGGGTTTCCAAATCCTCACTCATTTCGCGCCGCGCGAGGATGCCGCCGAAAATAACCGGATGGAGCGTCTTCACCCGACCGCCCAAAATTTCGGGAACGCCCGTGACCTCTGAAACTTTTCGAGCGGGGGCACCCGCCTCGGCCAGCGTTGCCAGCGTTCCGCCCGTCGAGATGACCTCGTATCCGAGCGCGATCAAGCCCTTGGCAAATTCCACAACACCCGTCTTATCCGAAACGCTGATCAGCGCTTTGCGCACGTCGTCCATGTCCCTGCCCGCCCTTCACCCTCGCAATCGCTGCGACGGGGAAATTGATTTGGGGATGTTTATAGAAACGCGGGCGGTGAGAGTCAAAGGAGAAGTGTGGCAACGCGCGCACTTCCTCATCTGTTCAGACTATGTTCAATTTGGATCAGGCAATTCTTCCGCCACCTCTTGAATTCCCTTGTTGATTGCGCGGAGTGTATTAGAATGGAGTTTTCATTCGGGGCGATCCCGAAATGGGGCGGCCTTCCAGATAAAGGAAGCGGAAAGCAAGACTTCGTGAGCGCGAATCTGATCGGCAAGAGAATTGACGGGTACGAAATCATCCGCGTGCTGGGGCGCGGCGGGATGGGCGTCGTGTATAAAGCGCATGAGATGACGCTTCAGCGCGTCGTCGCCTTAAAGGTTCTTCCGAACCATCTGGCCGAAAATAAAGAATTCATCACACGTTTTTATCGCGAGGCGCGCGCCGCCGCACAGCTCAACCACGTTAACGTTGTCACGATCCATCGGGTCGGCTCGGACGATGGCTACCATTATATCGCGATGGAGTATCTGAAGGGCCGCGAGCTGACCGACATTATTAAAGACAAGGGACAGCTTGAAGTTAATGAAGCGCTCGACGTCGTCCGGCAGGTTGCCAGCGCGCTTGCCGCCGCCCACGAGCTCGGCATTCTCCACCGCGATATAAAGCCGCATAACATCATGCTCGATAATGCCGGCCGCGTTAAGGTAATGGACTTCGGCATCGCGAAAATCAACGAACCGGGCGGCAGTGGTAATACGCAGGCGCTGACCATGACCGGGCAATTGCTCGGCACTCCCGCCTACATGTCTCCTGAACAGTGCAAAGGGATCACTTCGGATCATCGCTCCGACATTTATTCGCTCGGAGTCGTGCTTTATCAATGTCTCGCGGGGAGGGTTCCATTCACGGGTGAGACTCCGCTGGCCGTCATCCGCAAGATTGTGGATGATCCCGTCCCTTCGATTTATTCGTTCAAGCAGGACGTTCCCGACGCCGTCGTGCAAATCATGCACAAGGCTCTCGCCAAGGATCCCGATCAGCGTTATGCGACGGCAGCGGCTCTGGAAGAAGACATTCGTCGTTTCCTCGGCGGACAGGAAATCAAGCCGAACGTAGAAAATGAGATGCCGACGTTGATTCGCATGCAGTCGGAGAAGTCCGGTTCAGCGGCCACCGCGACGCGCGATATGTCGCTCCCGACCGAATTTAACGCACGGCCCGTAATGGCGAAGAAATCGCGCGCGCCGCTCACGTTCTTTGTTGCCGCGACTTTTTTTGCCGTTGCCGGAATCATCATGGTCTTCGTCAGGAAGAAGATGGTCGGCGACGACGTGGTTCGGCGCGAATCAAATCGCGATCTCGTAGTGAACGCGACACTTGATCCAATCGCGGCGACGGTTGATCCAGCGGTTGCGACGAGCGGCACCTTGGTGGCCTCAGTAGAACAAACACCGGAAACTGCGATGATGCCCGTGGAAACAACGAAGATCGAAGCGCCCGCTCCGGTGGAAACTCCGCCTGCCGATCCGACCGCCACGCCCCGTGTGAATCGCAAGCCGAGCGCAAAGCTTGCGCTATCCGCGGCTCAATTGCTCGAAGGTGAAGAGCTCACGATTTCCTTCTCGGCCACCGATCCCGACGAGGACGCGCTCGAATTGGCTTACCGAATTGATGGCAGCGACTTTTGGCAGCAGGTCTCGCAGAAGCAGGTGAAGCAATCGGGGTTTTCAACGGGCAAGCATCGCGTTGAGTTCCGCGTTCGCGACACCTCGGGCGAAACCGCGACGACTGAGGCGTCTTTCAGCGTGAAGGCCAAACCCGCGCCCGCGCCGGAACCGCCGAAGGAAGTTGCTGCGATTGCGCCCCCGCCCGATCCGCCGAAGGAATCGAGCAAGCCCATGAAGCCGGTTTCGACGGCCAATGTCGGCGAGATCGAAAAACTTCAGGGTCACCAGAACAACATTATGAGCGTCGCTTTTTCGTTCGATGGAAAGCGACTCGTTTCAGGCGGACAAGATAACATTGCCATTGTGTGGGATGCGGCGAGTGGCAAGGAACTCGCGAAACTTTCAGGACATACCAATCACGTCATGTCTTCGACATTCTCCCCCGACGGCAAGATGGTGCTCACGGGCGGGCGCGATAATCAGGCGATTCTTTGGGACGCCGCCTCTGGCGCGGAATTGCGACGGTTTTCTCGTCATCCCGAAGCCGTGCTGAGCGTCGCCATTGCACCCGATGGCAATCACGCCATGTCCGCTTCAACCGACGGCACGGTCTGCGTATGGGAAACTGCGACGACGAGCGAGATTCGCCGGTTCGCGGTCGGGAAGATTACCTGCCTTGCGTTTTCGGGCGATGGACGGATGGCCGCTTCGGGCGGGCAGGAAAAAACACTTGGCCTTTGGGACGTTAACGGCGGATCGCAAATCGGGATACTCCAAGGCGGGCACACTAAAACGGTTCTTGCAGTCGCCCTTTCACGCGATGGCCGATATGCCCTTTCGGGCGGGCAGGATAAAATTATTCGGCTTTGGGACACCTCCGCGAAAAGTTCGATCCGCAGTTTCGAGGGAAGCGAGAATTGGATTTCAAGTTTGGCATTCTCCGGCGATTCCAAATATGCAATCTCGGGCGGCAAGGACGATACGGTTCGGCTTTGGGACATCGAAACCGGTGGCGAAATTCAAGCCTTCCGCAATCACACGGGTTCGGTTTTGAGCGTTGCCTTCTCGCCGAAGGAATTCCGCGCGGTCTCTGGCAGTGTGGATAAAACAGTGCGGGTTTGGGGATTGCCGGAATAACAGTATAATATCTAATCAACCACAGAGACACAGAGAATTAAGTGCGAAGGATGAAGAGTGAAGTAAGAAACAACAATTTGTTTGCGTTCTTACTTCTTGTTTCTTGTTTCACTCTTCACACTTCTCACTTCACTCTTAAATTGCAAAGGAACTTGAAATGCTTAAGACTCCAATATTACTAATCGTATTGCTGTCATTGGTGATGTTACCCGTGACCCTTTCACAGGGTCAGGATTTTGATTGGCCCCAGTGGCAGGGTCCCGATCGGACTAACAAATCCAAGGAAACAGGATTGCTAAAGGAATGGCCGAAAGATGGGCCAGCCAAAGTATGGGTCATACATAATTTGGGCGAGGGGTATGGTTCTCCGATTGTTCGCGCCAACCGGATTTATGTGCAAGGAACGAAGGATCAGAAAGAGAGCCAACTCTTTTGCCTCGACCGCGCGAGTGGTCGGACGCTTTGGGCGAAAACACTTGGCGTGCGCCTTGAGCAGGATCAGGGTCCCGGCCCTCGGAGCACTCCAACGCTCGATGAAGACTGTATTTATGTTCTCACCGAAGATGGAAGCCTTGCGTGCCTTATGGCCGAGGACGGCGCCGAGGTTTGGAAATTCAACATGCTCGAAAGGTTCAAGGCGCAGAACATTTATTGGCATTTGAGCGAATCGCCACTTATTGACGGAAAACATTTGATTGTTACCCCCGGCGGACCGCAAGCCTCGGTCGTCGCGCTCGATAAAATGACCGGCGCAACAGTTTGGACGACGCAAGATTTGAGCGACGCGGCGGGATATTGCTCCAATGTCGTTGCCGATATCGAAGGCGTGCGCACTTATATGACGATGACCGCCGTTGGTT
>CAZPIK010000023.1:0-13494 GCA_964586185.1 uncultured Candidatus Sumerlaeota bacterium | reverse complement strand
TGATGTGGCATTACAAGAAGGCGGCAAATAACCCCGCGAATATCACCACGCCGATCTATCATCAGGGAAAAGTGTTCTACACTTCGGCTTATGACACGGGATGCGCGCTGCTCGATCTCAAGAAGAACGGCGACACGATTGACGCGACCGAGGCTTATTTTAGCAAGAACATGCAGAACCATCACGGCGGAGTTGTTTTATTGGATGGTTACCTCTACGGTTTTTCGGGCAACATTCTGCATTGCCTCAAATGGGAGACGGGCGAGGTAGTCTGGAAAGATCGCAGCGTCGGCAAGGGATCGCTCACTTATGCCGATGGAATGTTATTCCTCTTCGGCGAGAATAATACTGTGGGACTGGCCGAAGCGTCATCCCAAGGTTACAAAGAGAAGGGACACTTCACAATTGAGGATCGCGGCCGCCCAAGTTGGGCGCATCCAGTTGTCTGTGGGGGAAAACTCCTGATCCGAAATCAGAATGATATGTATTGTTTCGATGTGTCGGGGAAATAGGATCTAATCGCAACCAAAATGGAAATGTATTGACCGCTACAGTATTCAGCAACCAGAATCGGTCGAGGTTGAAATCCGCCTATGAAGAAACCGACCATTTGGTGGCTTGAGCTGGCAGCCATTTGCTCCTTGTGCCTAACGATGGGCGCTCAGGCCGCCGTGTTCAACGTCAGCAACGTGAGCGGATTGATCAGCGCGATCAACTCGGCAAACGCCAACGCCGAAGACGACACCATCAACATGACGACGGGGACCTATACCCTGACCTCGGTCAACAACACGACCGAAGGGGACAACGGTCTGCCCGTCATCGCCACCAAGATCACGATCAACGGAAACGACTCGACGCTCCAGCGCAACGCCGCTTCTCCCGCGTTTCGTCTCTTCCTCGTGAGTTTCAACGGCGACTTGGAATTGCACGATCTTACGATCTCGGGCGGAAAAACGGCGGCGGCTTTTGCCAATGTCAACGGCGGGGCAATCCTTAGCCACGGAACCCTTTCGATTTACAATTCAACGCTATCTGGAAACATGGCGGTCTCCAACGGGGTCGAGTGTCATGGCGGAGCGATTTACGCTGAAAAACCCGGAGGGACTTTTTTGCGGATCGAAGACAGTGTCCTCTCCGGGAATTCCGTTTCGATTACCGACTTTGTTGGCTCGGGCGGGGCGATTAGTTCGTTGACGGGCGCTTTTATTGCGCGCACCACAATCAGCGGCAATACGGTTACGTCGTCCGGTTCCGCTCTAAATGGAGCGAGCGGGGGAGGCGGCGCTTTCGGCTTTCTTTACATGGACTCCTGCACGATTTCGGGCAACTCCGCCATCAGCGGATCGGGAGGGCTTTCGGCGGCGGGCGGTTTGGGCGCGGCTAATTTTGACATTCGCAATTCCACAATTTCCGGCAATCTGGCTCGCGTCGGGACGTCGGGGGACGGCACGGGCGGTGGATTATCGCTATATGATTCCGGTGAAATGACTCATTGCACCGTCGCCTCCAACGGGCCGGGAGGAGGAATCTATGTGCAGGCCGACTTTTTCGGGGGCGGTAGCGGGTTTTATGTGGATGGGACGATCCTAGCCTCAAACACCCCCACGAACTACTCCAACTTGATCGGGGGTGTGGATTTCTCGCAAGGCTACAACATCAGCAGCGATAATTCCGCAGCCGCCCTATTCACCGCCCCCTCAGATATGAACAGCGTGAATCCCTTCATCGGCTTACTGCAAGATAACGGTGGCCCGACCTATACCCGTGCGCTACTTTACGGCAGTCCCGCGATAGATTCCGGCAACCCGCTTTCGTTCCTAACGATGGATCAGCGGGGACAAGCCCGTCCCGTGGACGGAAACTGGGATGCCATCCCGCGCGTGGATCGAGGCGCGTTTGAATATGTTCCCCTGCCGAATAGCAGCAAAATGTGGAGTCTGTATGAGTGACCTGCGCATTGCCATCCACGAGCAAAGCCGAATGACAAGAACGGCGGTCTTCTTCGCGTTCGCTGGGATCGTTTTCTTTGCAGGGGTGTTCGTTACGCCGCAACTTGCGGCGCAATGTCCCCCGGGCTCGACGATGTCATTGGCGCACACGATCCGCAACCCTACGCCTGAATCTTTTGACAACTTTGGAAATCAAATAGCGATCTCGGGTAATTATGCTTTGGTGGGGGATTCCGGTGATTCCACAGGTGCGTCCAAGGCCGGAAGCGCCTACCTATTCGACGTGGTTTCGGGTGCGCTGCTTCAAACTTTCAACAATCCCACGCCCAACGCAGATGATAGGTTCGGCTCTTCAGTTGCGATCTCTGGGAATAACGTTTTAGTGGGATCACCTTTTGACGATACGATCGCATCCAACTGCGGTAATGCTTATCTCTTCGACGCCGTTTCGGGCGCACTTATTCGAGTCGTTAGCAATCCGGCGCCGACTTCCAACGACTATTACGGCCTGAAGGTGGCGCTTTCCGAGAACTATGCTTTAGTAGGAGCTCCTTACGATGACATGGGGGCGACACAAGCTGGAAGCGCGTACTTATTCGATGTTGTTTCTGGCTCACTTCTTCAAACCTTTCACAATCCTACACCCAGTCTTGAGGAGTATTTCAGCGATTCCATGGCAATCTCGGGAAATAACGTCCTAATAGGTACACCGGATGATGATACCGGTGCAAGCAGTTCCGGAATCGCTTATCTTTTCGACGCTATTACCGGCGCGCTTCTTGAAACATTTAACAATCCCACGCCCGCATCACCCGACCACTTCGGTGATTCAGTGGCGATCTCGGGGAACCTTGTCGTAATAGGGGCACCGGATGATGATACCGGTGCGAACGCTTCTGGAAGCGCATATCTTTTCGATGCCCTTTCGGGCGCGCTTCTTAAAACATTAAATAATCCTACGCCTGATATCAGTGACAATTTCGGAAACTCAGTGTCGCTCTCAGGGAACATCGTTTTAGTGGCGGCTCGCGACGATAACGCTGGAGCGACCGAGTCTGGAAGCGTATATCTTTTTGACGCATCTTCGGGTGCTTTGCTTCAAACTGTTAACAACCCCGAACCTACTAATTATGATAGTTTTGGTAATTCAGCGGCGATCTCCGGTAATATAATTGGAGTGGGAGCTAGCGGTGCCGAAAGCGCCTACATATACTTTTGTCAAACACCTACTCCAAGCCCAACGCACAGTCCATCGCCAACTGTTTCACCGACTCCGACTGCATCACCAACTTCAACTCCACTCCCACCCTGCCTTCCTCTCATTCTTCGCTCAACGCTTGCTAAATCCACACCCGCAGCACTGGACCAATTCGGCTATTCCGTTGCCATTTCAGGCGACAAGATTGTGGTGGGGGCTTATGGGGCCGACACGACGGCCACCGACGGCACGCCGCAAACTGATTATGGAAGCGCCTATATATACAGCGCGACGACGGGGTCGTATATCACCTAATTGAACAATTCACCAATTTATGTCGGTCCGCATTACGGTAACTCCGTAGCGATCTGGGGTAACAGCGCATTAGTGGGAAGTGAATCGGAAGGCGCAACCTTGTTTAACGCCACTACCGGAACCTATCTTCATGTCTTCAATCACGGCGGATCCGCTTATTCCGTATCCATTTGGGGAAATAATGTACTGATCGGAACCACAGGAAGCGCATACCTTTACAATGCCTCGACGGGATCGTTGCTCAAGACCTTCAACAATCCGACTCCCGCGGTGGACGATTATTTTGGAACCGCCGTAGCCATTTGGGAAAACAACGTGCTCATTGGAGCTTGGGGAGACGACACTGGAGCAATGGACGCCGGAAGCGCGTATTTATTCGATGCCAACTCTGGAGCATTACTCCACACTTTCAACAATCCACTTCCAGCGACGGGCGATTATTTCGGCAACTCGGTCGCGATCTCGGGATATAACGCCCTTGTAGGTTGTTATGCCGACGACGCGGGCGCGGTGAATGGCGGAAGCGCTTATCTATTTGATGCATGGGCGGGCGGACTAATTCGCACTTTCAATAATCCCTCGGCATCCACGGGCGATCTGTTCGGTCAATCGGTGTCCACTTCAGAAAGCTACGCCTTGATCGGCGCTTCGGGCGACAACACGGGCGCAACCGACGCGGGAAGCGCATACCTATTCGATCTTACAACCGGTCTATTAGCACAAACCTTCACCAATCCGGCACCGGGAACAGGGGATTTCTTCGGAATCTCAGTCGCTCTTTCCGGAAACGATATTGTCGTCGGCGCGCATCGCGATGACGCAAGCGTGGCAGACGCGGGACGCGTTTTCCATTTCGGATGCGCGCCGACACCTTCGCCGAGTCCGTCGCAATCGGCTTCACCAACTCCTTCGGCCTCGCCCTCGGCTAGTCGCTCTCCTACGCCCACGCGGACGCCCACGGCCACCGCATCGCCCACGCCATCGCGATCGCCCTCGCCCACGAGTTCTCCAACCGCCAGCGTCAGTCCCAGTCCGACGCCGTCATCAAGTGCATCCCCATCGCCAACTGCGTCGCCGTCGCCCACGAGTTCACCATCGGCAACCGTTAGCCCAAGCCCGACGGTCTCGCCGAGTCCAACTGTGTCCCCAACCGCAACGGCATCGCCGACCGCATCTCCTTCACCGTTCAATGATGCCGCCCTCACGGTGAATGGAATCCCTACGCAAATTCCAAAATCGCATCCGATCCCGATCACGGTCACATTGCAGAATACAGGTAACACAACGTGGTCAAGCGCGGGGAATTTCGAACTGAAAGTGAGCTTCGATCCGTGCGGACTTTCGCCTGTTAGTTCGCTGGCGATAGCGCCAACGACAAATGTGCTCCCGGGTCAAAGTTTTAGTTTCACCGGAATTCTGAGTGGACCCGCTGCGGGCGGTCCATGCGCGATTAATTTCCAAATGAGCGAGATCGCCGCCACATTCGGCGCGCTGACGACACAAACATTGAATCTTGTGGATCCGATTAACAACGCCACCATTCCCAATAACACTATCCCGACGCAAATGTTTACGGGGCAAAGTCTTTGGGTGGATATCACCGCGCGCAATACAGGCAACACGAGCTGGATGCAGGGGGGCAACTATTACCTGAACGTAAATAGCGATCCATGCGGACTCTTTAGCGCGGGGATTTTCATGCAGGGTAATGCCACTCCCAACACAAACGCGCCGATGATCGCTTATATTACCGCGCCGCTTACTCCGGGATCGTGCGCGATTCAGTTACAGATGGCCGAGAATCCCGGACCGGGTGTCTTCGGAGCGATCTTGAACAAAACAATCAATGTTGTTACTCGACCCAATGCAACGCACGATTGGACGGTGTTCGAATAACAGACCAACTAATGAGTGAGCGGGTTGGCATTCATATCAATTCTTACTTACGCTCCGCCTTCACCCAGTCGAGGTAATCCACACCGTTCACCGAGGATTCGTTAGCCTCGACCTTGTAACCGGCGTTTTTGCCGTGCGCTTCTGACCGATATTCGCGCTCTAAAATCTTGATATCCCTCGCGTCGGGACCGTCATCTAATAATTCTTCAATTATTCGACCGGTCATCGTCGGCGCGGGGGAAATTCCTAATAATTTGCAGATCGTCGGCGCGAGATCGGCGTTGGAAGTTGGCGTCTTAATTTGCGTCTTCGATTTGAAATCAGGTCCGAACGCGATGAGCGTATTGTGAATATCCCAAGGGCTGCTCGTACCGTGACCCGCGACGCCTGATTGGAATGCCGCGCCCTTAAAGCCATGCGAATTTTCGGCGTCGTTCCAATCGGCAGAAACGAGAATATCCGCCGCGCGTTCGTGATCCCAATGGGCGAGAGTGAACGAAAGTGTGCCGGGGACGATCCCTTCGGGGTGGGTCGGCAACGCGCGTTTCGTGAAAATTGCGCCGATCCGTTCGGTTTTCTGCAAGAGTTCGACGATCTTGCGAATTTTCTCCGCGTCGTGATCCTTCACATAAATCGCGCCGTCGGAAATAACCACGTCGTCCGATTGCATCGAAGCTTTAAGTTGGTTCTGCACGAGCAGCCGCCCCAAATCCATACCACCCAAGTGCGTCGAAAAACCGTGATCCGAAGTAACGATAATGTTGACGCTTTTTTCCAATCCCAAATCTTTGTGCGTCTGAACGATCCGCCCGATTTCGTGATCCACGAGCGTCAAGGACTCCACCGTCACTGGATCGCCAATTCCTTTTTCGTGCGCGGTATGATCGGGATCGGAAAGCCAAAGGATCGTGAGATCGGGCTTCTCGCGCCGGAGACCGAGCCGGATGTAAGCGTTGACCGCGCGTTTATTTTGCGCGGCGTTTGGCTCAGTTTCGGGTGGTGCGGGGCCGAGTTCAGCCGTCGCGGCGGCAAGGCTCTCGGGCCAGTTCCGTTCCGTGTGAACGATCCCAACCCCTTTGACCTTGTGATTGAGAAGAAACGCGGAACCGGTCGAACCCGAACTGCCGACGAGAAGTCGTTTCCCATGTTGATCTAGCCATTCGCCGATCGAGGTTGCGGTCAGGAGTTTTCCTCCGGTTGCCACTTCAATTCGTTCAAGATTTTTGGCGTCGCCCGTGCTGAGGCTTTTCGCGGGTTCGACCTCCGGAAAATAAACGGAGTTGCCAAGGAGTCCGTGCGTCTCCGGATAGGAACCGGTTGCAATGGATGCGGCATTGACTCGCGTGACGGTCGGAAAAACAGAATGGTGGTTCGTTCCGACGACGCCGCGCTGCGAAAGTTCGTAAAGATGCGGCATCCAATCGGGCCGGACGTAATCCGGACGAAGACCATCCAGCACAATCAAAAGGCACGAGCGGCCTTCTGCGCCGTCATCGCGCGCGCTGGTGTGACTACACGCAATTGAGAATGTGAGCACCAATCCAAATAGACTTGGAATGAGAAACTGACGGTGACGGCGCGGCGACATGTGGCGACCTTTCTTCCCAAAGGGCATTCCGGAAATCTTCGCGAACAGTCTGGCGAAGGGCGGATTGGAATTGCAAGCCAACAAACAATGCGGGCGCACTTCACGAATGTCTTTATTTTCTATCCGCTCTGAACCGATGATACCGTAGCGGCGAGAAATATCTCTTTGTCGCATTACTATGATTGAAATCCGCATCCAGTCCGCACCGCTTGATCCGGCCGCCGAATACGCCGCCGTCGCTTCGCCCGAGAGCGGCGGACGCGTGCTTTTCACGGGCTGCGTCCGTCCTTTGGAGTCGGGCGAGAAGATTGCCCACTTGGATTATGAGTATTACCCTGAAATGGCCGAGCGCGAATTGCGCAAGATTGCGGAAGAGGCTGCGCATCGTTGGGGACTCAATGCCATTCGGGTCGTACACCGGATCGGGCGCATCGCGGTGGGCGAAGAATCCATCGTCATCGTCGCGGCAGCGGGGCATCGCGCCGAGGCGTTCGACGCCGCGCGTTACGTGATTGATGAATTGAAAAAGCGCGCGCCCATCTGGAAATCGGCTTCGACTCAGAATCAACAGGGATGAAGAGGATGGACAGGATCGGATTTTGGAGAATTGGAGCGGGTAGAAAATGGCGAGGGCTGCCCTTGCCTGCCGATTTCAAACTTGTGTCGCAACCTGTTATTTCATCCTGCGCATCCTCTTCATCCTTGTTCATTCTACTTTTTTTTCATTAAGTGAACCGTATTACGGGATCGTCCGATCATGGCCACTGGCTCGTTCACCATCCCCGTTCTCTCCGCACCCGCCGTCGAGGCCGTTCCGGAAACGCGCGTTTTTCACTTCGATCCTCACCGCGGTTTTACGCGCGCGGAAGTCAGAACGCAGATCGCGCTCGCCGCGCGCGCCGGATTTAACGTCATTCTCTTTCCCGTTTTCGTGAATGGTTACACGCTGTTCCCCTGCGCCGCCACAAAGGAGATTCGGCGCGGTCGCGGCGTCTCGCGCTTTTATCCGATCAATCCGCAATATCGGAAATGGGATCCCGTCGCCGATGCAACCCGCGCCGCGCGCGATGCGGGGGTCAACCTTTGGGGTTTCGTGCGCCCCTATAATTTTCATCCGCGTTATTCGAGCGCGACTCATCGGCTGCTCCGCAAGTTTCCTGAATGGCGTATCGCGCCGCATCCGCTTTACCGACGCCATCGTTTGAAATCGCGCGAAGACATCGTCGCTTGTCCCTTGAATCCCGATTATCGCCGTTACCTTGGCGATATGCTCACCGAACTTGCCGAGGGTTACGCTGTGGACGGGCTGGTCATCAATTACACCGGATTCGGCCTTCGCGGCGGAACGATTACGAGTTATCCCTACTGCTTTTGCCGTTCCTGTCGCGCGTTGTATGCTGAAGCGCGCAAAGGCGACCTCCTTAACGACGCGCTCAAGCCCGAAGGATTGGAACCGATCCGAAAGTGGCAGGCCGAAGCTTCGATGGAAAGCGTCGAATACCTGCGGCATCGGCTCATCAAATCGCGTCGCACGCTCCGGCTTATTTGCCGCGCCCAGCCGCAGTGGCGCACGGATCCCGAAGAAACGGGAACCGACATGCAATCGGAATACAGTCTCGATTGGAACACGATGCTCGAAACGGGAACCGTCGAGGAACTCCTCATTGACCACGACGATGAAACAGCCCCCGACCTATTCCGCAACCGGCTCGTAAGCGATCTTGCCGCGCTCCGTGACGAAGCGTTCATCCTCCCCGCCGTGCGCGTGAATACCGCCGAAGATTTGGAGCGTCCGCTCGACGCCGTTCGGAGATACCCCGTCGCCGGATTCCTGGCCGAATTCGTCGGAAAGTTCGCCGAGCGCGACGCCGATTTTATTCGCGAAAATTATCTGCGCCAAGACGCGCAATCGCCCGATCAATCGCCGCTCGCGGCAACTCAGTTTTTTCTTCGCCGCATCCAGACCCGCCATCGTGATAACGGACTCATCTCCGATTTCATGCGCGATTTCATCCGTCTGATTGAAGCGCAACAGCAAAAGGGAATGACGTTCGATACGCTGCAAATCGTGCTCGATAATTTGGAGGGATTGCAAAACGCGATCCGTCGGGGTCGTCTGGGTGAATACTCGATTCCTGAGACCACGATGCGGGACATCAGCCTCGCTCGAAAAACAACCCGACTCGCATGTCTCGACGTGCGCACCTAATCAAAACGCCGTTCTGGTCAATTCCATGACATTTATGGCACGATACGGGGGATTGTCCTCGCGCGAGGAAGAATAGTCCGCGCGTGAAGATTAAGACGATGCGAGTGACGGTATGAGTTCATCTCTTCGACACGGCCTCCTGACGGTTCAAGATTTGCGTGACATTCTCGCGGAACGAATCGTCGTGTTTGATGGTGCGATGGGTACGCAGCTTCAAGCGCGAAGCCTTGTCGCGGCCGATTTTGGCGGCGAGGCGCTTGAAGGTTGCAACGAAAACCTGAATCGCACGCGACCCGATGTCATCGCCGCCGTTCATGCCGCTTATTACGAAGCCGGAGCCGATATTGTCGAAACGAACAGCTTCGGTTCGACGCCGCTCGTGCTCGCTGAATATGGCTTGCAGGATCATGCGCTCGAAATCAGCCGAGCGGCGGGACAAATCGCGCGAGAGGTCGCCGACAAGTTTTCCGCGAATGGCAAGCCGCGATGGGTCGCGGGTTCCATCGGCCCAACAACCAAAACCATTTCAGTCACCGGCGGCGTTACGTTCGATGAACTGATCGAACATTACGCAATCCAAGCTCAGGGACTGCTTGAAGGTCGCGTGGACATTCTCCTCATGGAGACGTGTCAGGACACGCTCAACATTAAAGCGGGACTCATAGGAATCCGTCGCGCGATTGAGAAACTCGGACTCACTCGTGACCAAGTTCCCGTCATGGTTTCCGGAACCATCGAGCCGATGGGAACGATGCTGGCCGGTCAAAGCGCCGAAGCTCTCGCGACCAGCCTCGAACACGCGGGTCTGCTTTCGATCGGTCTCAATTGCGCGACCGGCCCCGATCCGATGATTGATCACATCCGCGCGATTTCGGATTTGGCGGTCGAGGCGGTCTCGTGCATGCCGAACGCGGGTCTGCCCGATGAGGATGGTCGCTACAACGAAACGCCGGAGACTCTTTCGCGCAAGCTCGGACGTTTCTGTGAGTCGGGTTACATCAATCTCGTGGGGAGTTGTTGCGGCAGTACGCCCGCACACACCCGCGCGATTGCCGAGATGGCCGCAACTTTCAAACCGCGCGAGCGGCGCCGCGTTCGCAAACCCGCCGTCTCCGGGATTGATTATCTCGATCTCGAACAGACCAAGCCCGTCATCGTCGGCGAGCGGACGAACGTCATCGGCAGCCGCATGTTCAAACGGCTCATCGTCGAGGGAAAATTCGAGGAGGCGGCGGAGATCGGTCGCGCTCAAATGCGCGGCGGAGCGCACGTCATTGACGTCTGCCTCGCGAATCCGGATCGCGACGAGAAGTCCGACGTGATTCAGTTCCTCGAAATCCTGACCAAGAAAGTTCGCGCGCCGATCATGATTGACTCGACGAGCGACGAAGTGATCGAGGCCGCGCTCAAGCGATGCCAAGGAAAGGCGATCATCAATTCAATCAATCTTGAAGACGGCGAAGAGCGGTTCGAGCAGGTCTGCCCGCTTATCCGGCAATACGGAGCGGCGGTTGTTGTGGGTTGCATAGATGAAGACAAAGTTCAGGGGATGGGAGTCACGCGTACCCGAAAACTCGAAATCGCGCGACGAAGTTTCGAACTCCTCACAACCAAGTACGGAATCCCCGCCGCCGATATTATTTTCGATCCGCTCGTTTTCCCCTGCGGGACGGGCGACGAGCAATATATCGGTTCGGCGCGCGAGACCATCGAAGGCGTTCGAGTGATCAAGGCCGCGTTCCCCGAATGCCGGACGATCCTTGGCATTTCAAACGTCAGCTTTGGTTTGCCCGAAGCCGGACGCGAAGTCTTGAACACCGTTTTCCTGCATAAGAATTTCGAGGCCGGATTGGATATGGCCATCGTCAATTCGCAAAAGCTCGAACGGATCACGCATCTTCCCGCCGAGGAGATTGCGCTCTGTGAGGCGCTCATTGATTACACGGGCGAAGATCCGGTTGGAAAATTTTCGGAATATTTCCGCGGCAAAACCGGTAAGAAAAACGTCGTCGCCGACCGCTCCGGAATGCCGCTCGATCAACGTCTTGCGCAATGCGTGATCGAAGGGAGCAAGGAAGGGTTGATTGATGACCTGAACGAAGCTCTGCAAAAGCGCACACCGCTGGAGATTATCAACGGTCCGCTCATGGACGGAATGAGCGAGGTCGGTCGTCTCTTCGGCGCGAACCAGCTTATTGTCGCGGAAGTGCTTCAATCCGCCGAAGTGATGAAAGCCGCCGTCGCGCATTTGGAACCCTTCATGGAAAAGAAGGATGGGGCGACCAAAGGGAAGATGATTCTCGCGACGGTCAAGGGGGACGTCCACGACATCGGTAAAAATCTCGTGGACATCATCCTCAGCAACAACGGCTTTGAGATCGTGAATCTCGGCATTAAGGTTCCGCCGCAAGATTTGATCGCGGCGGTGGAGAAACACCAACCCGACATGATCGGACTTTCGGGATTGCTCGTGAAAAGCGCGCAGCAGATGGTGACGACGGCGGACGATCTTCGCGCGGCGGGTGTGAAGCTTCCGATCTTGGTCGGCGGCGCGGCGCTCAGCGAACAATTTACTTACGGTCGCATCGCGACGAAATACGACGGCCTCGTCGCTTATGCATCCGACGCGATGACGGGACTTGCGCTAGCCAATCGCGTCGTGGATCGCACGCAGGAGGACGACTTTAAGAAATTCATCGAAACGAAGAAAGCGTCCGCGAAAGAACGCGAAGCGCAGAAGGCTTTAAAAGCGTCGGACGATGCGGAAACAACGCCGCGCGTTCGGCTCGCGATTGACCATTCCGCCGCCGCTCCGGCGCCGCCCAGTTTGGAATCGCAGGAAATTAATGACGCGCCCATCGAGGAAATCTGGCGACTCGTCAACTCCGCCATGCTTTACAATCGGCATCTGGGATTGAAGGGAAAGTTCGAGGACCTGATCGCGCGAGGCGACGCCAAAGCGCTCGAACTACGCGCCATTATCCAAAATCTTGAGGATGAAATTCTCCGTGCGAATTCGCTTCGTTGCCGCGCCGTCTATCGTTTCTACCGCGCGGCGTCTTCGGGCGATTCACTCATCATTCTCTCGGAAAGCGGTTCGGAGATATTGCGATTCGATTTCCCGCGCCAAACGAAAGGCGAGGGACGCTGCCTCGCCGATTTGGTCGCGCCGCTTGATTCCGGCAAGCGCGATTACGTCGCATTCTTCGTTACGACTTGCCAAGGCCGCGTCGAATCGGTTCGCGCGATGGCCGAGCGACTCAAAAACTCAGGCGACTATTTGAAGAGTCACGCGCTTCAGGCGCTCGCCATCGAGACCGCCGAGGCAATGGCTGAGTGGCTGCATCAAAAACTCCGCGCGATGTGGGGATTCCACGATTCCCCTGCGACGACGCCGATGCAACTTTTCCGCGCCGAATACCGCGGCAAACGTTACAGCTTCGGTTATCCGGCTTGCCCCCGACTTGAAGATCAGGAAAAACTTTGGCGACTTTTGGATCCGCAATCCAAAATTGGCGTCGAACTGACCGAAGGCTTCATGATGGAACCCGAAGCCAGCGTCAGCGCGCTCGTATTCCATCACCCGCAAGCCGCGTATTTCAGCGTGGGAGACGTGGATTCGGATTCGTAAGTTTTGGCGCGATTCATGCGCCATGCGAGATAAAATGTTGGGTATTGAGTTCAATACCTGAAGGGTGTAGGGTACTTTCGGCGCGCATACACAGAGACTGTAAAAGGTCTTTTGAATCACGTAACCGCCATAAAATGAGGGCTTAAGCCCTGAACTCCATTTGAAATAGAAGAGAAGGCTGGGAATCGAATCATGGGCAATTTGAAAGAGATCGAAAAAACGCTGGGTGATGAATCCGCATCATTGCTGCAACACGAGTGCAAAGGAATTCCAAAATCTTTGCTCCATCTTCCCGGTTCGGATTTTGTGGATCGGATTTACGCGCAGAGCGATTTGAATCCGCGCGTGCTCGGCAATCTCCAGCGGATGTTCGGTCATGGTCGGCTCGCCAACACGGGCTATCTCTCAATCCTTCCCGTGGATCAGGGAATCGAGCACAGTGCTGGGGCGTCCTTCGCGGCGAACCCAATTTATTTTGATCCCGAAAATATCATCAAGCTGGCGATCGAGGCTGGATGCAACGCCGTCGCCTCGACGTTCGGCGTGCTCGGTTCGATGGCGCGCAAATACGCCCACAAGATTCCGTTCCTCGTCAAGATCAACCACAATGCACTGATGACCTACCCCAACAAGTTCGATCAGATTCTGTTTGGGACGGTCAAGCAGGCTTATGACATGGGCGCGGCAGCCGTCGGAGCGACAATT